>NZ_JBAQEO010000661.1:0-2724 GCF_049286785.1 Rhodococcus sp. (in: high G+C Gram-positive bacteria) | reverse complement strand
GGTTCGAGGACTCGGGTACTTCCCCCGGAGGCACCGCGATGACCGATCGACAGGAGACGAACGATCGGTCTCCCGACTCCCGGAAGAAATGGTGGATCCGCGGCGGGATCGCTGCCGTCGTGGTGGCACTCGTCGTGGGCACGCTGTTCTTCGTCCTTCCCCGTCTCGGCAAGAACACGATCACCGCGTACTTCCCGACCACCACAGGCCTGTACTCGGGCGACGATGTGCGGGTGCTCGGTGTGAAGGTCGGCGACGTCGACAAGATCGAACCGGCAGCCGATTTCGCCAAGGTCACCATGACCGTCGACTCGGGGGTCGAGATACCCGCCGACGCCAAGGCCGTCATCGTCGCACCCAGCCTGGTCTCCGGCCGGTTCGTCCAGCTGACCCCCGTCTACGCGGGAGGACCGACCCTGCAGGACGGAGCCTCCATTCCCATCGAACGCACGGCTGTGCCCGTCGAATGGGACGAGATCAAGAGCGAACTGAACAAGCTCTCCACCGCCCTCGGACCCCAGGGCGCCGACGAGCAGGGATCGCTGGGAACGTTCATCGACACCGCGGCAGAGAACCTCGACGGCAACGGCGAGTCGCTGCGGAACACGTTGCGCGAGTTGTCGGCCACCATGCGCACACTGTCGGACGGCCGGACCGACCTGTTCTCCACCATTCGCAATCTGCAGACGTTCGTGGCGGCGCTGTCGTCCAGTAACGAGCAGATCGTTCAGTTCGAGGGCCGTCTGGCGTCCGTGTCGAGCATGCTCGCGAACAACTCCGACGAACTCGGGGTGGCACTGACCGACCTCGACATCGCATTGGGAGACGTCAACCGGTTCGTCGTCGAGAACCGGTCCGCCCTCACCGAACAGGTGGGACGACTCGCGGATGCCACGCAGCTGCTCGCGGACAAGCGACCCCAGCTCGAACAGGTGCTGCACGTCGCGCCGACGGCCTTGGCCAACTTCAACAACATCTACAAACCGGCGCAGGGTTCGCTCGTCGGTGCGGCCATCGGCACGAACTTCAGCAATCCGGTCGCGTTCATGTGTGGTTCGATCTCGAGTCTGGAGACGAACGATTCCGAGCGGAGCGCGGACCTGTGCGCGCAATACCTCGGGCCGGTGCTGAACTCGTTGACAATGAATTATCTTCCCATCCTTACCAACCCGGCGACGGGTGTGAACGCGTTGCCCGGCCAGATCCAATACAGTCCGCCGAGCCTGGCCGACTCGGTACCGGCACGTTCCGCTCCGGCGCCCACCGGGACGCTCGCAGGGATGCCGACCGTCGACGTACCCGGGAATCTGAACGACCTGCTGCAGCCTGGAGGTGGACGATGACAAGGCAATCGCACCGGCGAGTGCGGGCCGCCGGCATCGCCGCGGCCGCGGTGGCGGTCTCGCTCACCCTGAGCGGCTGTGAGTGGGAAGGACTGAACTCGATCCCCCTGCCCGGGACGGAGGGGCTGGGCGACGACGCGTACACGGTCGAGATCGAGATGCCGAATGTCACGACGTTGACGCAGAATTCACCGGTCAGGGTGAACGACGTGACAGTGGGTACCGTATCCGGCATCGATGTGAAGGACTGGCACGCGCAGGTCACCGTGTCGATCAACGGGGACGTCGAACTTCCGGCGAATGCGACCGCCAAGATCGGCCAGACCAGTCTCCTCGGTTCACAGCACCTCGAACTCGCCCCGCCCACCGACACGGAACCCGAGGGCCGGCTGGAAGACGGTGACGTCATTCCCATCGAGCGCGCCGGCGCGTACCCCACCACGGAGCAGACGCTGTCCTCGCTGTCGGTGGTGCTCAATGGCGGCGGCATCGCCCAGATCCAGGACATCACCCAAGAGCTGAACGCGGCCCTCGGCGGCCGGGAAGAGTCGATCCGCGACCTGTTGCCGCAACTCGATCAGCTCGTCACCAGCCTCGATCAGCAACGGGGCGACATCATCGGGGCCATGGAGGGCATCGACCGGCTCGCGGGAACCGTCAACGAGCAGAAGGCGACGCTCGAGGCCGCACTCGACGGCATTCCACCCGCGTTGGAGGTGCTTGTCGGACAGCGTCAGAACCTGACCACTGCCCTTGTCGAACTGGGCAGGCTGAGCGACACCGCGACCCGCCTTGTCGACAGCAGCGGAGAGGATCTGAAGGCGAACCTGCGAAATCTCACCCCGGTCCTTCGTGAACTCGCCAACTCGGGCAACGCGCTGACCGAGGTGCTGTCGCTCATGCTGACGTACCCGTTCCCGATGAAGACGATGGACAAGGCGATCATGGGCGACTACGCGAACCTGTTCATGATGATCGACCTGACCGCGGAGCGTGTCGACAGCAACTTCCTGACGGGCACGGGACTCGGTGGGTCGCTCGGTGGCGTAGAGGGAGCGGTCGGCGCCCTCGCGGGGGTTGCCGGTCACTCCGGCGACCCGCTCCGGGCTCCTTTGCAGCCCGCGCCGAATCCGGCACCGGTACCGGCTCTCCCCGGTCTTCCGCAGATTCCGGGTCTGTCGCAGATCCCCGGCCTTCCGCCGCAACTGGGAGGGGCACCGACGCCATGAGAATGACCAGATTCGTTCGAATCCAGTTGGTGATCTTCGCGGTCCTGACCGTCATCGGACTCGCGGTGATGTCGATCCAGTACGTGAAGGTGCCGGTGCTGTTCGGGATCGGCAGGTACGAGGTCACCGTGCAACTGCCCTCGACCGGGGGG
>NZ_JBAQEO010000660.1:0-3294 GCF_049286785.1 Rhodococcus sp. (in: high G+C Gram-positive bacteria) | reverse complement strand
CTACAAGGCGCCGGAACACCACCTACCCAGCCCGTGCCGGGGCACGGGCTGGGTAGGCAGAGGGACACGCCCGTTTGCCCCGCTGTTCGGGGTCGGGAACGATCGCCCTCATGAGGAAACTGTTGCGCCGACCCGAATTCATCGTCACCGTCTACGACCGCGAGCGTGCCGACGAGCCCGCAGCGCCGATCTACAGGGGAACGGATCTCCGTGCGGTCCAGATCAGCGCCCAGAACGCGCGCATCACCCTTTCCGATCACCAGGTCACCCGGCGTCAACACCACACTCAGCGCGCACCTGCGCGAATCGGACAGCAAACTCCATCTCGGCCCCTGGCGCACGGTCCACTTCGCCAACACCGGCTTCACGGCGCCCATGGACGCCGCCACACTCGCCACCATGGAGGACCAAGCGTGAGGTCGTAACCAGGGCAGCGCCCCTCGCGCACGTCGAAACCGGTATCGCCAGGGGATGCGTGATTACGGAGCGAAAGGCGCCACCGGCCACCGGCGGCCAGGATGCATGTAC
Organism: Rhodococcus sp. (in: high G+C Gram-positive bacteria); assembly: GCF_049286785.1. GTDB lineage: Bacteria > Actinomycetota > Actinomycetes > Mycobacteriales > Mycobacteriaceae > Rhodococcus_F. The sequence goes on along the minus strand of NZ_JBAQEO010000660.1, from coordinate 2,766 downwards.
GGCGGGCGTAGCCCTCTGTCCGTCCCCACCCGGCCCGGATCTCGTCGTGGTCGCGCAGGCCGGCCGACCGGGGGCAGGTGACCGAACGCCCACTGATCGGCATCGGGGTGTTCGGCGACGATCCAAAAATTTTCGAGCAGACACCAGCCAGGAAGGACCAGTTATGGCATTGCCACAGAGGCTGTTTCAAGTGATCGTCATCCTGTTGCTGGCAGTCCCCGGCATTTGTGTTCACCTTCGTTCGGAGATTCCTGCGCGGACCCGGACCGGACGAGAAGGATTTCAGTGTCCGCCTGGTCCATACCATCGCGGCCAGCGTCGTCTTCGACTGCGTCTACCTGATCGTGGCCGGCCCCCGGCTCGTGTCGATGTTCACTGGAAAGCAGCCCGCTGCTTCTTGCTCAACGAGACCTTCAACTTGTTGCCGTGGTGGGCACCGTAACGCTGGTACTTGCGGATCTCTTCGGTGAGTCGATGGTGTCGGTGCTGTCGATGGCGATGAGTCCATGGCTGAAGAGCCGGTGGAGGTCACGGCGCAGTAGGAGCCCGCGTGATCGACTGGACCGTCGATGTGGTGTGACCGTCCACGCCGAAGTCAATTGCCGATAACCTAGACCATGCCAATTAATGGCTGAAAATGTTTTCCCCAACGGAATTCGAACTAATGATAATGCTTGCCCCGTAGCGGGCATTTTCGCAGTCAGGTTGGCACTCGACGGAATCCGGCTCGGTTCGCCGCGATGTTGACGGTGCCTTCGTCAGGAATATCGAACAGGGCATATACCAGCTCACGTGTGCCGGATACATCGAGAACGGACATCACAGTTCGTCACTGTGACCCGGCGGAGATGGTTTCGGTGCGGATGACTGCAACAGCTCGGCGCGGGTGCCGGGCATGCCGCTGCGACCTTGTTCGGTGCATTTGACTGCCAGGACCTGATTGATTCCGAGCCGGTTCGCCGCAAACCCCAACGCCGCGCCGGCCATGTACAACCGCCATACTCGTGCCTGCCCGGCGCTGCTCTGGGCCACCGCCTCGTCCCAATTCGCCTCCAGGTTTGCCACCCAGGCCCGCAGGGTCAGCGCATAGTGCTCGCGCAGCGACTCGACGTCGCGCACCTCGAAACCTGCCCCTTCGAGCGCCTCGATCATCGTCGCGAGCGGTGAGATTTCCCCGTCGGGGAACACATAGCGATCGATGAAGGAAGTTTTGGAGAACGGGGCGAGTGTGCCTGGTCGCCGCGAGATCGCATGGTTGAGCAACCGCCCCCGCGGGCGTAGCAACGCGAACAGGTCCGCGGCATAGGTCGCCAGCATCGCGGCGCCGACGTGCTCGGCCATGCCGATGCTCGAGATCGCGTCGTAGGGGCCGTCTGTGACGTCGCGGTAGTCCTGGACTCGGATCTGCACCAACTCGCCCACGCCCGCGTCGACCATCCGTTTGCTGGCGTAGTCCGCCTGTTCCTGGGACAGGGTGACACCGACGACGTGCGTGCCGTAGTGACGTGCCGCGTGCAGCGCGAAGGTCCCCCACCCGCAGCCGACGTCGAGTACCCGCATCCCCGCGGTCAGGCCGAGCTTGCGGGCCACCAGATCGCATTTGGCGTACTGGGCCGCACCTAAATCCTCGCTCTGCTGCACCCAGTACGCGCACGAGTAGGTCATCGACTCACCGAGCACCAGTTGATAGAAGTCGTTGCCGACGTCGTAGTGGTGGCTGATCGCGGCGGCATCACGACCCTTGTCGTGCCGGTGCCCGCGCGCCGGTTTCATTTCCTCCGCCGGCGGCTTCGGTGGCGGGCCGATGATCCCCAGGCGCAGCGCCGCTTTCACCAGCGCCTTCTTCGTTTGCCCGTCGATCCGTACACCGGGGCCCCGGCTCGGGTCCGACACTTGCTCCAACGCGTCCAGGCCGGCGAGCAGGTCGCCCTCGATGTCGATGTCGCCGGAGACGTAGGCCCGAGCGAAACCGAGGTCGTTGGGCGCCCACAGCAACCGCCGTAGACCACGCCTATTGACGATGCGCACCTGCCACGGCGCGTCCGGAGGACCACTCCGGCTCCCGTCCCAACATTTGATCCCGACCGGAACCTGCGGACCCAGCACCGCACGAACCAGCGGCGCCACCGTGTCAGCGACCGTCATACACACCTCCGTCACAGTTTGGGTCCGACCACCACCACGACTACCCAGTTCACCCTGCTCGCCGTGACGCACAGGCCCGTCAACTCACACCCACATTCCGCAAAGCCATCTCGTCGACGATATCGATGGAACCCCCCCGCCGCACACCATCACACAATCCTCGTGCGTCATTACCCCGGCTCGCCGAACTCGCACACCTCATCGGCCACGACCACCGGTCCAAGCCCACAGGCTCTGCTGCACGAACATATCCCTGATCTGGATGGGTTCCGCAGGCTCGATGCCGATGAGGTGAAGGACTTGTGCTTTTCCCTGCTCCGGGTGCGCCGGCGGTGAGGATCGCCGAAAGTCCCTCGCGCAGCGGGGTTTCCCGCACCAGATACCGGTCGATGACGGTGCGACGGAACCGCAGCCGCGCCGGGGATGCCGCAAAGCGGATCATCGTGTTCGTGTCGGACTTCGTGTGCAGTGGGCCACCGGGCACGGACATCGCCGCGAGCTGCGCGGCGGCCTTGCCGCGCAGCGGATCCGAGTCGTTCACGCAGACCGTGCCGCCCGCTCGAGGGCGCCCTTGTTCCGTTCCATCAGCCGACTGACCTCGTCATCGGTCAGCAGTCCGCG
>NZ_JBAQEO010000659.1:0-3233 GCF_049286785.1 Rhodococcus sp. (in: high G+C Gram-positive bacteria) | reverse complement strand
ATGTCTCGGTGTACCGCGAAGTGGACCATCGCCTCGCGGACGCTCATCTCCAGCACTTCGGCGATGTTCTTCCCCTTGTAGCGCACCCGCAAGGTCGCTTCGTTGAAGCGCTTGCCTTGGCAGACCTCACACGGCACGTAGACGTCGGGAAGGAAGTTCATCTCGATCTTGAGAGTGCCGTCGCCCGAACACGCCTCGCAGCGACCGCCCTTGATGTTGAAGGAGAACCGTCCCGGCTGGTACCCGCGAACCTTCGCTTCCGTGGTGGAGGCGAACAGCGTGCGGATCTTGTCGAAAACACCGGTGTAGGTGGCGGCGTTGGAACGCGGTGTGCGGCCGATCGGTGACTGGTCGACCCGCACGAGCTTGTCGAGGTGGTCGAGTCCGTTGATGCGGGTATGCCGTCCCGGAACCTGGCGGGCACCGTTGAGCTTGTTCGCCATGACCGTCGCGAGGATGTCGTTGACGAGGGTCGACTTGCCGGACCCGGACACACCCGTGACCGCGGTGAGAACACCGAGCGGAAAACTGACGTCGATGCCGCCCAGATTGTGTTCACGAGCACCGACCACCGTGACCTGACGCTTCCGGTCGACGGGCCGTCGGATGGCCGGCACGTCGATCTGGCTCCGACCGGACAGGTAGGAACCGGTGAGCGATTCTTCGCAGTCGAGCAACTCCTGATAGGTGCCGCTGTGCACCACCTTGCCGCCGTGCTCGCCGGCGAGCGGGCCGATATCGACCACCCAGTCCGACGCGCGGATGGTGTCTTCGTCGTGCTCGACGACGATGAGCGTGTTCCCGAGGTCGCGCAAGCGGGTCAAGGTCTCGATGAGACGCCTGTTGTCGCGCTGATGCAGACCGATGGACGGCTCGTCGAGCACATACAGGACACCGACCAGCCCGGAGCCGATCTGGGTGGCAAGGCGGATGCGCTGAGCCTCACCGCCGGACAACGTGCCGGCGGCGCGGGCCAGCGACAGGTACTCGAGCCCGACGTCGAGCAGGAATCCGAGGCGGGCCTGGACCTCGCGCAGAACCTGCCCGGCGATCGCCTCCTCCCGGGAGCCGAGCGTGAGGCTGTTCAGGAAGTCTGAGCACTCGGAGATCGACAGCTCGCAGACCTCGGCGATCGACTTCTTCCCGAACTTCTCACTCGCGATGGTGACGGACAAGATCTCCGGGCGCAGTCGTGCACCACCACACGCGGGACACGGAATCTCACGCATGTAGCCGTCGTAGCGTTCCTTCATCTGATCCGACTCGGTCTGGTCGAGCCGACGATGCAGGAAAGGCATGACGCCCTCGAACTCGGCGTAATACGAACGGGTACGCCCGTACCGATTTTTGTAGCGGACGTGGACCTGTTCCTGGCTGCCCTCGAGGATGGCTCTGCGCGCCTTGGCGGGGAGTTTGTTCCACGGCGTCGTCATGTCGAAGCCGAGGATGTCGCCGAGCCCCGACAGCAGTCGTCCGAAGTACTCGGAACTCTGGCCCATCGACCAGGGTGCGATAGCACCGTCCTCGAGCGACAACTCGGGATCGGGCACGACGAGATCGGCGTCGACTTCCTTGCGGATACCGAGTCCGGTGCACTCCGGGCAGGCGCCGTACGGCGAGTTGAACGAGAACGAACGCGGCTCGAGATCGTCGATGGCGAGCGAGTGGCCGTTAGGACAGGCCAGCTTCTCGGAGAATCGGCGTTCGCGGTCTGCAGCATTTTCTTCACGGTCGACGAAGTCGAGAATCACGATCCCCTCGGCGAGGCGGAGCGCCGTCTCGACGGAATCGGTGAGCCGCTGCTTGGAGCCGGCCTTGACGGTGAGGCGGTCGACGACCACCTCGATGTCGTGCTTCTCCTGCTTCTTGAGCTTCGGCGGGTCAGCGAGCGAATGCACGACACCGTCGACGCGCACGCGGGAGTAGCCCTGCCCGTTCAGCTGGTCGAAGAGATCGACGAACTCGCCCTTACGCGTGCGGACGACGGGCGCGAGCACCTGGAATCTGGTGCCCTCCTCCATATCGAGCACCTGGTCCACGATCTGCTGCGGGGTCTGCCGCGCGATCTGCTCATCACACACGGGGCAATGCGCCGTACCGGCGCGGGCGTACAGGAGGCGAAGGTAGTCGTACACCTCGGTGATGGTGCCCACGGTGGATCGTGGGTTGCGGTTGGTCGACTTCTGATCGATGGACACCGCCGGAGACAGGCCTTCGATGAAGTCGACGTCCGGCTTGTCCATCTGCCCGAGGAACTGCCGTGCGTACGCCGACAACGACTCGACGTAGCGTCGTTGTCCTTCCGCGAAGATCGTGTCGAACGCGAGGCTCGACTTGCCCGACCCCGACAATCCCGTGAAAACGATCAGGCTGTCGCGGGGCAGATCGATATCGACCCCTCGCAGATTGTGCTCACGGGCACCCCGCACGATAAGGCGATCCGCCACTCCAAGTCCCTTCATTGTTCGACAGCAGCCGAGGACGCGTGTGACCGCAGACTCCGGCCATGTCATGGTAAGCGCGGCCACCGACACGTTCTCCGTACCCGATCACGGACCCGCCACTCACCTGCTTGTATTCGACGGTAACCTCCCCAACATGACCCAGCAGCCCATGGTGATAGAAGACTCGTACACCGGCCACGTCTCCCCCGGTTCCGCGCCGCAGCGCCGAACTGTTCCGGGAGCCACGATCACCAAGATGTCCGTCGGCCCCATGGACAACAACGTGTACCTGGTCGTCTGTTCCGACACCGGCAAATCCGTCCTGATCGACGCCGCCAACGAAGCCGACCGGATCAACCAGCTGGTCACCGAGCACGCCCCAGGCCTCGAGCTGATCGTCACCACACATCAGCACGGCGACCACTGGCTGGCACTCGAGAATGTGGCAGCTACCACCGGCGTTCCTACCGCAGCCCACCCGCTGGACGCGCAGCCGCTCCCCGTCCGTCCCGACCGCCTGCTCGACGAGGGCGACTCCGTCACAGTCGGCAACCTCACCTTCGACGTGATCCATCTCGCCGGTCACACACCCGGCTCCATCGCGCTGGCGCTCACGGAGAAGAGCGGCGAGCGGACACACCTCTTCACCGGAGATTCGCTCTTCCCTGGCGGTGTGGGAAAGACCGCGGACGCAGGCAAGTTCTTCTCCTTGCTGTCCGACGTGGAAACGAAACTCTTCGCGCGGTACCCCGACAGCACCGTCGTCTACCCCGGCCACGGTGACGACAC
>NZ_JBAQEO010000658.1:0-5371 GCF_049286785.1 Rhodococcus sp. (in: high G+C Gram-positive bacteria) | reverse complement strand
GATCGGGTTGATGGTCCGACGCCTGGCGCCACCGCCCGGCCGCAAGCCCTGGCAACGTAGCTCAACCGCCGCTTGAGACTTTCCCAACACGTTCTGAGGGGCGAATGGCTGCCCTGAGCTTCACCATCCCGACCGGCAACCAGCGCGGCGGCCTCGAGGTCATCGCCCAGTGGTGCCCCGCTTCCGCGGTCGCCCCGGCTCTAGCGGATCCAATGCTGTGATCTGCCCCGGGCCGCATCACTGTCGGGGGCCGCTATCGGGCGGGATGGAGTTGACCGCGGTGCGTATCCGGTCTGTGCGCTGGCGGATCTCTGCCGGCGTGAGCACTGTAGGCCCACCCGGGGCGAAGCTGCGCGTGCACTCGCGGAAGTCCTCGATGCCCAGTTCGTCCATCGTCTCGGACAGCTCGGTGAGCGCCGCGAGGTACTCCTCACGCTGATCACCGGTCAGCGCCGCGACTATCTCTTGCTCGGCCTTCTGCCAATACCCGTCGTCTGCACGCTTCTTCGGATAGCCACTGCCTGCGCGCTGGAGATCTCTGGCGCCGGCACGTGTGCGACGCAGCCAACCGAACACCGACATCCCCCTTCGCCCAACCCGTCCACCGAGAGTAGCGCGCCCGCAACGCGGCCGAGCCCCTGCGTGACGTCGGAAGCTGAAACACCAACTACAAGGTTCCGTACTCGGGACAAGGACTGCGGATAGCGGGACAGGGTTGTGGCATATCGGGGCAGCCGGTGGCCACGCCGTTGGGCTGATCCACCGGCGGTGAGGACGGCGCCTCCCCGGGCGGCCGGCCACCTTCGGTGTCCCCCAAGAGGATGCTCCGCTGCGCTCCGCTCTGTTGAAGAACATCGTTCTTTTGACCTGCTGTCCTTCCGATTCTGATCGACGGCGGCCGGGGAACAACCCCTGGCGGCGCGAGCGCCGGCACAAGGCTCCGAGAACTTTCTCAACGCGTACTCGCTTCGCTCGCTGAGAAACTTCTCGGCCCAGGGGTTGCACCCCGTCCTGATACCGCCGATCCGAACCTCCCTTGCCAGCAGGGCAAAAAGAACGATCAGGGGCCGCAGGTGCCTGATCCGAGCACGGAGGTTTCGTTGAGCACCACGATCACTCTCGACTTTGTTTACGACCCGTTCGATGTCGCGCGCGTGATCTACGCCGAACTCGCAGGCCCGGACGAGGCCGACTTCGACGATCTGGACCAGGACACCCGCACCGCACTTCTGCGCATGGTCTTCGACCTCGAGCCGAATGATCCGCTCATCCTCGCAGTCCAGCGTCCCGTCGACCCGGCCGACTTCGGTCTGACTGTCTGACTCGCTACCCGCGCCCCAACCTCACGAAGGAGAACAACATGGGAACCACCGCACAGAACTACACGCCCGCAGAGGCCGCGCTGGACAGCATCGCTTCCCTGCTCGGCACCGCGCACAACCGGAGCACGCGGGCAGTCGACCTGCTCGACACCGTGAGCCAGACCATCGCCTCGACGGGTCGACCGAACCCCAACGGTGCAGATCCTGCCACCTACCGCGATCAGCTGCAGGCGAGCGCCGCCGAGCGCCCATTGCTGGCCGCTCTAATCGAGTTCGTCGACATGTTCTCCGCCGACGACACCATGGCATCGGTCGCAGGACAGTTCACCTGCGCGGAAATGGACGCCTTGTGCCGACTCCTCACCGCACTCGGCCACACCGACACCGCAGCCAGGTGGCTCGAACACCACGCCCGTGAGGACGAACCAGACGACCTGCACTACCTCGGCGCAGCTCACTGAACCCCATCAATCACCGAAGGAGTACCCATGTTCCGCAGCTACACAGCCATCACCGTCGAGATCGACGGCACCGTGCAGTTCGCTGATCTACCCGTGGACAGCTTTTGGACGAGCCGCAGGGTCGCCCCAGGGCGCGGCGCGGCCCTCGACGCCGTATCGGACTACCGGACCGCTGACTTCCCCCTCGGCGCAGGCGCCCGCCACGGAATCGCCTGTCTGATCGCCGGTGCGAATCACCGCTTCGACCCGGCGCAGCCGGAGAACCACCTTGCACGCGCGATCATCGATCGCCACGGAGCGGGTACCGACCGGCCGATCCGGGGTCGAGCGGTCATCCTCGCCGGTTGGGCGTGCGACCCACGTCCCATCCTCGAGCCGGTCGCCCGTGAGTTGATCGCACAGCTCAGTGCCGAGCTGGCAACCACCTCACACGCTGCCTGATCAATCCCCCCAGGGAGCAAGGAACACCGGGCAGTAAGTGGCTGCCCGGTGTTCTATCCCGAAAGACTAGGAGAGAAAACACATGACCGCAACAGTGACCGACCCGGCCGCGAGTTCTGAAACACCCCGAGCCACCGAGGAATTGATGCATCTGGGTCCCAACGAGGTCCTGATTGACGACAACGTGCGTGATGAGGTCGACCCGGACATGTTGGCGGAGCTGGTGGAGTCGGTGCGCGAGTACGGAGTGCTTGTCGCACTCAGGGCTGTCCGCTATGCCGACGGCACGGTCGCCATTGAAGACGGTCAATGCCGTGCCCTCGCGGCCAGGGACGCCGGTTTGACCACTATCCCGGTACTGGTGCATCCCGACACCGCAACTACCGACACCGAACGCGCGATCAACCGCATCAAACGTCAGCTCCACACCTACTCGCGAGGGGACCTGACGGCAGGCCAGCGCGCCGCAAGTGTTGCCCTGCTGTTGGACCTGGGTGAATCGGAAGCCGCGACCGCGAAGGCCGTGCGCGGGGTGCCCCGCGATCAAATCAAAGCCGCCGCAGCTGTCGGTAAGTCAGTGACCGCGCGCACCGCCATCGACGCCGGACAACTCAGCATGGAACAGGCCGCGATCGTGGCCGAGTTCGAGATCGAAGGAGACACCGAGGCCGTCGACCAACTGATGAACGCTGGTCGCTGGAACATTCGGTACACAGCGCAGCGTCTTCGCAACGACCGAGCAGAGAAGGCCGAACGCGCCGAAGCCGCCCAGCCCTACACGGAAATGGGATACACGATCCTCGCCGAGGAACCCCGCTACTGCGATGACCTGTTGCTCGCGGACCTGGTCAACGCAGAAGGCGGCGAGGTCACCGAGGCCGACACCCAAGTCGACCCGAACAAGTGGGCAGTCTGGCTCAGCAAAGACGAACGGTACTTCCTTCGCGAGGGTGGCGAGGAAATCGACGGCGAAGAGGTCGATTGGGCCACCGAGGACGACGACGAGGCCACCGAGGACGAGGGGCATCGGCACGCGAACACCGTCGAGACCCGGCAGGTCTGGTTGCCCGAGTACGTGTGCCTGGACCCCGAAGGGGCCGGTGTCGCACTCTCCCCGATCCTCGCCGCAGCCCGAACTGGCGCACCCGCCGAGGGTGGTGAGAGCGGCGAGGACGCCGCCGTGGCCGCCGCACGCCGCGAGGCCGAGGCCAAAGAACGCCAGCGTCAGGAGCGTAGGCAGGTCATCGCCTTGAACAAGCAGGCAGAAGCCGCGACCACCGTCCGCCGCGACTACCTACGAACCACCCTCCTCGCACGCAAGACCCCGCCGAAGGGTGCGGCCGGATTCGCCGCCACCGCCCTCGCGCGTGATCCGTGGCTGTTGACCGAAGGTAAGACCGACGAGGTAGTGCGAGGACTCCTCGGCAGCACCGCGATCAACACCGGTACCGCGATCGCCGAACTGGTCGCCAAGGCCAGCGACAACCGCGCCCAGGTGATCACCCTGGCCCTGGTCATCGCCGCCCAGGAAGCGCGGATGGTCAAAGACGCCTGGCGCTCACACCCGAAGGGCACCGACCGCTACCTCACGTTCCTGGCCGAGAACGATCACACCCTGACCCAGGTCGAGGAAGTCGCCGCAGGGACGCTGACCGCCGATCAGGTCGATATCGACTGACCGACACCCCACGGCCAGGACGGGCGACACCCGCCCCGGCCGTGGGACCAGCGGTCACCGCGAAAACGTGGTCGGCCGCACCCCGCGCCGACCACCGCAGCCCACCTCACCACCCGCACCCAGCCGGCGCGGGCCGCGGCCGAAGGGCGGACGCCTCCCGAATCACGCCCGGCCCCGCCCCCGGCGCACCACCGAATTGTCGGTTCGATAGAAGAATAAAGCGCCGAGAAGTCGGAAAGAAAAAGAATTACGGCACCATCCCCTTATTCTTGCTCATTCTTCTACTGGTGCCCCTGCGCATCAAGGGCGCTCACCGAAAACTTTTCCACGCGGTCGCGCACTCCCTTGTTTAGCGGAAAACTTTCCCGCTCGCCTTGGCGTTCCGATGCCCCGTCAGAACATTCGCCGGTACAAGGGGACAGCAGCTCCGAGGCCAGGTGATGGAGGTTCTGCCCCCGCAATGTGCTCTGGTGTGGGATGCCGGTGCGGACACCCGGAAGAGGGCGCGAGAATCGCTTGATGAATGGCTGGTAAATTACTCCAACAATTAACATGAAAGGCTTTGATATGACCACTTTATTCGATAAGATAAACGCAATCGAAATTAACATGGAGGGGGAAGTCGTGACAGTCACCGTGTACACCAAGCCGGGTTGTGATCAGTGCAAAGCGACCTATGTGAAATTCGACAAAGCGGGGATCGAGTACACGGTTGTCGACCTCACCGAGAATCCCGAAGCCCGCGCCCGCGTGCAGGGTCTCGGCTCCACCGACCCCGGCCAGCCAGCTGGACATGCCAACACGTAAGGACCGCCCCGTGACCGCAGCACTCGCACTCGTCCCCGGGATGTCGCAGTCGGCCGACACCGATCCGCTCCAGCCCGAAGACTTCGCCGACGACCTGCACAACGACGTCGAAGCACTGTTCCTGTGCGCCCTCCTGTGGGCGCCTCCGGTGTCCGCGAAACGTGCTGTCGACATCCTCGAGGCCACCGACTTCGTACGCCCCATCCATCGCGAGTTCTTCTCCCTGATCACCCGCCTTGTCGAGGGTGGGGCACCCCACAACGCGACCATGGTCGGGGCAGCGCTCGAGCGGTCCGGTGACCTCGCCGGCCACCTCGGATCCGAACGCTCCCGCCACCTAGCCAACCTCGCCACTCTCGGCGCCGAACACACAGCGATCCACTACTACGCCCACGCGGTCTTCAGCCAGGCATACCGGCGCAGCTTCGCCGCCGCAGCGACCGCACTGACCCAGGCCGCGCAGGAACTTCCCCAGGACCAGTTATCTACAGTGCGAGGACGAGAGGTGTACAACGTGCCAAATCAGGCTCTGACTGCGATCTCTGTGACGAAGATGGTCACGACTGTTGGGAACGCCTCTCGATTCCGGCGCAACGAATCGCATCCCCCCATTGCGGAGTCGGCCCGATGACCGCGGCTGCGTTCGTTCCCGAAACGAGCAA
>NZ_JBAQEO010000657.1:0-7189 GCF_049286785.1 Rhodococcus sp. (in: high G+C Gram-positive bacteria) | reverse complement strand
GCCCAGGCGCAGCCTGCGTCGGGGCACCTTGTTTCGGAGCGCCCTGCGTCGGAGCGTCCTGCGTCGGGACGCCCTGCGTCGGAGCACCCTGTTTCGGAGCACCCTGTTTCGGAGCACCCTGCGTCGGGGCACCCTGTTTCGGAGCACCCTGCGTCGGGGCACCCTGTTTCGGAGCACCCTGCGTCGGGGCACCCGGCGCCGGCACAGCCTGGGTGGGAGCCGGATGTTCCCGGTTCGGCCCCGGAGCCTTCGGGACGGGAGCAGGCGGAGCAGGATTCGCGGCGGGGGCCTGCCTTCCCTCGGGCCGCGGAAGAGGACCCTGCGGGGGCCGCTTCAGGTTGGTCTGCGGTTCCCGCTGCATGCCGCCCTGCGGTTCCCGCTGAATGCCTCGCTGCCATGGGGGTGCCTGATTGCCCCGGATGGACTGCGGACCTGCCGCCGGAGCGCCGTCGGTGTGCTGCGGAGCTGCCGCCTGCTGCGTCGGCGGTTTAGGCCTGTCCTGCGGTGCCTGGGTGCGAGGACCCTGGTGCAACGGTATTACCTTCTCGGGCTGTTCGGGACGCTGCGGCGTCGAACCAGCGGGACTTGCGCCCTGCTCGTCACTGCCTGGCGGGTTGGGAGTGCTCACTAGGACTCCTTAGCTCCGTTGCCTGTGCTCTCGGCGTCGTCGGAGGTCTCGTCGGGTTCGTCGGCATTGCGTGCGATCGCGAGCAAGGTGTCGCCTTCCCCGAGGTTCATCAAACGAACGCCCTTGGTCTGCCTACCGGCCTTGCGGACCTGCTTGGCGGCGGTGCGGATCACACCACCACCCGATGTGATCGCGTAGAGCTCGTCGTCGTCGTTCACGATGAGCGCTCCGACCAGAGTGCCACGTTTTCGGTCGTACTGAATCGTCAGCACGCCCTTGCCACCGCGACCCTGCACCGGATAGTCGTCCATGCCGGTCCGCTTCGAGTAGCCACCCGACGTTGCTACCAGGAGGTATGTCCCTTCGCGCACGACGTTCAGCGACAGCAGCTCGTCGTCGCCGTTGAACCGCATGCCCTGGACACCGGACGTAGCGCGCCCCATCGGACGCAGCGCCTCGTCGGTGGCCGAGAATCGGATCGACTGGCCCTGCGCCGAGACCAGCAACAGGTCCTCGTCGGCCGAACACAGGACAGCGCCGACCAGTTCGTCGTCGCCGCGCAGATTGATGGCGACGATCCCACCGGAGCGGTTCGAGTCGAAGTCGGTGAGACGCGACTTCTTCACCAGGCCGTTGCGAGTCGCGAGGACCAGGTACGGCGCATCCTCGTAGGTCTTGATCTTGATGACGCCCTGGATGCGCTCGTCCGGCTGGAACGCGAGCAGATTCGCCACGTGCTGCCCACGGGCCGTGCGGCTCGCCTCCGGCAGTTCGTAGGCCTTCGCCCGGTACACCCGGCCTTTGGTGGTGAAGAACAGCAACCAGTCGTGGGTCGAGGACACGAAGAAGTGCGACACGATGTCGTCCTGCTTGAGCCCTGCGCCCTGGACACCCTTGCCGCCGCGTTTCTGCGACCGGTAGAGGTCGGTCTTGGTGCGCTTCGCGTAACCGGTCTCGGTGATCGTGACCACCACGTCCTCGCGGGCGATGAGGTCTTCGTCCGCGACGTCGCCGTCGGCGGCGATGATGCGCGTGCGCCGATCGTCCCCGTACTTGTCGACGATCTCCTTCAGCTCGTCGCGGACGATCGAACGCTGGCGTTCGGGCTTGGCAAGAATGTCCTCGAGGTCGGCGATCTCGCGTTCGATCTCCGCGAGTTCGTCGACGATCTTCTGCCGCTCGAGAGCGGCGAGGCGACGCAGCTGCATCGCCAGGATGGCGTCGGCCTGGACCTCATCCACGGTGAGGAGCTCGATCAGCCCGGCGCGCGCGATGTCGACCGTCTGCGACGCCCGGATCAGGGCGATGACCTCGTCGAGCGCGTCGAGCGCCTTGACGAGTCCGCGCAGGATGTGGGCGCGTTCCTGCGCCTTGCGCAGCAGGTACTCGGTGCGCCGGCGGATGACCTCGACCTGATGCCTGACGTACAGGCGGATCATCTGATCGAGACGCAGGGTGCGCGGCACACCGTCGACGATGGACAGCATGTTGCAGCCGAAACCGGTCTGCAACTGGGTGTGCTTGTACAGGTTGTTCAGCACGACCTTCGCTACCGCGTCGCGCTTGACGGTGATGACGATCCGCATGCCGACGCGGTCGGAGGACTCGTCGTGGATGTCCGAGATCCCGGCGATCTTCGCGTCCCGGACCTGCTCGGCGATGGATGTGATCAGGTTGTCCGGGTTGACCTGGTAGGGCAATTCGGTGATGACGATCGTGGTGCGCCCCTTGGCGTCTTCCTCGACCTCCACGACGCCACGCATCCGCACCGAACCCCGACCGGTGGTGTACGCGTCGTGGATGCCCTGGCCACCGACGATCAAGCCGTGCGTGGGGAAGTCGGGTCCCTTGACCCGTTCCATCACCGCTGCGAGAGTGCTCTCCTCGTCTGCCTCCCAGTTCTCGAGGCACCAGTAGATGGCTTCGGCCACCTCGCGCAGATTGTGCGGCGGGATGTTGGTGGCCATGCCGACGGCGATGCCGCCGGAACCATTGATCAACAGGTTGGGGATACGGCTGGGGAGAACTGACGGCTCTCGGGTGCGGCCATCGTAATTCGGCGTGAAATCGACCGTCTCGTGGTCGATTTCACGCAGCATTTCCATGGCGAGCGGGGTGAGCCGGCACTCGGTGTACCGCATCGCGGCGGCACCGTCGTTGCCGCGGGAACCGAAGTTACCCTGGCCGTCGACGAGCGGGTACCGCAGCGACCACGGCTGGGCCATGCGCACGAGGGTGTCGTAGATCGAGGCGTCACCGTGGGGGTGATAGTTGCCCATGGTCTCGGCAACCGGGCGCGCAGACTTCACATAACCGCGATCGGGCCGGTAACCGTTGTCGTACATCGCGTACAGAACACGGCGGTGCACCGGCTTGAGACCGTCCCGCACGTCGGGCAGCGCGCGACCGACGATCACGCTCATCGCGTAATCGATGTAGCTGCTCTGCATCTCCTGCTGAATGTCGACGGGCTCGATGCGGTCGTGCCCCGGTCCCTCCGGTGGCAACGTTGTGTCAGTCATGAGCTCCTTCTTCTACTCGGCTTGACGTCTTCTCGCGGACTCCCCGTCCGGCACGACGTCGCGCAACTACCCGAGTCTATAGGTGCAGGTCAGCTACGAGGGTGAAGGACTCGATCTACCGGAGCTCGAGCTGTACGTCCCGGGATTCGGCCATGCGCGACTCTTCGGCCAGAGTGTCGGCTTCCGACTCGAGTTCGGCGGCGATCCGGTCCGGTGCCATGAGGAGCGCGGTAATGGGGACGGTCACGACGAACATGCCCAGAACGAAGACGGGGAACAGGATGGAGAACACCTCGAGACCGTCCGAGCGCGCCGCTTCGGGGTCGACGGTGACAGTCAGCCCGAAGACGCCGACGTAGTGCATGGCCACCAGCGCGACGGCCGTCGCCACTGCCGCCGCCATCCGCGGCGCGCGAGACCGGAGTGCGCTGATCGACCACATGATCCCGGCTGCCACCACGAAGCCGATGACGACGGCTGCGGCGGTCAACGGCACACCGAAGCCGACAGATCCCTGGATCTGCAGGGAAGAGACGATCGCGAGGTGCATTCCCGCGAATCCGGCACCGAGGAGGATCGCACCCGGCACCAGCCGGCCGAGTTCCATCGAGTTGCTGGGCTTGCGGTGACGGGTGGGCGGAGGGTTGACGATCAACAGTGCGAGCACTGTCGTGAAGGCCGGCACTGCGAACGAGATCGCGATCCAGAAGGCGTCGTACCGCACGGTGCTCCCGGCAACCTCCAGCCCCACCATGGCGATGTAGTGCGGCAACCAGGCCCCGATGCCCGCAATGGACAGGGCAGCCCACGACAACCACAAGAGCCGCTGCCGAGGGCTCGGTGCCGACGTGATCTTGCGGGCACTGGCTGTACCGACAGAGATACCGATGAACGCCGTGACCACCGCGAGGGCAACGACCCACATGCCCATGGAGAAGTGCTGTATATCGTGCGACATGCTCGAATCCTCAGTACGCGGCTGTGTGGAGCTTGGTCAGTGCATATTCGGTGATCGCCACCAGCGCCCGCTTCGCGGACTCGCGCTCCCGGGCGTCGATCGGGATGATCGGCACGTGCTCGGAGATCGCGAGTGCCGCGCGAATGTCCTCGATCGGGTATCGCGGTGCGTCGTCGAACTCGTTGATCGCGACCAGGAACGGCAGGCCACGGGCTTCGAAGAAATCGACAGCCGCGAAACTCTCGTCCAATCGGCGAGTGTCGATGAGAACGATCGCCCCGATCGCCCCACGGATCAAGTCGTCCCACATGAACCAGAACCGGTGCTGGCCGGGCGTGCCGAACAGGTACAGGACCAGGTCGTCGGCGAGGCTGATACGCCCGAAGTCCATGGCGACCGTGGTCGTGTTCTTCTGCGGCGTTTCCGCCAGGTTGTCGACGCCGTCGCTGGCGTTGGTGACGAGTGCCTCCGTACGCAACGGGACGATCTCGGACACCGCCCCGACCAGGGTCGTCTTGCCTACACCGAAGCCTCCGGCGATGACGATCTTGGTGGAGGTGACCCGGTTGCGGGGATCAGATTTCGCGAAGTCCACTGAGGACCCTTTCGATGAGTTCACGCCGTTCGGAGTCGGTCGAGTCTTCCTGCAGAGTGGCCAGAATCTGGAGATGGCCGGCCTCGACCAGATCCGCTACGAGGACACGTGCCACCCCAAGCGGAAGGGCGATCCGAGCCGCGATCTCGGCCACCGAGGGCGACTCGTGGCATAACGCCACGATCGCGGCGTTCACATCGTCGAGTTCCCACTGCCGTTCCACAGCCTGTGGCAGTGCCTGAATCAACGCCTCGAGCGCAAGTTCGACTGCCGGCCGGGTGCGCCCCGACGTCAAAGAGTAGGGGCGCACGATGTTGGGAGCGGCCGGCTCCGAATACTGGTCTTCCGTAGGCATGTCGAAGTCAAATACCCTGCGGAGTGCGCGGTGTCGCTTGCACCGACGCCCCGACCCTGTCGACCAGGATCGCCATCTCGTAGCCGACCTGTCCGATGTCGCATTCGGCATCGGTCAGGGTCGCGAGATGAGAGCCGTCGCCGACGCTCATCAGCAGCAGGTAGCCGTGCTGCATCTCGACGACCGACTGCAGCACACCGCCGCCCTCGAACAACCGGGACACGCCGGCCGACAAGCTCGCGAGGCCGGACGTGACTGCCGCCAATTGCTCCGCCCTGTCGATCGGCAGGTGAGTGCTGGCCGCCATGAGAAGGCCGTCCGCGGACACGAGGACAGCGTGCGAGACACCCGGGACGTCGCTGGCGAAATTCGACACCAACCAGTCGAGTGGTCGCGTGACATCGGATCCATGAGCGGTGTTCATCGGTCTCCTTCAATGCTGTTACGTTCCGCGAGCCTTGTGGCCCTGCCGTCTCGGACACCCTGCTGGTGACGACTGAGGTTCGCGCGAATTGTCTCAGGGTCGCGCACTCGCCGCAGTGTCCCCGTGTTCTGCGCACCCTCGACCGTGCCGGGCAGGAGCCGATCACCGGGACGACGCTTGGGAAGCCCGATCTCGGGATCGACCTCCACCGGAATCGCACTGACCCGCTCCACCGCAGACCAGCCGGCATCCGCCGCCGATTCCCAGACGCCGGGCGCACCTTCCGCGCCGGTCGGATCGGTCAGCCAGTCGGAGACCATCCCGCTGAAGATGGGGGTGGCCCCGCCGGTGCGCTGCACCACCTCGGGAGGCGGTGGATCGATCCGCGACTGGAAGAACGACGCGGTCTTGGCCGGATTGGAGCGGTACCGGTGCCGGACGGGTGGCTGTTGCCCGCCGCCGGCGGCAGGCGCGGACGGAGACCGATCCTGCGGTTCCGGCGAGCGGGCCGGCGGTCGCGGGCGATCCATCGGGTGCCTCGACTCCGGGTGCCTCGACTCCGGGTGCCTCGACTCCGGAGGCGACGCCTCCGGCCGCCGCGACGGTAGTTTCGGCGTCTCGACCGGTGTCGGAGCCGATGCACTGATCCCGGAGTCTGCCTTCGAGGCGATACCACTGGCCCCGGGCTTGCGACGGGGAAGACTCGTTCCCGATGCGGTCTTGATTTCGGAGGGTTCCGACTTGATTTCGGATAGTTCCGACTTGATTTCGGATGGTTCCGAGGGCGCCGGCTTGTAACTCGGCGGCGGGGTGCGCTGAGGCAACCCGTTTCCTGCTGCCGCGTCCTGCCTGTTCCGAGGACTCGGGGCTGGTGACGGGGCGTGTGCCGATGCCTGGGCCGGTATCGCGAGGCGGCTGGGCGGCGCGGAGATGACCCTTTGGGGTCCGGTCTCCTGGCGGGTTGCCTGCGAAACGATCAGCGCGTTCGGGATATGGATACTGACCGTGACACCGGGGTTTCGGGCGGTGTCGAATGTCGGACGCACCCGCACGGTCAGTCCGTGACGCTTGGCGAGGCGACTGACCACGAACAGACCCATGTGCCGTGCGGTGTCGGGTCCGACCTCGCCGCCCGATGCCAGTCTCTCGTTGACAGCCCGCATGTCGTCGGCCGGGATGCCGATACCGCGGTCCGCGACCTCGAGGAGCACCCCGCCGTCCACGGCACGGGCGAAGCTGAAGGTCACCACCGTGTCGGGCGGGGACGCCCGCAGCGCGTTGTCGACGAGTTCGGCCAGCAGGTGCACCACATCGGTGACGACCGCGCCGCTGAGCGCGCCTTCCGGCGTGGCTCCCATCTGGACACGCTGGTATTCCTCGACCTCGGAGATCGCGGCGCGCAGGACGTCACCGAGTGCGACCGGAGCAGTCTGTGCGCGACGGGCTCGGGTACCGGCCAGAATCAGCAGGTTCTCACCGTTCCGGCGCATACGGGCCGCGAGGTGGTCGAGTCGGAACAGGCTGTCGAGACGCCTCGGGTCCTTCTCTTCGAACTCGAGATTCTCGATGAGCCCCAGTTGCTGGTCGACCAGCGACTTGCTGCGGCGAGCGAGCGTCTCGAACATGTCGTTGATCTGCAGGCGAAGCTGCGCCTGCTCACCGGCCAGCTTGAGAGCCTGGCCGTGGATGTCGTCTACGGCGCGGGCG
>NZ_JBAQEO010000656.1:0-4755 GCF_049286785.1 Rhodococcus sp. (in: high G+C Gram-positive bacteria) | reverse complement strand
ACCGAACAGTTCGGATACGAGTCCGGGTACGACCACGAGACCATGCTGAAGTTCTTCGCGGAGCGCGGCGGCGACCCCGACCGCCAGGGCAAGGTGGACCCGCTCGACGCGCTGGTGTGGCGTGCCGTGCGCCCCGGCGAGCCGTCGTGGCCGTCTCCGTTCGGTCCCGGCCGGCCGGGCTGGCACATCGAGTGCTCGGCTATCGCACTCAATCGCATCGGTTCCGGCTTCGACGTGCAGGGCGGCGGCAGCGATCTGATCTTCCCGCACCACGAGTACTCGGCGGCGCACGCCGAGTGCATCACCGGCGATCGCCGGTTCGCGCGCCACTACGTCCACACCGGGATGATCGGACTCCACGGCGAGAAGATGTCGAAGAGCCGCGGCAACCTGGTGTTCGTATCCAAGCTCCGCGGCGAAGGCGTCGATCCGGCCGCCATTCGGCTCGGACTGCTGTCGGGGCACTACCGTCAGGACCGTCCGTGGACCGGGCAGGTGCTCGCGGATGCGCAGGCCCGGCTGGCGCTGTGGCGTGACGCGGCCGCACTCGGTTCGGCGCAGTCGGTCACCGACACCGTCGCGCGACTGCGTCAGCACCTCGCCGACGATCTCGACACCCCGAAAGCGCTCGACGCGCTCGACGGCTGGGCTCGACTGGCTCTCGACCACGGCGGTCCGGACACCGGCGCGCCCCGAGGATTCGCTCAGGCCGTCGACGCACTCCTCGGCGTTCCGCTGCTCCACCCGTGAGACAGCTCCACCCGTGAGTTCTTGTCAACCGTGGGCGGGTGAGAAGTACTCACAGCTCGGAGGAACGCGAGGAGTTCGGGGATGATCCGTTCCTCCATCACCGCGTTTCCGGTGGCCTTCATGAGCGGGGTGAGTTCCGTGTCCCACGCCGCATCGTAGGGACAGTCCGAATCTTTGAAGGATTCCGACGGACCACGGCCGGCAGCGGTTCGGTAGGTCTCGGAGTCCATGAGCCACGGCTGCGCGTTGTAGCGGTCGATCGCGGCCGCGGTGGTACGCAGTCCGGTCCAGTCGAAGTCTCCGCGCCAGTGGACGGGCTGTGCCGAGAACCTCTCGAGGAGTCTGCCCGCTGCTGCCGACGGCTGACCCTGGGTGCAGATCAGCGCGGGGCAGCGTGCCCCCAGAGTGCGTGCCGCTGCCGCCAGAACCGCCGGATTCTCGCAGACGAACACCGGCCCCGGTGTCGGTGTCACGGTGTAGCGGGCGAGTTGATCGAGCGTGAGGACGAAGGGAAGCCCGGCTTGTGCGGCCTCGTTCAGGAACCGGCCGAGCAGGTGCTCCTCGTGCACCCGCACGCCGAGGACCATCACCTGGCTCGACAGTGTGTCGACCACGACGCCGTGGGACTCCCACAGTGTTCGTTCGGCTTCGATGGACCTCGGCCGAGGCGTTCCCTGCTCGAGTGCGAGCGCATACAGGACGATCGGCGCCAGCAGGCGCTTCCGGTCGAGCGCTTTGGTGTCGCCGGTTGCCCTTTCGGCCAGCTCCGTCAACGAGATCCCGTCGGCTGGAAGCAGTTCGAGAACGCTCGGAGCGTGGCGTAACGCCGGAAAGTAGCTCGGCTGCACCAGCTTGCCGGTCGAACTCAACCAGTCGAGCCACCGCTCGTCGGTTCGGCTTCCGAGCCGGCGTCTGAGCTCGTCCGGCCAGTAGTGGTGTTTGTACGCTTCGGTTTCCGTTGCGGACAGTTTCTTGTTGTCGAGCGGTGCCAGCCTCTGGGCCAATGGGAGGCCGCCGTTCATCGGCTTCTGCAGCCAATCATCGAGTAGCGTGAGCGGGACCCTCATCTTCTTGGTGGTGTTCTCCGCCTTTCCACCGCGTATGGCACGGCACAGGCGCCAGAGATTCGGCGCGTCCGGCGATGCCGTGACGGGGACGTCACCCTCCAGGAGTAGCCAGTTGTTCTCGAGTCTCCTGCGTGCCGCGGCGAGAAGTAGTTCCAGTTCGGGAGTTCCGTTCCAGTCGTTCACGCATCACACCTCGGCGAATTCGAATCCGCCCTCGGCGGGGGACGGGACTCGTCGGCGCAGTGGTGATCCCAGTGCTCGCGCGAGATCGGTGCCGTCGTGTTCGGCGAGCAGTTCGCCGTCGGCCCACACCAGAAGCGCTGCACTCACACTGTGTTCGGCCGTGGAATGAGCAAGATCGTAGTGTGCGCATCCCGGGACCCCGGCGTAAGTGATCCAGAGGTCGTAACCGGTCATGAACAGGTCCAGATCGAACTGCACACTCAATCCGAGAAGTTCGCTGCGACCGTTGTCGTCGACGCCGGCGAACGCCTCGTCCAGGGCGAGAAGCCTCGGGGCGTGGGGGTCGGCGGAGTCGAGCATCACGTGCGCGGCGGCGAAGAGCGGAAGATGCAGCGACACGGACTGTTCGCCGCCGGACAGGGCACTGTGTCTCGCCACGGTGAGCCGGTCCTCCGTGCCGCCGCCGCCGATGAGGGTGAAGGAGAAGACCCGCCATCTGCGGTAATCCAGAGCGGACGAGAGGATCTCGGGGTATGAACGCTCCGGGTGTGCGGCCCGGGCGGTGCGGATCTGAGCCGCGAAATGTGCACGCATCGCGGCGAGCTCGTCGGGGCCCAGAGCGGAGGCGTCACGGTCGAGAAGTTTCGAGATCGCGCGGGCGTTGTCGTCGAGGTTGTCGGCGAGGACCCAGTGCACACCGATGGTGTTGCCGGACGACATCCGGCGTTCCCGCATCTCGGCGCCCATCCGTGCGATGAGGTCGCGGGCATCGATGGTGCGTTCGTGGATCTGCTGGGCGAGACCGCTGAGCAGCGCGTCTTCGAGTATCCGGCGTTCGGATTCGGTGAGAAGGAGTTCCTGATCAGCTCTCGCGGATGCGATCCGGGACGCGAACTCGCCCAGCGAAGAATACCCCTGGTCGTCCTGAACCTGCACGACCGTGAGTCCGTCCGGGGCATCCCAATGCAAGCGATAGTCCTGCCCTGCCGAGGCCAGGCTGGTCTCGAAGTCCTGTAATGCGGTGGTGAGCGCAGAGCGCGCGGATTTGCGGGTGGCGTCGCTGACACGAACCGACTCGGTCGCGGTGTCGAGCACACGGTGGAGCGCGAGAACTTCGCCGGGCAGCACGTAGGCGTCCGCGTCCGCATTCTGGATTCGGTACACGAGTTGATCCGGCGTCATCCATGCGCCGGCGCTCGCCGGCCACGCATGGTCGGTGTCGATACCGAGTAGTTCGAGGAGATCGCGGCGCGCGTACGGCGCGAGTCGCGCCGCGTCGGCCTGGGTTTCGGTCATCGCCAGGCGCAGGGTGGCCACCGCGGCCGCGTGTGCGCCTTCGGCCTTTCCGATCGCCTCGCCGGCATCCCGGTCGATCTTGCGCGCTACCCGTTGCTGCTGTTTGCACGCCTCGATCCGGGTGTGCGCTTCTTCGAGTTGAGCGTCGATCTGCTCTGCGCCGGCGCCCAGACTCTCCCGGAGAGTCTCGAGTCCCTGGATCTGCGTTGCGAGGCTCTCTTCGGCGACGGCCGCTTCTTCGGCGAACTCCTCGGCGTTCCCGCGCGCTTCCTCGCGTCGATCGTGTGCTTCTCGGGTGTGCTCGAGTTCCTTCAGATGCTCACGCCGACACCGCAGCACGAGCTCACCCCGTTTCTCGAAGTGACGGATCGCCGCGGCCAGTGAGTCGAGTTCGTGTGGCACGTAGGGAGTTCTGTGTGCCACCGCCGTGGTGCGCAGTTGTTTCTCCTTGGCGGACAGATCGGCGATCGCCTGGTCCAGTTCGCGATCCGCGGCCGCGGAGGTCTCCGATCGAGACCGCAGGACACCCGCGGACTCCGTCACCGACTTGAGTGCCGCGAACACCGGGGCGGTGCGGGGGAGAGCCCTGCCCACCGTGTTCACCCGCACCAGCAGTTCGCCGGCGTCCGTTTCCGCGGTCCGTGCGGCGGCCAACGCGGCTTCGGCCTCGGCGATGGCACGATCGAACTCGGCGATCCGAGCCGCGCGCCTGTGCGCGCGGGCGGTGGCTCCGATGTACTCGGCCTCGGGTTTGGTGTGCGAACCCTGTTGTATGCCTTGCCAATACCCGCCTTTCGCGTCGACCGCGACAAAGGCGCCCTGCTGTGTGGGACTGTTCTGCGCCCACGCGATGGATTCGAGGATGGCCTGCACCCGATCCTCGGGAACCCCCGTGTCGGATTCGACCTCGAGTACGTCCGCGAGTGTGCGCCCACTCGGTCGATCCTTCTCGGGCAGGGCAAGGAGGTATTGCTCGGAGTCGGATTCCGGTACGGTGCCGCCGTCACCGAGCACCCAGCCGTCGAGCAGGTTCGCGGCATGCAGCGCCGACTCGATTCCGGCCGCGGCCGCGGGATCCACGGTCTCGCGGAACCGGACCAGACGCCACAGCGGTGCGCCGGGCAGATCCGCGCGGGAGCCGGTGCGGGCGGCGAAGGGGGCGGGGGCGTCGTCGTGTTCGGCCGCGACGTCCGCACGGACGGTCTGCAGTTCGGTGATTGTCGCGGTCGTCGCCGCGATCTCGGCCTGGGCCTGCCGACGGCGGAACTGCAGCGATTCGACGGCGTCCGACGTGTGCTCGGTGAGTACCTCGGCCAGTGTGGGCGCGTCCTCGTCCCCGATTCGCGCCAACGCCGCATCGAGTGCGTCGAACAGCGAGGACGGCACACCGATCGATCCGAAGAGCCCTGAGTGGTCGGTCCACCACGATCGCAGAGCCGTAGCGCAGTCGCTGCGCGCC
>NZ_JBAQEO010000655.1:0-1561 GCF_049286785.1 Rhodococcus sp. (in: high G+C Gram-positive bacteria) | reverse complement strand
TTGGGCCGCGAACCGCGAGGAGTGCTCGAGATCGCGTATCGCAGTCCCGACGGCAAGCCCGGCGTCGTGAAGACCGCCCCGCGACTGCCCGATGGCACCCCCTTTCCCACGTTGTACTACCTGACGGATCCGCGCCTCACTGCCGAGGCCAGCCGGCAGGAGTCCGCGGGTGTGATGCGGGAGATGACCGAACGCCTTGCGCAGGATCCGGAACTCGCCGCGGCCTATCTGCGCGCCCACGAGTCGTATCTGACCGAACGCAACGCCATCGAGTCCCTGGGCACCGACTTCACCGGCGGCGGCATGCCCGACCGCGTCAAGTGCCTGCACGTGCTGATGGCGCATTCCCTGGCGAAGGGACCCGGCGTCAACCCGCTCGGTGACGAGTCGGTTGCCCTCGCCGCGTCCGCCGCCGGCGGGAAGTTGCGCGGCACCGCGATTCCCGCCGACTGGCCGGGAATCGACGACGTCGAAAGCGGCGAACAGTGACCCGCGTTGCCGCAGTGGACTGCGGTACCAACTCCATTCGTCTGCTCGTCGCGGACGTCGACGCCGAGGGCCGGCTGCACGACGTGCACCGCGAGATGCGTGTCGTGCGGCTCGGTCAGGGCGTCGACGCAACGGGCCGGTTGGCGCCGGAGGCGATCGAGCGCACACGAATCGCGTTGAGCGAGTATGCCGCAATGATCGGTGACGCCGATGCCACCGCGGTGCGGATGGTCGCGACATCCGCGACGCGTGACGCATCGAATCGTGAGGATTTCTTCTCCATGACCCGGGACATCCTGGGGTCGGTGATACCGGGTGCCGGAGCCGAGGTGATCAGCGGGGACGAGGAAGCGCGGTTGTCGTTCGCCGGCGCTGTCGGCGAATTGGATTCGGCGCAGGGCCCGTTCGTTGTGGTGGACCTCGGCGGCGGTTCCACCGAGGTGGTGCTCGGTGACGAATCCGGCGTCCATGCCGCATTCTCCACCGACATCGGGTGTGTGCGGATCACCGAACGATGCCTGCACGACGACCCGCCCACCGCAGCGCAGGTCGACGAGGCGCGTGCCTTCGCGCGGCAGCGGCTGGACGAGGCGTTCGCGCGAGTGTCGATCGAGCAGGCGCACACCTGGGTCGGTGTCGCCGGAACGATGACCACACTCGCTGCGCTCGCGAAGAATCTCCCCGAGTACGACGCCGAGCAGGTGCACCTCTCGCGCATTCCGCTGCCTCGACTCCGGGAGGTGTGCGCGTCGCTCATCGCGATGACCCACACCGAGAGGGCAGCGCTGGGACCCATGCATCCGGGCCGGGTCGACGTGATCGGTGGGGGTGCCATCGTCACCCTGATGCTCGCCGAGGCACTGGAATCGAAGGCAGGCATCGAGGAACTCGTGGTGAGTGAGCACGACATCCTCGACGGCATCGCGCTGTCGATCATCTGCACCCGACCACACACCGGCCGGGCCCGGCGCGCCCGCTAAGCCTGAATTCACCGACGTGATGCCGAAGCCCGTTCCGGCCGGGCGAGTGGATGTGGGGGCAGTTGCGGGCATGCGGTGACCGCTGGTCTGCC
>NZ_JBAQEO010000654.1:0-2197 GCF_049286785.1 Rhodococcus sp. (in: high G+C Gram-positive bacteria) | reverse complement strand
CCCTCCCAACACATGGGTGCGGGTGCTACCGCCGGGATCGATGGAAGGCAACACATGAACCACCTCGCGCTGTGCGCTTGGCGCCGGCGGCACATCGACCTGTGCCGCACCACTTCGTCCTGCTGTTGACGGTTCTCGCCGTCCGCTCACCAGGCAACAGCCCGGTGAGCGAAGAAGCGTGCGCAAAGTACCCTCAGCGCCGCCGTACTTCATTCTTTGTTCATGTGAAAGGCCGGTTCGATGTCTGTTTCCCCCTTACCCCAGGTGTGCGCCGTGGTGGCCGAGTCGAGTGGTGATGCGCCGTGACTGCGCCCGCTCCCGAAAAGCCGGTCGTGGCCGCCCGGGGTCGACGTGCAGACGGCCCGCACCACCACCTGCCTCGACACCAGCACGCCGGACAGCAGCTTCGTCATGGCTGTCAGCGAGCTGGTAGCAGACCTCGGCGCACAACATTGCGGGAGTTCAGGGCGGGAAAACGGGAGGCGTCGTAGCCGAACTCGAGGTCGTCTTCGTCGATCAGGGTGATCCGCTGGCCGCGCCGCTGCTCGCAGAGCTGGCAGTGGAGTACAGCTCCCGGTACGGGCGCACGCCGGAAGAGGTCCACGAAGACCTCAGCACCTACCCGGCCGAGGAACTCGCCGCACCGGCCGGCGGGCTGCTGGTGCTGGTTCACCATGGCGAACCCGTTGCGGGCGGGGCATTTCAGCGATACGACGAGAACACCGCGGAGCTGAAACGAACCGTTGTTCGACCGTGCGTTGCCTCCCGAGAGGATCGGGAAACATCCGTTCGAGAAGGCCCTGCGCACAGGCACCACCGAGTCCGGTGGCGGGACCGCAAAGGAGTACGAGTCCGTATGAAGTTTCTGTTGATGAGCCTCATCACGCACAGGCCCGACCCCGTGACGGGGGAGAAGATCAGCACGGAGGCCCGCTTGCGCGAGGTGGTCGATTCCGCGGTGCTGGCCGAGCAGTTGGGATACGACGGCTTCGCCGTGGGCGAGCGGCACGAGCATCCCTTCCTGTCCTCGTCGCCGCCGGTCGTGCTGAGTGCGATCGCCGCTCGCACCACCACGCTCCAATTGTGGACGGCGGTGACCACGCTGAGCCTGCTCGATCCGGTCCGTGCCTTCGAGGACTACTCGACGCTCGACAACCTCTCGGGTGGCCGACTCCAGTTGATCATCGGAAAGGGGAACGGCACCGCTCAGGCGGAGCTGTTCCACGTGACGCCCGAAGATCAATGGGACCGCAACCGTGAAGGGTACGAGCTGTTCCGGCAGCTGTGGGAGAGCGAGGACGTGACGTGGGAGCCTCGGTTCCGGCCGTCGCTCGATCATGTGGTAGCCCTGCCACGGCCGCTGCAGCCGCGGATCCGGATCTGGCACGGCAGCGCCACCAGCAAGGAATCCGTGGATCTCGCAGCCCGTTACGGAGATCCCGTCTTCTCGGCCAACGTGACCAACCCGATCGAACCGTACGCTGAGCTCATTCGCCATTACCGCGAACGGTGGACCCACTACGGACATGATCCGGCGGACGCGATCGTCGGAGCCGGTACCGCGGGCTTCTACGTGACACCGAATTCGCAGGACGCCGTCGAGGCGTGGCGGCCGATTCATGCCGCGCAACTCGAATTCCTGCGTGCCGCGGGGCTTCCCGTGGTGTTCGAGACGGTCGAGGACTTCATCGACCGAAGTTCCGCGCTGATCGGCAGCCCGCAACAGGTGATCGACAAGGTGCAGCGGTATCACGGGCAATTCGGGCACGAGGTGATCCACCTGAGCGCGGACCGGGCCGGGCTCACCGACAAACAGCACCTCCGCAGCCTCGAACTGTTCCAGGCAGCGGTGGCTCCGGTTCTGCGCGAGACCATTCCGAGCCGCCCACTCACGGCCGACACGGTAGGGGTACGGCCATGAGTCTTGTTCTGGGAATCGAACTCGACGGCGAGGGAACGCATCCCGCGGCGTGGCGACGGGCCGGGCACACCCCGGACCAGTTGCTGACCGGCGGCACTGTTGCGGCTCGGGTGGCTGCGGCCGAGAACGCAGGCTTCGCATTCGCCTCGTTCGACGACTCACTGCTTCCTCCCGAATCGGCGAGCGGACCGGTGGGCCGGATCGATGCCGTGAACAGGGCGGCGTTCGTTGCCGCGTCGACCAGCACGATCGGTCTGGTGCCGGTGGTGGGTACGT
>NZ_JBAQEO010000653.1:0-19473 GCF_049286785.1 Rhodococcus sp. (in: high G+C Gram-positive bacteria) | reverse complement strand
GACGACCGCGACACCGAACACGGTGAGATCCCAGGCTGTCAGGTCCTTCCGGAGCCGGGTTTCCGGTTCGTCCGTGTCCCTGATCGACTGTTCGACCGACTTGGTGCGAAACAACCCAGAGGGACGTCCGCTGACCTGCGGTGCTCCGCCGCCTTTGTCCTGGATGGCCACGTCAGCCTCCTCACATCGGAAAGTTGCCGTTCAGCGTATGCCTTCACTGGTCCGGAAGATGTCCGGTTCGATGTAGATGCGGCGCGCTGCGGGGACGGCTGCCCGCACCCGGGCTTCGGCCTCGTCGATCGCTGTGGCCACCTGATGGATGTCCGAACCGGCGGACACGGCCACTTTCGCGGCGACGAGAATCTCGTCGGGCCCGAGGTACTGGGTCTTGCAGTGAATGACGCTCTCGAACCTGTGGCCGTCGACCAGCGCGTCGAGAATGCGCTCTTCCTCGCCCGCGGTGGCACCCTCACCGATCAGCAGGCTGTGCATCTCGATGATCAAGATGATGGCGATGATTCCGAGGAGCACACCGATGCACAACGTACCGATGCCGTCCCACACGGGGTCGTCGGTGACCATCGACAGCCCCACACCACCGAGCGCGAGAATCAGGCCGATGAGTGCGCCGGTGTCCTCGAGGAGTACCACCGGGAGTTCGGGGCTTCGTGACGTGCGGATGAACGACCACCAGGTTCCCTTCCCTTTCAACGGACGCGATTCGCGCACCGCGGTCCAGAAACTGAACGACTCCAGACCGATCGCGATCACCAGGATCACGACGGCGACGAGCGGGGAGGTGAGGTCCTCGGGGTGCTGGATCTTGTGCACACCCTCGTAGATTGCGAACAGCGAACCCAGACTGAACAACACGAGCGCCACGACGAACGAATAGAAGTACCGGCTCCGGCCGTATCCGAACTGGTGCAGATCGTTTGCGGCGCGCTCGGATCTCTTCTGCCCGAGCAGGAGCAGACCCTGATTCGACGTATCCGCCACCGAGTGCACGGACTCCGCGAGCATCGACGACGAACCGGTGATCAGGAAGCCCGCGAACTTCGCCACCGCGATACCGGCGTTGGCGCCGAGAGCGGCGAGGATCGCCTTCTTTCCCCCATGAGCCGACACTGACTACTCCTCTCGGTCGTCTGGCGCCCTGCCACGGCGAGCACAGCTCCCTGTTCGATCCAGGGCGGCTCACAGGCTACGCGATCGAGGAGCCGACCCTCGCGCCGAACAGCTGAGCCGTGTCCGTGGTCGCGGTCGCCGTGACCTCCGGGTCACTGGCAGCGATCCAGATGGCATGCCCCCGTGCGAGATCGAGAGAATCATTGCCGGAGCGCAGTTCTACCGCGCCCTCAGTGCACAGGATGATGCGGGGGCCGTCGGGGTGGAAGCGGTGTTTCGGCATCGCGGAGGACAGATCGATCCGGACGAGCGTGAACTCCGGAGCGGGCGTGGCGTAGACGAACTCGGCCGTGTCCGGGTCCTGTTCGGCTTCGAGGATCGGAATATCGACGGTCTCGAAATCGAGTACCCGCAGAAGTTCGGGAACATCGACATGCTTGGGGGTGAGTCCTCCGCGCAGGACGTTGTCGGAGTTGGCCATGATTTCGACGGCCACACCGTGAAGGTAGGCATGCAGGTTTCCGGCGTCGAGGTACAGGCCCTGCCCGGGTTCGAGGGTGACCCGATTGAGGAGCAGTGCCGCCAGTACGCCTGCGTCTCCCGGGTACACCTCGCTCAGCTCGAGCGCCGTCCGGACCTCTGCAGCGAACTCTCCGTCCCGGGTGGTCGACAGATAACGGACGCACCCGTCGAGCACTCCAGGCATCAACGCCGCGAGCACGGGCGGCGGCAAGGTGATCCAGGTGGTGAAGAGAGCACGGAGCCCGTCCGAATCGGGTTGCCCCGCAATCAGGCCGATGTACGGCTCCAGTTCAGGTACCGAGATGGCCTCGAGCAGCTTGACCGTGCGCTGCGGGTCACGGAACCCGGCAAGTGCCTCGAAGCGGCTGAGCGCCACGACAAGTTCCGGCTTGTGACTGTCGTCCTTGTAGTTGCGTACCGAGGACTCGAGGGGAATCCCTGCCTCGTTCTCCCGAGCGAAACCCTCCCAGGCCTGTTCCGCGCTGGGGTGGGCCTGCAACGACAGGGGCTCCTCCGCGGCGAGCAACTTGAGCAGAAAGGGAAGGCGGTCGCCGAAGTTCTCGACGGTCCGCTGTCCGAGCTGGCGTACGGGGTCCGAGTGCACGAGGTCGAGAAGCGACCGGGGCCCGTCCTCGGTGAGAACACAGGCCGGGTCCCCGGGATGCGCTCCCAGCCAGAGCTCCGCTTCCGGATGCGCCGTCGGCACCGGCATACCGCGCAGCAGTGCAAGGGCGGTGCGCGATCCCCAGGCGTAGGACCGGAGCGCACCTTCGAGTCGGTGCACTAGACACCACCGATCAGATGGAGATAGGCGGCCGTCATGTCGAGTCTGCCGACGAGGATCGCCGCCTGTTCGAGTTCGGAATGCTTGATCCGTCCTGCCGCGTCCTCGGATGCGATCACGAGTTCGGCATCGCCGAGTACCGCGATTCTGCGTTCGGTGGTCATCCGATCAGTCTCCGAGGTGATGACGAATGTCCGGACCGGCATGGCCGGCGGGGGCGCGTCCAGTTCCGGGTCGTGGAAGATCGGATCGTGGCCGGTCGCCGTCTCCGCGGCTCGAAGGGTCCCTGCCACGCTGATGACTTCCGAGAGTTCCGACGCCGCAGATACCCGTCCCGCGTGCAGCAACGCTTCGGCACCGTGGCGCGCCAGTTCCACGGTGGCACCGGGTTCACCGGTGAGCACCACCCGGCGCCCCTGCATGCGGGAAGCGAGAGACTTGGCAGGATTGTGGAAGACCTCGCTGGTCGGTCTGTTCCGGAGCGCCTCCTCGTCGACGGCGTCGGCGATCTGCCCGAGGTCGGGCACATCTTCCCAGCGCTCCGCTCCCACCACGCGCAGCACTGCCAGCAGGACCGCGAAGTATCGCAGCAATCCATGACGGGCATAGGTGTGCACCCGCGGCGCGAACATCGCGACGCGCCCCGCCGCTGCCGCCTGCAGCGGCCCCTCGTCCGGAGCCGCCACCACGACTTCGGCGCCGCGCCGCACCGCCGCATCGATCGCGTGCACGAGCCGGGGGTCGCCCGCGTCATCCCCCGCGACCACGACGACATCCAGCGGTCCGATCCAGCTGGGAGTACGCGTCGCGCACAGCAACGGGAATCCGATCCGATCGGCCAGCACGGCGGTGAGGACCGCCGCCCCCCGGCTCGCACGCCCGGCACCGGCCACCACGACGACACTGCGTGGACGCAGTCCCCGGAGCCTCTCGAGAACCCCTTCGTCGACCGCCGACTTCGTGGCCCTGATCTGGGCCCCACCCATCGCAGCGGATCGCAGTACACCGGCAGTATCGGCTGCCACCAGTCCGTCCCCGTC
This sequence comes from Rhodococcus sp. (in: high G+C Gram-positive bacteria), assembly GCF_049286785.1. Taxonomy (GTDB): domain Bacteria; phylum Actinomycetota; class Actinomycetes; order Mycobacteriales; family Mycobacteriaceae; genus Rhodococcus_F. Next base: position 15,999 of record NZ_JBAQEO010000653.1, on the reverse strand, counting down.
GTCGAGGTCGAACAGGGGCGTCGGCGCTGTCATGTCACCGCACCCCCTTTCTCCATAAATGCGCACCGCGCTCGCGCGACGCTCTCGAACCTGTTGATTCCAACTATGGCAGTCAGGCTCGCACGATGCCCAATATCTCGGTAACGAGTGCGTCTACGTCCCCGGATGTCGGCGCCTCCACATTCAGTCGCAACAACGGTTCGGTATTGGACGCGCGCAGATTGAACCAGGCGTTGTCCTTCAAGTCGACGGTGACACCGTCGAGGCGGTCCACATGGACGGTGCGGTCCGCGAATGCCGACAGCACCGCATCAGTGCGTGCGGCGGCATCGTCCACCGTGGAGTTGATCTCCCCGGACGCCGCGTAGCGTTCGTACTTCGCCATCAGCTCCGACAGCGGCCGAGCCTGTTCACCGAGCGCTGCGAGCACATGAAGTCCTGCGAGCATGCCGGAATCGGCACCCCAGAAGTCGCGGAAGTAGTAGTGAGCCGAGTGCTCGCCACCGAAGATCGCGCCGGTCTCGGCCATCTGCTGCTTGATGAACGAATGCCCCACCCGCGTACGGACCGGCTTGCCACCCAACTCGGTCACCAGCTCCGGGACCGCGCGGGAGGTGATGAGGTTGTGGATGACGGTAGCACCGGGTTCCTTGGCCAGTTCGCGCTCGGCGACGAGAGCTGTCACCGCCGAGGGCGAGACCGGCTCCCCCCGCTCGTCGACGACGAAACAGCGATCGGCGTCGCCGTCGAATGCCAGACCGATGTCGGCCCCCGTCTCGCGCACGAACCGCTGCAGGTCGACGAGATTGGCGGGATCCAGCGGGTTGGCCTCGTGGTTGGGGAAAGTGCCGTCGAGTTCGAAGAACAGTGGTTCCAGCGTGACCGGTATCGGCTCGAATACCGCCGGGACGGTGTGGCCGCCCATTCCGTTTCCGGCGTCGACTGCGACCTTCAGCGGGCGCATGTCCGAAAGGTTGACCAGGCCGCGCACGAAACGGGCGTACCGATCGAGCACATCTTCTTCCGATACGGTGCCCGGCGCGCCGTCGTAAGCGGGCACGCCCTCGATGACCTCGGAGGCGATCGTCGCCAGACCGGTCTCCTGGCCGACGGGCTTCGCGCCTGCGCGGCACAGCTTGATGCCGTTGTACTTGGCAGGATTATGGCTCGCGGTGAACATGGCGCCCGGCGCGTCGAACAGTCCCGACGCGAAATACAGTTGATCGGTGGACGCCAGCCCGATGAGGACCACATCGAGCCCCTGCGCGGTGACTCCTTCGCCGAACGAGTCCGCCAGACCCGGTGAGGATTCACGCATGTCGTAACCGATCGCGATCTTCTCCGCGCCCTCCTCGCGCATGAGCCGCGCGAAAGCACCACCCACGTCGCGGACGAATGCCGCGTCGATGTGCTCTCCGACGACACCACGCACGTCGTAGGCCTTGATCACGGCATGTACGGACTCGGCTGATCGCGCCACTTCTGTTTTCTCCTTCAACGTGCACCGGTGCCGGCGCAAAGCCTAATGCCTGGGAGGCGACAGGCACGGGTAGCCGATCGACCTCACATCGGATTGCGCGGTCGCGTCGCTTCGCAGGGTCTTTTGCGGGGTCAGTTCGCAGGGTCGGGAAGCACCCGGAGATGTCCCCGGCGACCCGTCCGTGCAGGGCTGGGACGTGTGCCGGTCTCGGTGCGCTCCTCGGTGGGATACGCGGATCGGTCGGGACGCCCCCGGTCTCCGAGACCTGCCTCACGCACCGCTTCGGCGAGTGCGGTCAGGTCGTCCTCGTCGGGCGTACTCGACGAGAATCCGCCCTCGTATCGCACCAACTCCCAGCCCTTCGGGGCGGTGATACGCGACGCATGGGTTTCACACAGATCCCACGAGTGCGGCTCGTCCACCGTTGCCAGCGGACCCACCACGGCCGTGGAGTCGGAGTAGACGTACGTGAGCGTCGCGACAGCGGGGTTCTTGCACCCGGGGCGGCAGCATCGACGCAGAGATCTCACAGGTAGGGAGCCTAGCCCCCGGGGCGCCCGACGCCTACTCGGACACACCGGGAGTATGCCGCTGTCGTAATGTCCATTTCATGTCCAATGCACGACGCAGGCGTCAGGTCACCACGCGATCGGTCGACCGCCGGGGACGCGGAATCCGCGGTTCGGTCTATCCCCCCGACGCGCCGGCGAGGCGCAGCCGCGCAGAGAAGTTCGACCTCACGGTGCTCGAAGCGTTCGCCCCGATCGACGCACGGTGGCGGGAGCGACTGACAAAACTCGACATCGCGGTCGACGAAGTTCCGAAGATCCATGCACTGGACCCAGATTCGGTGAACTGGCCATCCGAGGTGGTGGCCGACGGGCCCGTGCCGCTGTCACGGCTGATCCCGGCAGGCGTCGATCGACACGGTGCAACGACGCGGGCGCGGGTCGTACTCTTTCGCCGGCCGTTGGAACAGCGCGCGAAAGACATCGATGAGCTGACCGATCTGGTGCACGACGTGCTGGTGCAACAGGTGAGCACCTACCTCGGAGTGGAACCCGAGATCATCGACCCGGAGCTGCCGGGCGAAGACGACTGACTAGACGATTCCCCGCTTGAGCCGCCGGCGCTCACGTTCCGACAGTCCACCCCAGATACCGAAGCGTTCGTCATTGCCCAGTGCGTAGTCGAGGCATTCGTCCCGTACTTCGCAGCCCATGCAGATGCGCTTCGCTTCCCTGGTGGAGCCGCCCTTCTCGGGGAAGAATGCCTCAGGGTCGGTTTGCGCGCACAATGCGCGCTCCTGCCACTGATCCTCGATGGTCTCGAACAACTCGTCGAAACCGGTCACCAGACTCAACGCCGGGCGCGGGCCCGCCGTCTCGACTTCCTGTGGGACGAGAGTCCGCACAGAATGCCCGGACACGGCACTCGAGAGCCCCGCGTCGTGCAGATCGTCTTCCGGGATACTGACTTCTCGTACACAGACGCTGTCTGCTGCGCCTGCTTCGGACTTGGTCTGCGGTTCGTCGCTTACTGTGCTCCAGCGAGTCTCCGACTCGGCTTGCTCATTGGGCATCGTTCCGCCTCCTCACCTGTGATAGCGCAGAAAAATTCGATCACACACGTACCTCGAAACCGAACACCTGCCATTCGTTCGAATCTTTGTTCGAACCGCCCCCGCTGCAAGTGATTCCACGCTCACAACGTCGGAATGACACATTTGTGATTACACACGGCCAGCGTGTCGCGGTCAAGCTAGCGAACGAAAGTCCATTAGTATTTCGCGGCCCGAAATGCCTCCAGGCGAGCAGCCCGGCGGCAGCTCGGAGCCACCGCCTAGGCTTTGAGCTGTGAACGTGACTGTATTGGTTGGCGGGGTCGGCGGGGCTCGTTTCCTGCAAGGAGTACGCAAACTTCTCGAGGATCGCTCAGAGGCGGGTGGGGGGCATCACATCACCGCTGTGGTCAATGTCGGCGACGACGTCTGGATGCACGGGCTCCGAATCTGCCCCGACCTCGACACCTGCATGTACACGCTGGGTGGCGGCATCGACACCCAGCGCGGCTGGGGCCACAAGGACGAAACCTGGAATGCTAAAGAGGAACTCGCGGCGTATGGCGCGAAGCCCGACTGGTTCGGCCTCGGCGACCGGGACATCGCCACACACCTGATCCGTAGCCAGATGCTGCGCACGGGGTACCCTCTGTCCGCGGTGACCGAGGCGCTGTGCAACCGATGGCAGCCCGGTGTGTCACTCCTTCCGGTCACGGACGACCGCAGCGAAACCCACGTGGTCATCACCGACCCCGAAGACGGCGAGCAGCGCGCGATCCACTTCCAGGAATGGTGGGTGCGTCATCGCGCGCAGGTGCCCACGCACAGCTTCGCGCACATCGGTGCCGACCAGGCCATCCCTGCCCCCGGCGTTCTCGAGGCGATCGAATCGTCCGACGTCGTCTTCCTGGCCCCGTCGAATCCGGTGGTGAGCATCGGTGCGATCCTGGCCGTGCCCGGAATCCGCGGAGCTCTTCGCACCACATCCGCCAAGGTCGTCGGGATCTCTCCGATCATCGGGGGAAAGCCGTTGCGCGGCATGGCGGACGAATGCCTCGCGGTGATCGGGGTCGAGACGTCCGCGGAGGCGATCGGGCGTTACTACGGCGCGCGAGGCGGGACGGGGGGCGCGCGAGGCGGGACGGGGATTCTGGACGGCTGGCTCGTTCACGACACCGACACCGCGGACGTTCCGAATGTGGCGGTCCGCAGCGTTCCGCTGCTCATGACTGACCCCGACACCACTGCGGAAATGGTACGGGCGGCATGCGATCTCGTGGGAGTGACACTGTGAGCGAGGCCTTCGCGCAGCAAGTCGATCATGCTCCCGGCCGACCGATCGAGATTCTCCCGGTTCCGGGCCTGCCCGAGTTCCGTCCCGGTGACGATCTGGCCGGAGCCATCGTCACTGCCGCTCCATGGCTCCGACACGGCGACATTCTGGTGGTCACGAGCAAGGTGATCTCCAAGGTGGAGGGCCGCATCGTCCGCTCCCCCACGGACCCCGAGGAGCGGGACACCGCCCGGCGCCGACTCATCGATCAGGAGGCGGTGCGCGTCGTCGCCCGTAAGGGTCGGACATTGATCACCGAGAATCGTCTCGGGATCGTCCAAGCCGCGTCGGGAGTCGACGGGTCCAACGTGGACGGTGGTGAACTCGCGTTGCTGCCGGAGGATCCCGATCGCAGTGCCCGGGCGCTCCGGAACGCTGTCGAGGAGGCACTCGGGGTCACGGTGGCCGTGGTCGTCACGGACACGATGGGGCGCGCGTGGCGCAACGGCCAGATCGACGCCGCCATCGGCGCTGCCGGTCTGCCCGTGCTGCACGAGTACGCCGGTTCCACCGACGGTCAGGGCAACGAACTGCTCGTGACAGCGGTCGCCCTCGCCGACGAGATCGCCGCCGCCGGAGATCTCGTGAAGGGCAAACTCGGTGGTGTCCCCGTCGCGGTGGTCCGGGGTCTCGGGCTGGCCGACGACGGCTCGAGCGCAAGGGATCTCATCCGCAGTGGCGAGGAGGACCTCTTCTGGCTCGGCACCGAGGAATCACGTGCGCTCGGCCGTTCGGAGGCGTTGCTGCTTCGACGTTCGATTCGCGAGTTCGCCGCGGACCAGGTCGAGCCCGCCGCGATCCGCGCGTCGATCGCCGAGGCATTGACCGCGCCGGCCCCGCACCACACGCGTCCGGTGCGGTTCGTCTGGCTGCGCACCGACCACGTCCGGACGGAACTGCTTTCCCGCCTGCGGGATCGGTGGCGGTCGGACCTCACGTCCGACGGCCTGTCCGCAGACGCCGTGGAGGCCCGCCTCGCGCGCGGCAACATCCTCTTCGACGCCCCCGAGGTGATCATCCCGTTCTGCGTTCCGGACGGCGCCCACACCTATCCGGACGACCGCCGGCGTGCCGCCGAAGACACGATGTTCACGGTGGCTGTGGGCGCCGCCGTGCAGGGACTGCTGGTGTCGTTGGCCACCAGGGGAATCGGTAGTTGCTGGATCGGATCCACGATCTTCGCGGCAGACGTCGTCCGTGCGACGCTCGACCTACCCGGCGACTGGCGGCCGCTCGGCGCGATCGCCGTCGGACACCCGCTCACGCCCCTGACCGTGCGCGACGCCGCTGATCCCGGTGACGCCCTGATCGAGAAATGAGCGCGAGCCGATGACTGCCGAATCCCTGCACCGGTCCGCGACCGAGGCGCTCGAGGGCTGGACGACCCTCAGCGAGAACGACGAGGCGCTACGCCACACCATGCTCGCGTTCCTGGGGTCCGCACCGCTCGGCTGTCTCCGTGAGCACGCCCCCGGCCATATCACGGCGTCGTCCCTCGTCCTGGACGAAGACGGATGCCACGTGCTTCTCACCCTCCACCCACGCGTGGGACGGTGGATTCAATTAGGCGGGCACTGCGAGGTTTCCGACGACACCGTCGTCGACGCGGCAGCACGGGAGGCCTGCGAGGAATCGGGCATCCCCGACCTGCGCATCGATCCCGCACTGCTGTCGGCGCACACGCATCCCATCACGTGTTCCCTCGGTCGACCCACCCGCCACCTGGACCTACGGTTTCTGGTCCGGGCACGGCCGGGTGCTCACATCGTCCGAAGTTCGGAATCGACCGACCTCCGCTGGTTCCCGGTGGACGAACTTCCACCGAACGCCGAGAAGGACACGATCGACAACCTGGTGCACCTGGCCGGACTGCGGTAGACGCTCTCAGACGTCGGTGCTGAATCTGATGCCGCCGTCGGGCAATGCCACGCCAGGCCACACCCGTGCCCCGCGCAGCAACTCGCAGCGGGCCCCGATATCCGCGCCGTCCCCGATCACCGCGTCGCGTACCAAAGCCCTTGGACCGATACGCGCTCCGAAACCGATGATCGACCGTTCCACCGTTGCGCCGGCCTCCACCACCGCGCCATCGAAGAGCACAGCGCCGTCGAGTCGCGCGCCGGCACCCACCTCTGCGCCACGGCCGACGACCGTCCCGCCGATGAGAACTGCGCCCGGCGCCACACCGGCGCCGGGATGGACGAGGGACTCGCCCCGCGGCCCCTCGAGTGCCGGCGACGGCGCGATTCCGCGCACCAGATCCGCCGAGCCCCGCACGAAGTCCTCCGGCGTACCCATGTCGCGCCAGTACGAGGTGTCGACGTGGGCGTACACACGGGCACCCTCGGCCAGCAGGGCGGGGAACACCTCGCGCTCCACCGAGACCGCCCGGCCCTCGGGGATCTGTTCGATGATCTTCCGCTTGAACACGTAACAGCCGGCGTTGATCTGGTCGGTCGGCGGGTCCTGCGTCTTCTCGAGGAAGGCGGTGACCCGGCCGTCTTCGTCGGTGGGAACGCAACCGAAGGCGCGCGGATCTCCCACCCGCACCAGGTGCAGCGTGACATCCGCGTCGGTGGAGGTGTGGGTGTCGAGAATCGCGCCCAGATCGGTGCCGCCGAGCACGTCTCCGTTGAAGACCATCACGTTGTCGCCGCGCAAGTTCGGCAGCACGTTCCTGATGCCGCCACCGGTTCCCAAAGGTTCGGTCTCGGTGACGTATTCGATCTCGAGACCCATCTTGGATCCGTCACCGAAATAGTCCTCGAAAACCTCGGCCTTGAAGGAAGTACCCAGTACCACGTGCTTGATCCCCGCTGCTTCGATACGGGCCAAGAGGTGCGTCAGAAAGGGCAACCCGGCCGTGGGCAGCATCGGCTTGGGCGCGGACAGCGTGAGCGGGCGAAGACGGGTTCCCTTGCCCCCCACCAGAACAACTGCATCGGTGTTGCCTTCGATCGTCATGCGACGCCGTCCCCTCGTTGAGTGTTCCTACGGCGTTCCCGGACCGCGGCGGCCACCGCGATCTTGGAACGCACTGCCAAACCGCCTCGCAGGGCCCACCGCAACGGGGCCTGCCACCACAGCGGATGCCGATCCGCCTGGAAGCGGTACGCACTCTGATGGTGCGCCGGCAGCATGAGTTCGGGATGCCGTCCCGCCGCGTGACCCTTGGCATGGGTGACCTCGGCGGACGGAACGTACATGTTGAGCCACCCCGCCCTGCCCAGGCGGTCACCGAGATCGACGTCCTCCATGTACATGAAGTACCGAGAATCGAATCCGTCGATCGAGTCGAATGCGGCCCGCCGCATCAACAGGCACGAGCCCGAGAGCCACCCCACCGTGCGCTCGCTGACCGACTCGTTCTCCTGCCGATATCCTGCCGTCCACGGATTCGACGGCCACACCGTCCCCAGGACGGCATGCGCCGCCCCCGACACCAGGTCGGGCACGTGCCGCGCCGACGGGTAGATACTTCCGTCCGGTTCGCGCACGAGAGGACCGAGCGCACCCGCCCGCGGCCAGCGCTCGGCGGCCTCGAGCAGGACGTCGATCGATCCGGGGGCCCAGCGGATATCCGGATTGGCGACGACGACGAACTCGACGTCTTCGTCGATCTCCGCGACAGCCCTGTTGACGGCACCGCCGTAACCGATGTTTCCACCGGTGCGCAGCAGGCGCACGTTCTCGTGAGCTCGATCGGCAGCCTCGGGCGCTCCGTCGGTCGAACCGTTGTCGGCCATCAGAACGTGCGGATTCTCGGACGTGGCCTCGGCGAGAGTCGTCAGGAAATGCTCCAGGTGCTCGCCTGGCGAATAGGTCACCGTCACCACGGCCAGCTTCGAACTCACGCCGGCAAGCGTAGCCGCATCGGCGGGGTCTGCCTCACGCAGCACTGACGTCGTCTCCCTCACACCGTTTCCTGCAATGCCGCCCGCAGTGCCTCGCGCCAGGGCCGCAACGGGGTCAGGCCCGCCTCTTCCCACGCCCGGCCCGACAGCACGGAGAAGGCGGGCCGCGGGGCGGGGCGGACGAACTGGGCGCTCGTGCACGGTCGTACCCGGGCCGGATCCGCGCCCACTTCCTCGAATACCGCGCGGGCGAGCTCGAACCAGGTAGCCCGTCCGGCGTTGGTGGCGTGCAGGACGGGCGCCGTGACGTCTGCCCGGACTGCCAGTTCGAGCAGGGCGCTCGCCAGGTCGCCCGCGAATGTGGGCGATCCCACCTGGTCGTCCACGACGTCGACGGTGTCCCGTTCACGCTCGAGCCGGACCATGGTTGACACGAAGTCCGATCCGACTCCCGAATACACCCAGGCCGTGCGCACCACGTGGGCCGACGGCAGTGCTGCGTGCACCGCACGCTCGCCCGCCAGCTTGGTGCGCCCGTACGCGGTGGCCGGTCCGGTCGGCGCGTCCACGTCGTATGGGGTCTCGCTCTGCCCGTCGAACACATAGTCGGTGGAGACATGGATCAACCGGGATCCTGCCGCGGCACAGGCCGCCGCAAGATCAGCCGCCCCGCGCTCGTTCACCGCTCTTGCCGAGTCCTCATCCGTCTCCGCCGCGTCGACCGCGGTATAGGCGGCGCAGTTGATCACCACGGCGGCGTCGGCCACCAGCCCGGACACCGCCGCGCGGTCCGTGATGTCGAGTTCGTTCGACCCCACGCCCCGCACGTCGATCCCTTCCGCTGCGGCGCGCCGGAGAAGTTGTCCGCCCAGCTGTCCCCGGGCACCGGTCACAAGGATGTTCGTCACGGGGTCAGTCTGGCACGCCGATGGACGCTTCCAGGTTCCGAGCGCGCCGCCCAGTAGCCTGGACCCTGTGTCACACGAGCCAACCGAACCGGGTCCGCCCCCGAGGACGGCGGGGCGGCGGGCTCACATCGCGGTCGCCGCACTCTCCGTGCTCACTCTCGTCATGACCGGGTTCGCCTGGCGGAGCATCGACACGTTGCGCAGCAATCTGGCGACCGCCGGCGGTCTGGGACTCGGCGGAAGCGCCGACGGTGCAGTGGACATCCTGATGGTGGGTACCGACAGTCGTACGGACGCACACGGCAATCCTCTGTCGCAGCAGGAACTCGACTCCCTTCGCGCCGGGGCCGAGGTGGCGTCGAATACCGACACCATCGTCCTCATCCGGGTTCCCGACGACGGCAGTTCGGCCACCGCCATCTCGATCCCCCGCGACTCCTACGTGAACGTCCCGGGTATCGGCATGTCCAAGATCAACGCCGCCTACGGTGCCACCAAGGAAACCGAGCGGCTGAAACTGGTCGAGGGCGGCTCCACCGACAAGGAGGCCGAAGCGGAGTCCACGGAGGCCGGCCGGGAGGCGCTGATCGAGTCGGTCGCCGGGCTGACCGGGATCACCGTCGACCACTACGCCGAGGTCGGGCTCCTCGGGTTCGTGCTACTCACCAACGCGGTGGGCGGTGTCGACGTGTGCCTCAACGCGCCGGTGGACGAAGAACTGTCCGGTGCCCACTTCCCCGCCGGCGAACAGACCCTGAACGGCGCCGACGCGCTCAGCTTCGTCCGGCAGCGACACGACCTTCCCCGAGGCGACCTCGACCGCATCGTGCGCCAGCAGGTGTTCATGGCATCGCTCGTCGGCAAGGTCCTCAGCGCGAAGACACTCAGCAATCCCGGCAAATTGAACGAGCTCAGCGCCGCGGTCCAGCGTTCTGTGGTGCTCGACGACGACTGGGACATCATCGACTTCGCCACCCAGCTACAAGACCTTGCCGGTGGCAAGGTGAAGTTCGAGACGATCCCCGTCGCGGACCTCAACGGCATGACCGACTACGGCGAGTCCATCGTCGAGGTCGAGCCGCGGGAGGTGAAGAAGTACGTGGCCGGCCTGGTCGGCGACGATCCGTCGGAAGCCGAGGAGACCACATCGGAGAAGCCGAACATCGATGCCTCTACCCTCACCGTCGACGTCGCTAACGACAGTGGGATCGACGGACTCGCCAGCGGTGTGGCCGAGGTACTCGCCTCACTCGGCTACGTCCAGGGCGAGGTGGGCAACTACACCGGCACGTCGGTGCGCGAGTCGACGGTATTCGCGAAATCCGACGACGACAGCGCACAGGCGGTGGCGGCCGCACTCGGTGGGCTTCCGACAGCCGTCGACGAGTCCCTCGCCGAGGGATCGGTGCGCGTGGTGCTGTCGGCTGACTACGACGGCCCGTCCGCGGCCGGCGAATCCACCACCACGCCCGAGACCCTGTCTGCCGCCGGAACGAGCCCCACCCCCGCTCCTCCCGGACCTGCCATCGACGCCGGCTCCTCCGGCCCGCGTTGCGTGAACTAGAGAACCGAGAAACGAACTGTGTCCATGAACCACGCGTCCCGCACGCTGACCGAAGCGATCCTCGACCCGATCCTGGCGACCGACCCGGCGGGCCCGCGCATCACCTTCTACGACGACACCACCGGCGAGCGGGTGGAGCTCTCCGCGCTGACGCTCGCCAACTGGGCGGCCAAGACTGCCAACCTTCTGCGCGACGAATTCGCCGTCGAGCCCGGCGCTCGGGTCGCAGTGCTGCTCCCCGCACACTGGCAGACGGCGGCAGTCCTGCTCGGCACCTGGTGGGCAGGCGCCGAGGTGGTACTCGAACCGGACGCCGATACCGCGGTCGCTCTCGTATCCGCGGATCGTCTCGACGAGGTGGCCGACGTCCCCGAAGTGGCGGCGCTGTCGCTGGATGCGTTCGGCCGCCCGGTGCCCGACCTGCCTGTCGGGATCACCGATTACGCCACCTCGGTGCGCGTGCACGGCGATCAGTTCCGCCCGGGCCTCGCGGGTCCTGCGTTCGCGGGCCGGAGCGTCGACGACGTCCTCGCCGCGGCCGGTGCGTCCGCGGCATCCCGGGGCATTTCCGCGACGGACCGCGTACTGTCCGACCTCGCATGGGATTCCCAGGACGCGCTGATCGACGGATTGCTCGCCGCACTGGCCTCGGGAGCGTCGCTGGTCCAGGTGGCCAACGCCGACCCGTCCGCAATGGACAGGCGCATCCGGACCGAGAAGATCACCCGTCAGCTCACCCGGTAGCCACCGTCGGCCGGACCCGTCTCAGGGCCGAATCGACGCCCTCGCGTCGAACAATGGAGCGACAATGCGCCTTCAGCCCAGCAGCGTGTCCCGCAGCGCCCGATCCTTGTCGAGGACCATCTTCTCGAGGCCCTCCTGGAAGTCCACCATCTGCTGCCGCAGAGCGGGGTCCGCCGCGCCGAGGATCCGGGCGGCGAGCAAGCCCGCGTTCCTGGCACCACCGATGGAGACCGTCGCGACAGGAACACCGGCCGGCATCTGCACGATCGAGAGCAGCGAGTCCATACCGTCGAGGTACTTCAGCGGCACCGGCACGCCGATCACCGGCAACGGGGTGGCCGACGCGACCATGCCCGGCAGGTGGGCGGCACCGCCGGCCCCAGCGATGATTACCTTGATCCCGCGCCCCGCGGCGTCCCTGGCGTAGTCGAGCATCCGCTGCGGTGTGCGGTGGGCGGAGACCACTCCCACCTCGAACCGGATCCCGAACTCGGCCAGCGCCTCGGCAGCAGCCTCCATGGTGGGCCAGTCGGAGTCGCTACCCATGATGAGTCCGACCTGCGCGCCCTGTACTGCCGATTCACTCACCGTGTACATCCCATCCGTCGGTCCATTCTGCGTGCGAAAGCCAATGAGCGGCACGCTCGGCGCGCTCGCGCACCTTCGCCACGTAATCCGGGTCGTCGATCGACCCCGGTCCGCCCACGACGTTGACGTGCCCGATCTTGCGATCCTTGCGTTCACCCTTGCCGTACATGTGCACCTTGGCGTCGGGCATCCGCGCGAAGAGGTGGTGGATGCGCTCGTCCATGCTCATCTCCGGTGCCGTCGGCGCGCCGAGCACGTTCGCCATCACGGTGAGCGGCGCCAACGGCGACGTATCGCCGAGTGGGTAGTCGAGGACCGCCCGCAGGTGCTGCTCGAACTGAGAGGTGCGAGCACCGTCCATGGTCCAGTGCCCCGAGTTGTGCGGACGCATGGCAAGTTCGTTCACGAGAAGGTCGCCGTCCGTGGTCTCGAACAGCTCCACCGCCATCGCGCCGACCACGCCGAGCTCCGAGGCAATCCGCAGAGCCAGCTCTTCGGCGGCCTCTGCCACGGAGTCGGGCAGCTGCGGGGCGGGGGCCAGCACGACCGCGCACTGACCGTCCCATTGCACGGTCTCCACGACAGGCCAGGTGGCGCCCTGGCCGAAAGGCGATCGAGCGACCATCGCCGACAGCTCGCGGCGCATCTCGACCTTCTCCTCGACGATGAGGGCGACGCCGTGATCGAGCTGCCGGGTGACGATCCGCTCGGCTTCGTCCGGGTCGTCGGTGATCCATACACCGCGGCCGTCGTATCCACCGCGGACCGCCTTGATGACGACGGGCCAGCCGTGTTCCGCTCCGAACTTCACGACATCTTCGGCCCAGGTCACCTCGGTGTATGCCGGAACGGGCGCTCCGAGTTCGAGGAGTTTGCGGCGCATCGCCAGCTTGTCCTGCGCATAGACCAGCGCCTGCGGCGGCGGTTGCACGTTGACGCCCTCCGCGACGAGCACGTCGAGGTGTTCGGTCGGAACGTGTTCGTGGTCGAACGTGAATGCGTGCGAGCCGACGGCTGCCTTCCGGAGGGCCTGCAGGTCCGTGTGGCTGCCGAGCACGATATCGGGGCTCACCTGGGCGGCGGGATCGTCCGGCGTTTCGGCGAGCACGCGCAGGGTCTGCCCGAGCGCGATGGCTGCCTGGTGCGTCATTCGAGCGAGTTGGCCACCGCCGATCATCGTCACGACGGGTTGCCCGGCGGAGAGATCGCGGGGTGTCGTGGGACGCGGAGTGGAGTCAGAGTTGCCGGTCACGGGTCCTAAGTTTGTCACGTCGGCCGCCGCGTTCCGCCGTCGAGGTGGCCCACCGATCCTTCCTGTGATTCTGCTGATGATTTCATGACCGATTAGTGGTATCGAGCCTGCTTTCGTAAACTCATTCGTTGTGTCTTTTGTCGACGGGGTAGTTGCCCGCGTTCCCCAGCCGTTCCGCGATCTCGCGCTGCGTCATTCCGAGCTCATCAAGTTCGCGATCGTGGGTGGCACGACGTTCATCATCGACTCGGGCATCTTCTATACGTTGAAGCTGTCGGTACTGGAATCGAAGCCGGTGACGGCGAAGATCATCGCCGGCGTGGTAGCCGTCATCGCGTCCTACGTGCTCAACCGCGAGTGGTCGTTCAAGAACCGCGGTGGACGGGAGCGCCATCACGAAGCGCTACTGTTCTTCATCATCAGCGGCATCGGTGTGGTGATCAGTTTCGTGCCGCTCTACATCTCCAGTTACGTGTTCGACCTGCGCGTTCCGGACGTCAGTCTGACGGTCGAGAACATCGCCGACTTCATCAGCGCCTACGTGATCGGTAATCTGCTCCAGATGGCATTCCGGTTCTGGTCGTTCCGGCGGTTCGTCTTCCCGGAAGAGAATGCGCCGGTCGTCGTGGACGCGCTCGACGAGGCCGCCGAGGAAGAGTTCGGCCACTCCTGACTAGCGGGGTTCCCTCGTTCCGATGATCCTCATGGGAACGTGCTCACGAGCGGCGGGTACGAAAATGGCGAACAATGCCGGACGGCGACGTTGCAGTTCCAGCCGGCCACCGTCGGCCTCGATGAGTGCGCGTGCCAACGCCAAGCCGACCCCGGTGGAGCCCGCACCCGAGAACCCGCGATCGAAGATGTGGGGTGCCAGGTCGTCGCTGACCCCGGCGCCTTCGTCCGAGACCTCCACGCACACCATCGATTCTCGTAGCGCATTCTCGGACGTCGCGGCCCGGAGTGTCTGGCCCGCGATCAGTCGCACCGAGACGGCACATGTACCGGCCCCGTGCATGAGGGCATTGTCGACGAGCACCGCGACCGCCTCCCGCAGTCGTGAACCGTTGGTGGACGCCATCACGTCGGCATCACCACGCAACAGCAGTTGCCGGCCCGCGTCCTCGAACGGCCTTTTCCAGTCGGCGATGACCACACCAAGTTCCCGGATCACCGACACCTGAGTGTCCGAACCGCCGCTTCGCGACGACCGGACGAGTTCGTCGATCGCAACGGTGAGGCGGTCCACCTGAGCCATTGCCTCGTCCGCCTCGATCACCACGGCAGGATCCGGATGAACGGACAGTTCATCGAGTCGCAGCCGTACCGCTGTGAGCCGGCTCCGCAGTTGATGGGAGACGTCGGCGACGAGCGCGTGTTCTCGCTGGAGGCGACCTGCGATCTCCACCGTCGCGGAGTCGAGGACATCGGATACTCGGTCGAGTTCGGGTATGCCGTGGCGTTGCGGGTCGGGTCGCCAGTCGCCCTCGGCCAGCCGGGCAGCCCGATTCGCCACATCCCGCAGTGGATCGGCGAGGCGCTTCGCGGTGACCACCGCGACCACGGTGCCCGCGGCGATGGACACCAGCACGAGGAGTGCGACCGCACCCACCGCCTGCCTCTGCTGGGTGCGCATCTCTTCGGAGGGCACTTCGAGTCGGAGCGAACCTGACGTACCCATCGCGAGCGACTCCACGAGGGCCGACGGCACGGTCGCTTCGCCGATGTCGACTCTCGATGCACTTTCCTCGGTACTCGGGTAGATCACCACCAGGCGGCCACCGGACGGCGTGAGCAGCCGCAGCGAGTTGGTGTCCAGCGCTCCCTCGACGACGCCGTCGGCGCCCTCCTGGGTGATGATCTCGGTGGCCATCTGATCGAGCCGCCGCTGAAGATCGCTTCTCGTCAAGTCCTCGACCCACAACCATGCGGTGTAGATGAGGGGCGCACCGAACAGGAGCGCCGTGAGGATCACGACGCCCAGAATCGACTGGAGAATTCTGCGGCGCACTGCGCCGCCTAGTCGGTGTTGATGCGGAAGCCGACACCGCGAACCGTGGCGATGCGTCGCTCCGCCGCGGGCCCCTCGTCACCGATCTTCCGGCGCAGCCACGACATGTGCATGTCGAGAGTCTTCGAGCCACGCAGTTCCACGTCGCCCCACACCTCCGCGAGGATCGCGTCACGGGACACGACCTGTCCGGCGTGTTCGAGGAGCACCCTGAGCAGTTCGTATTCCTTGTTGGCGAGCGCTATCTCGGTGCCGTTGACGAGGACGCGTCGTGCAGCCGGGTCGAGCCGGATTCCGCCGACCTCAACCACGGTGTCCTCACCCGGTCCTCGCCTGCGGAGAAGGGCCCGCACCCGAGCCATCAGCTCCGCCAGGCGGAAAGGCTTGCCGACGTAGTCGTCGGCGCCCGCGTCGAGACCGACGACGAAATCAACTTCGTCGGTGCGGGCGGTGAGCATCAGCACGGCCAACTCGGAACTGTGTGCCCGCACCTGCCGGCACACCTCGAGCCCATCCATTCCGGGAAGCCCCAGATCGAGGATCAGCAGGTCGTATGCGCCCTCGAGGGCCTGCTGCAGCGCGGCTGGACCGGTCTGCTCGACGGTGACGTCGTAGCCCTCTCGACCCAGCGCCCGCGACAGTGGCGCGGCGATGGCTTCGTCATCTTCAGCAAGCAGGACTGCGGTCACCTCCACAGCGTACGGAGG
>NZ_JBAQEO010000652.1:0-8110 GCF_049286785.1 Rhodococcus sp. (in: high G+C Gram-positive bacteria) | reverse complement strand
TGTAGGTTCCATGGCTCGGTGTCACTTCTCTGAATCTTTGACCTGCGGGTTCTCAATGTCGTGTCAGTGCTTGATTCTCATTAACTTGTCGGAATGCTCAGCTGGTCGCATCCCGTTAGCGGATGGTCTACTCGACTCTCGAGTCGGTGAGAGTTGACGGATGACAGATCCGATCGTTCTGATGAGACCGGTCGACCAAGCGGATGTTGACGGCCCGTCCGGTTATCTCTGGTTGGCGGCCGCCGGAGTGATGTCGACCAGTGAGGTGTAGGCCACCACGTTGGATAGGTAGCTACGGGCGTGCGGGTCGAATTCCCCTCCACAGGTGACAAGTTGGAGAGTTTGGTCGCCGTGTGAGCCGTAGACCTGCTCGGCGGGGAACTCTGTCTTCGGATATGTCTCCACCTTGGTAACGGAGAAATGGGCGACGTTGCCGTCTGTCAAGCTCACCTCGACCGAGTCTCCCGCGCTCAGATTCTTCAATCGGTGGAACACCGCCGGCCCCTCGTGTGAGTCGACATGCCCCAGGATCACCGCCGAACCCAGTTGCCCCGGAGCCGGACCGAACTTGTACCAACCCGGCCTGTCGAAATCGGCGGGCACCTCCACTGTTTCGTCGGAATTGAGGCCGAGCGTGATGAGGGATTCATCCACCCCCAGCGCAGGGATCCGCAGTGCCACCGGCGCCGGACCGGACATCCCCTCAGAGGGTGCCGGCACGGTATCGGTCACCGTTGGCGGTGTCAGCTGCGGATCAGTCGAATCCTGGTAACTACGCAGGGCGAGGAAAGCCGTCGCGACCAGCAACAGGACGGCCGCCAACACCCACCAGCGTTTCGCCCTGCCCATCGCCCCCTCGGTACCTGGCACCTCAGGGCCCGGGACGGACTCAGACCCGTCGGCGTTCGGGTCGCTCATCGTTGCCTCCCGCACAGTCGGGCGGCCTGGCCGGCCGCTATGCCCGATCCGACTAGGGCCAGTCCTCCGAGCGAATAGAGCAGCGTGTCGTCACCGGAGGGCGGAATGATGCCACCGGCCCCTGTTTCCGGGGCCCCCTTGGGAATGATGTACCCGTTTCCGCCGGGGCCGCCCTTGCCGCCCCCGCCGGGCCCACCCTGACCGGGTCCGCCTTGCTCGCCGGGTCCACCTTGCTCGCCGGGTCCACCTTGCTCGCCGGGTCCACCCTGGTCACCAGGCCCACCCTGGTCGCCGGGTCCACCCTGGTCACCAGGCCCACCGGGCGGAGCAGGGGGTGCCGGAGGAGCAGGGGGTGCCGGGGGTGCCGGAGGTCCTGGAGGAGCAGGGGGTCCTGGAGGAGCAGGGGGTGCAGGGGGTCCTGGAGGAGCAGGCGGTCCGGGAACGCCGGGAATACCCGGGACTCCGGGAACACCCGGGATTCCTCCGCCGGGCGGGATGGGAATCGGGATGGGAATCGGGATGGGAATCGGAACCACGGGACCGTTGGTGACGGTGGTGGTGGTAATCGGCGGCGGCGTGGTGGTCGTCGTGGTCGGCGGTGCCGTCGTGGTGGTCGTCGTTGTGGTCGGTGGCGGCGTCGTCGTGGACGTCGGCGGCGGCGTGACGCAGTTGGGCCGGGTGATGACGTTGGTGTCGAGGCTGACTTGGCCGTTGCGGGCCAGTATGCGCCCGTTCACGGTGGTGCCGGTCTGCACCGAGATCGAGGTCAACGCCATGATGGTTCCGACGAAGGTGGTGTTGGTGCCCAGAGTCGCCGAGCTACCCACCTGCCAGAACACGTTGCACGGCGAAGCCCCGTTGATCAGGGCGACCGTGCTGTTCGACGCGGTGATCAACGTGGATCCCGCCTGGAAGATGAACACCGCGTTGGGATCTCCCTGCGCATCCAAGGTGACGGTGCCGGTCAATCCCATCGGCCCAGCCGTGTTGTAGGTGCCGTCGACCAGAGTCAGGCCACCGAGGTCGGGGGGCGCCGCGGCGGTGGCCGGCCGGCCGGCCGCATCGTTGTAGGCCGTCGTCAGGTCGGATTGAGCCTGGAGCGCAACAGCATCGGCAACGTGCTGCGTGCCGTTGATCACTACTCCCGGCGGAAACCCTGTCACCGCGCTTCCTGGGCTGACCCCCAGGTCCCCGGAAACGGTCGTAGGGCCGGTGTTGGTGACTGTGGTGCCGGCCAATACCGCGAAGGAGGCGGCTGTCCCCAAACCGACTGGAGGATGAGCCGCGGACGCGACACCACCGGAGATCATCAGAGCCGTGGTGGTCGCGATGGCCGCTACCCCGACAAACCAGCGACGCGGTGAACACGCCCAACGCGAATTGTGGATCGATGTCACGAATTTTCCCCTCACCGTGGAGCAGTAGACGAAAGGAATACTTCGCAAACCCGCCGGTATGTGTCAACGACCGGGGCGGCGTGTCGATTAATTGAATAATTGTCGCCGAAAAGGCGCACGTGCGCTCCGGGGGAATTTTGCTGATTGAGAACCTATCGGTAGAGAGGGCGGGTGTTCCGACGCCGGTACCCCGCAAATGATCGCTTTTGTAAGGACGGAGAGCGCGCATCCGAGGAGGAGCCCGGCTTCGTCCAGCCTGACACAGTGCACTCCACGCAATTGGTCGGACGTACAGTAAGTTTCGGTCTGGTCGGATGTACAGCAAGTTTCGATCTGGTTGGACGTCCAGTAAGTAATTGTAATATTGCTACCAAGCTATGTTGCATGGAATTTCCATACCGGCGGTATGATAACTGGTGCGAAATACTCATCGGGACCGTGACTATCCGTTTTTGTTCCAGGCATTGCGTATCCCGAATTCGGTTGATTTTTTGGTAACAACTTATATTGCTTTCACGCCTGCTATCTTTCTGCCCGAAGGCTTCGGTTCCGGTCCATTACGGTCGCCACTGTAGGCAACAGAATTTCCGATACTCCGCGTAACCCGCAACATGCGCCCCTACAAACCCGGTTCCCAAAGGGGCACCGCGAAGGGTGCGGCACCGAGGCCGACCTCGCCGACAGCTACCTCATCGGTTCGTCAAGGAGATGGAAATGTCCAACGAGCACTCCATGGGAGCATCCGACATCGCGTTGCAGATCGCGACGCCCGATGGCGATAACAGTTCGCTCGTACCGAGGACTGCAACCGAGTTCACCACACCGTCCGTGGATGCGACGAACTCCCGGCAGTTCTCCGCCCGCGTGGACTCGGAGTTGCTGCGGCAGGTGAAGATCGAAGTAGCTACCCGGGGGACCACTTTGCAGGCGGCAACGGCCGAAGCATTCAGACTGTGGCTGTCCTCGCGACCGGGGACAACCGCTTCAGGCGTGCCGGCGGACAGATAGTTCCGTAAGCGAACCCTGACCGGCGCGTTCCGGAAGCGGCCCCGTGATCGGAAGCTCGTGACCTGCTGGTGTCCCGTAGAGGTGGTCCGGTGATCATTTCCGCAGCGGGGCGTCAAGTGGCACTGGTCGGCTTCAGACTTGGTGCCGTGTCGGTGGTCGGGAGTCCGGGTGGGCGCCGAGGGTGACGAGGGTGTCGATGCCGAGTTTGTTGGCGGCGGAATCGCAGAAGGCCTCGAATCGGGTCGTCGCGGCCGTCCTGTCGTATCGGGAGGTGGGATCATCGATGTCGGTGGCCTCGGCCAGCGCGGTCAGATACCGCTGGGCCGTGCACAAGTCCTCATCGGCGTCGATTACAGTGGCGTCACTGAGGTCGTGCCGGCAGAACGGACGCACCTTCCGGTCGGCGCCCTCGCGCGGGCGCCGTTGGGGGCAGTGCCAGGGCGGGCCGTGGCTGCCGAGCCAGGTGGTGTCGGAGAAGGGCACCTGACCGCAACCGGGACATCGGGTCTGCAACCGCAGCCGGTGCCGCAGGCATATCGGAAGCAACGGGTGCGTCCATTGCCTCTGCCAGATGCAGTCCGGGTCCGCGAGACACCGTGGGCAGAATCGGGACCCACTCGAGCGGGGCCGGATCCCGCGGCGGTGCGCGAGGTAACGGCCGAGCGAGGCCTCGACCGGCCCACCACATAGTGCCGGTGACAGCGCCCGCGGCGGGAGGCCGAGACACCAGGTGATCTCCCGCGAGCACGCGACGACCTGGTCCAGAACACGGTCGACGGTGGTGGGCCGGGAAGTGAAGCCGAACTCCCGCAGCAACTGCGCCGGAGACAACTGGTACCGGGAGGCGACATGCAGCAGCCATCCGGGGATGGTCTCGCCGGGGCGGATCGGGACGGTGATCGGCCAGCGGTCGATGTCGTAGCCGCCGGGAATCTGCCGTAGCCGCGCCGCCGAAGGCGCGGGGCAGGGTGTGGGATCAGGCCGTGCGGGCGGCGGATTCACCGGCATTGTCGATGGTGGTCGCGGCGATCAACTCCGAGGTGATCGTCTCGGTGCCGGAGGCGATCGCCAGGTAGCAGACCCGGTCGATGAGGTTGGTCAGCGACGCGATCCGGCCCTGGGTGCGCCGGTGCAACACCTTCGCCTGCTCGACGAGCATCCCCTCGTGGGCGTCGGCCAACTTGATGTGCCCCTCCAACGTGCGGAGCAGGCTGATCCAGCTCCGCAGCCCCGGATCGGTATCGACCGCGAACGGGGCGACCGGGCAGCGGGTGGCACGGCGGCTGGTCTGCGCGTAGGCGGCCTGTTCCCCGAGCTGTCCTTCGTCGAAGAACCGTTTCTCGGCGAGCTGGACCCCGACGTAGACGAACGTCGCCGCCATCTCGTTGGCCAGGCCCTTGAGATGGTTGGACACCTCGATGCCGTTGCGGTGCCGGAAGTCCACGAAGTGCAGGTCATCGAGCACAACCAACCGCGTTTCGCAGCTGGTGACACAGTCGACGGCCAACGCCCCCAGCTTCGACGTCGACGCCCGGTCGACGGCGGGATGGCCGTAGAACCGCAGGATCTGCTGGTTCAGACCCTTCAACGTGATGCCGGCGCTGAGCGGGACGAACGCCACCGGCAACCGCTGATGCCCACCCTCGGTGACCGGGCCCTCGCGGCGGTGGACGCGGCGGTGGAAGTCGCGGGCGTACCGGGTGGCGATGGTCGTCTTCCCCAGGCCGGGTTCGGCGTCGATCACCACCGACCCGCGCAGCTTGTCCCCGTCCCGCCGCCCGGAGGCCAGGACCTGGTCGATCACCGAGTACGCGGCGGTCAGCTGGCTGGTCTTGATCGTCGGCAGGTTCGCGTTCCACACCATCCGGGCCTCGTTGTAGTCCTCCCGTTCCTCACCGCTGAGCCTGTCCATCTCGGTGCGGCTGAGGACGTCGAACGACTCGCGCGGTGCGGAGTGCACGAACGCATCCCACCCTCGTTTCCGTGAGAGTTGGTAGCGGGCGGTCCCGTTGTCCGCCAACCATCGTGCCCATCGGTTCACTCGTCGAACACCCCGAATACCTCCTCATCCGGCCGCTGCGCGTAGTACTGCTCGAACACGTCCAGATCGTCGGGAACCTCGACCGGGCTCGTCGAGCGCTGGGCCAGGTGCTCGAGCAGATCGATGACCCCGGGCAGCGACGCGTCGTCCTGCACGGATTCGCCGTCCGCCGCGGCACCGGCCGCTCCAGGGTCGAGGGCGCGTCGTTGCGCGCTGAGCCGCCGGGCCAGGCTTCGGTCGCGGCGAGTCTCGACTTCCTGACGGCTCCACGCGAGCAGCAGGTCCTGCACGGCACGGTGCGGATCGAGGTGGCGGTGCTCGCGGACGCTGACGCGTTTGGCGTAGTCGACGGCATCGGCGCTGAACGGCTGATGCAGGCACGCCCCGTGTTCCCACACCAGCTGATGCCACTGCCGGGTGTCCGGGTCCTGGAAGTGGGCGTGCCGGACGTCGTGGGAGTCGACGAAGATCGGCCACTTACCGGCGTGCACACCCCCGTACGGGGAGCGGGTGCCGCGATACAGGTTCAGCCCGGCGCCGTCGTAACGCAGACCGTCGACCTCCACCCCGTAGTGGTGGATCATCCGCCACCGCACATCGAGGAACTCGTACGCCAGGTCCGGGCTGCCCGGTAACAGCAGGCCCCCGGATTTCGCGACACCGATCTCGAACATCTCGGCCGGGCAGAACTCGGCCCGCGGGATCTCCGGCACACACAACCCGTCGTGCTGGGTGCGGTGATACACCGACCCGACCCATTCGCGGATGATCCGCTCGAGCTCGCTGAGGTAGTAGAACGCCTTGTCCTCGACGTCTTTTCCGCGGGAGTACACATCCGGGCCCTTGTAGGCGGGCAGGTGCTGGAGCAGTGCTTCGCGCAGCGTGCGGAAGAATCGTTCGACCGTCGGCTTGTCGGTGGGTTTGTGCGGGATCGCCGGCTGGATCGTGATCCCGAGCCGCGCGCATACCCCGATCACGTGATCGGACAGGTACTGCCTACCGTGATCGACCACGATGGCCTCCGGCAAACAGGCCGGGAGGTCGCCGACCCGCTGTTGGGAGAGGCCGTCGGGTTCCTCGGTACCGACGAGCAGATTCCGTGGAACCCCGTGATACGGCCACCCGTCGTCGTGCCGCTCGCGGTCGGGACTCACGCATTGGTAGAGCACGTTCGCGACGTCCTGCGATTTCGTCGACACCGGCGTCAACCGCAGTCCGAGTACGCAGCGGGTGAACAGGTCCATCGCCACCGTCAGCTCCACCCCGACCCACCGCATCGTGATCGGTTCCATCGCAAAAACATCCAGCGGCGTGGTGTCGAGCACCACGTACTCGCCGGGACGTGTGGCACGTAGCCGACCGAACACACCGGTCGGACGATCGGCTACTGAACGGCGTGCCTTGGCACTGCCGAACGCGTGCCGTCCCTTCGCCAACACCTTCAGACGCCGGTAAGCAGTGGCTTTACTGGGCAGCGGCACCGTTCCCGGGCCGAAGCTTGTCTCCAACTTCCGGGCAACCGCGTCGATGACCACTCCCATGGTCGGCGTGGATGCCTCGACGTAGTGGTCCAGCATTTGAAGACACGCTGCGTCCCACCGCGGGTCCACGCTGGCTGCATATCGGCTGCGAATGCGGGTGTCGGCCAACCCGGCGACACCCGATGCCCGGAAGCCCGCGATCCAGCGGTAGAGCGTGCGCACCGAGACATGCAGCTCCTTCGCCTTGGCCGCCAACACCGACTCCAGGTTGGTCCCGTCATCGTTGACCGCGGCGAGCGCGCTGCGGACGTGCCCGGCTCGGACGTCGAGCTCGTGGCGCTGTGACGCCGTCAGAGACGACAGCACCACCGATACGGGTTCGACGGAGTCGTCCTCATGGACCATTGCCACACCGCGAGCAGCTATTTCGGTGACCGCGACCCTTTGCAGCGACTGCCCGGACCGGAGCGTCACCTCAGTTCCATGCAGAGCGACGACCTCCCACGAGGCGCCACCGAACCAGACTTGAAACCCAGGACGGAGGTCGAGAATTTCTGTCATGAAGTCGCCCTCTCGCAGGTCAAGATAGTTCGTCCGGACAGCGGTACCGTCAGATCCGCCGTCCACGACCCCGACCACAGCTTCGCCAGCACAGCGATGCGCCCCCGCTCCCTCTTTCCGGCCGTGACCACCTCGTCGATCGTCATTCCGGTCACGCCGACCGCCTCGACGCCTGCCACTGTCGCGGTGTCGAGCGAGTCCGTTCTGCGCGCAGCGCCAATGGTCCGGATATTCGTCAATACCACCGGATCCGCGCCCGTCCACACCTCGTACGACCACCCCCGCGATGCGCATACCCGCCCAGTCCAGGCGAACACCCGCGCCACCTCGTCGCGGCGGGCGAATTCTTCCGGTTTGACGTCAACGACCGTGAACCCACCATCGGCGTGCTCGAGCAGCAGGTCGGGCCCGTGCCTACGTGTGCTCGTCCCATCCGAGCCGCACATCCACATCGGTTGCGCCGCCATCCGGATTACCTCCGGGGCGAAGTCGGCCAACCACAGCCGATCGAGCTCCAACCGACTCTCGTAAAGCACATGGTCACGATTGGTCGCTGACCAGAACCAGCCCGCGTAATGCCGTCGTCGAGGATGACTCCGCGCCCGTCGAACCGGCAGACCGCGCACCATTCGTTGCGGATCCGCGGCGGCGAAAGTCGTCGCGACAGGACCACCGTTGCCCTGCACGTACCTGACCTCGACCTC
>NZ_JBAQEO010000651.1:0-1628 GCF_049286785.1 Rhodococcus sp. (in: high G+C Gram-positive bacteria) | reverse complement strand
ATGAACTCGCACGCAGCCATCGTCAACCGCCTGCTCTGGATGCAGGCGGCCTTCGCGCTCGGTGAGGATGACCGCGTGCTGCAGAAGACCCCCTTTAGCTTCGATGTGTCGGTCTGGGAGTTCTTCTGGCCGCTAATGTGTGGGGCAACGCTGGTTGTGGCGCGACCGGGCGGGCATCGCGACGCCGCCTACCTGGCCGAGTTGATCGAGCGGGAGCGGGTGACGACGCTGCACTTCGTGCCGTCGATGCTGGAGGTGTTCCTCGAGGAGCCTGGGGTGGCGGCACACTGCGGCACAGTGCGGCGGGTGATGAGCAGCGGGGAGACGCTGGCGGCGGGGCTGGCGCGACGGTTCTGGGAGGAGTTGGGCGAGACCGGGTGCGAGTTGCACAACCTGTATGGGCCGACTGAGGCGGCCGTGGATGTGACGTGGTGGGAGTGCCAGCGAGGCTGGGGCGGGGCGTCGGAGCCGATCGGGAGGCCGATAGCGAACACGCAAATCTATGTGCTCGACATGCGGATGGAGCCGGTGCCGATTGGGGTCTCGGGCGAGTTGTACATCGGCGGTGCGGGTGTCGGGCGGGGTTACTTGAAGAGGGCGGGGTTGACGGCGGAGAAGTTTGTGCCCGACCCGTTCTCATCTGAGGCTGGGGGACGGCTCTATCGGACGGGGGATGTGGCGCGCTATCGGGCTGACGGCGAGATCGAGTTTCTGGGGCGCTCCGACCATCAGGTGAAGGTGCGCGGGTTCCGGGTTGGGTTGGGAGAAATCGAAGCTGCGTTGACCGCTCACGCGGCGGTGCGCCAAGCCGTGGTGGTGGCGCGAGGGGCTGCTGGAGCGGCGGTCACCCAGTTAGTGGCCTACGTGGTGTGCGAGGGTGAGGTGGAGACGTCGGAGTTGCGGCGGCACCTGCGGGCTCGGCTGCCGGAGTACATGGTGCCGGGATGGGTGGTGACGCTCGCGGAGATGCCGCTGACGCCCAACGGCAAGATCGACCGCCGCCGCTTGCCGGCGCCGGAACAGGATCATGCCGAGATGGCGAAGACTTACGTGGCGCCGAAGACAGAGCTTGAGCAACATATCGCCCAGGTCTGGCAGCAGCTTCTCGGTATTGAGAAGTTAGGCGTCAACGATAATTTCTTCGATCTGGGAGGCCACTCATTATTGATAGTTAAAGGGCGTGGCAAGTTGCAGGAATCGCTCGGCAGAGACATCTCTATTGTGGAATTGTTTCAGTATCCAACCATCGGTTCTCTAGCTAAACACCTCGGTGAGAATGGGAGCGGACCCACTTTGGGTGAGCGCGGTCAGCATCGCGCTGAGACCCGCAAAGAGTTAACGAAGCGGCGAAGACTCGCAGATAGGGCCCGGGTGGTCGTGAAATCATGAGGTCGGAGGAAGCTTGCCGCCGTCAAAACCATCGACGTTGAATTGAGCGACATCGGGGCCACCAACCCCGACCAATGCCTGGAGGTCGGCTGCAAGTTGATCCGGGTCATCAGACAAAACATTGAGTTCGGCGCCAGTCAAAACGAGAGCACTCGCACCGCTACTTGCCTCCGTGCTCACCCGGCGATCATTATCTTCGACCGACACCTCTTCCTTCAGTCCAATAGTCAGATTAATGT
>NZ_JBAQEO010000650.1:0-3419 GCF_049286785.1 Rhodococcus sp. (in: high G+C Gram-positive bacteria) | reverse complement strand
GCCGCCGACCCGTGGGTCGGCGGCACCTCGTCAGCTACTACCAGGGGCTACACGTTGAAGCGGAACTCCACCACGTCACCGTCGGCCATGATGTAGTCCTTGCCCTCCATGCGGACCTTGCCTGCGGCCTTGGCGGCCGCCATGGAGCCGGCTGCGTCGAGGTCTTCGAACGACACCACTTCAGCCTTGATGAAGCCGCGCTCGAAGTCGGTGTGGATGACGCCGGCAGCTTTGGGGGCGGTATCGCCCTTGTGGATGGTCCAGGCGCGTGCTTCCTTCGGGCCTGCCGTGAGGTAGGTCTGCAGGCCGAGGGTGTGGAAGCCGGTACGGGCGAGTGCGTTGAGTCCCGACTCGTTCTGACCGATCGACTCGAGCAGCTCCATGGCGGACTCCTCGTCGAGCTCGAGCAACTCCTGCTCCACCTTCGCGTCCAGGAACACGGAGTCGGCGGGAGCCACGGACTGGCGCAGTTCCTCGACGCGGGCCTTGTCGGTCAGTACCGACTCGTCGGCGTTGAAGACGTACAGGAACGGCTTGGTGGTGAGCAGGCTCAGCTCACGCAGCAGACCGAAATCGAGCCGGTCCTTGGCGCTGAACAGGGTCTTGCCCTCGTTCAGCACTTCCTGCGCGGCCAGCGCGGCCTCGTGCAGCGGCTTGAGGTCCTTGTTCTTCTTCGCTTCCTTCTCCAGACGCGGCAGAGCCTTCTCCAGCGTCTGCATGTCGGCGATGACGAGCTCGGTCTCGATCACCTCGATGTCCGAAGCAGGATCGACTCGGCCGTCGACGTGCACGACGTCGTCGTCGGCGAACACGCGAACCACCTGGCAGATGGCGTCCGCCTCGCGGATGTTGGCCAGGAACTTGTTGCCCAGACCGGCGCCCTCGGACGCACCCTTCACGATGCCGGCGATGTCGACGAACGACACGGTGGCGGGCAGGATGCGCTGCGAACCGAAGATCTCGGCGAGCCTCTTCAGCCGCGGATCGGGCAGCTCCACCACACCGACGTTGGGTTCGATGGTGGCGAACGGGTAGTTCGCGGCCAGCACGTCGTTCTTGGTCAGCGCATTGAACAGGGTGGACTTGCCGACGTTGGGCAGTCCGACGATTCCGAGGGTAAGGCTCACGGTCGTTGGATTCTACGGCGTCACAGGTGGGCGCCGGTCACCGCGCCCCGACCAGGCGAAATTCGGGCGACTCGGCACGTGACGGCCCGAAGTGGTTCACGATGGAACACGTCCCACACTCCGCCGATGAAGGAACTTGATCGACACCCACGACCCCTGGTCGACTTGTTTGGGGAGGATCCTCCTTGGATTCTGCAGTTTCTGTCCACCGTGACCCCGACGAGGCCGGCGCCGCTTTCCCGCTGTCGTCGCCACAACGGGGCATGTGGCTCGCCCAACGGATGACACCCGGAGTTCCGGTCTGCATCGCGCAGTACGTCGAACTGCACGGGCCACTGGACCTCGAGCTTCTCGCCGAGGCGTCGCTGACAGCGGGACGAGAGTTCCAATCGACCTTCTCGCGGATCGTCGAGGTCGACGGGGAACCGTTTCAGGTGGTCGATCCGTCCCTCGGGTTGTCGACCGGATTCGTCGACTTCCGCGGAACACCCGATCCGGCCGCAGCAGCGCACGCGTGGATGGAACGCGACTACACGAGCCCCATCGATCCGACCCGGGATCTCCTGGCCAGGTCCGCGGTGCTCCAGATCGGCGAACAGGACTACCTGTGCTACAGCAGGATTCACCATATTGCACTGGACGGGTACGGTGCGACAACGCTGGTGAACCGGGTAGCCGAGCTGTACACGGCGACGGTCGAGGGGCGTTCGCCCGAGCCGAGCCAGGCAGCCGACCTGCGCACCCTCTACGCCATCGATCAGCACTACCGATCGTCGCCACGATTCGAATCCGATCACGCGTACTGGATGCAGCGCGTCGCCGAATTCGGTGAGGGCTCGAGCCTGTCGCCGGTGGTGGCGCCGGCCGTCGCGAAGAGCACCCTGGCCGGAGGATTCCTCTCGGACCGGGCAGTCGGGCGGCTCGAACACTCCGACGAGGTGTTCGGCGTCCCCGCGGCGACCATGGTCGTCGCGGCGTTAGGCTGCTACCTCGCACGCATGACCGGACAGGAGCGCGTGCTGGTCAATCTGCCGGTCTCGGGCCGGACGACGGCGGTACTGCGACGCTCCGGCGGGATGCTCGCCACCGTCGCGCCGCTGCAGGTGAGTGAACAACCCGGGGACACACTCGCCGCGGTGCTGCAGCGGGTGCAACTGGAGGTGATGGGTGCACTGCGACATCAGCGCTACACGCTCGACGACATCCGCCGCGAGACCGGGGACCGGAAATCCACACTCCTCCTGGCAGGACCCATGGTCAACGTCATGCTCTTCCACCCGAAGATCGTTCTCGGCGACATGACCGGCGAGTTCCACGTGGTCACTTCCGGCCCGGTCGACGATCTGCTCGTCAACGTGTACCGGAGCGGCACACCCGAGAAGACAGTGGTGGAGTTCCGGGGCAATCCCGGTCGCTACACCGATGAGGGACTGCGTGCGCATCACAGGGCCTTCGTCGCACTGCTCGAGGACTTCCTCGCCGGGGACACCGAGGACAGGATCGGCGATCTTCATGCCGAGACCGCCGCCGAAGGAGCGCGGCTGCGCCGCAAGACCGCTCGACTCGACTACTGGCGAACCACTCTCGACGGGCTGTCCGCGCACCGGCTCCTCCGCACCGATCGTCCGGTACCGCCACACGCGGGGCTGCCTCACGACGGGTGCATCACCCTCCGTCTCCCGGCCGAGCTGCATCAGCGCATCCGAACCCTCGGTGGCGACTACTCCTTCGGTGGCGACTGCGCCTTCGCCGGTCTGTCCGTCGTGCACACCGCGTTGATCGCCCTGCTCGCCCGGCTGAGCGCCACCGACGACATCGCGATCGGGGCCACCGTCGCCGTACCGCACCGGTGGCCGGTGATCCTGCGGACCCGGGTCGACGCCGCCTGTTCGTTCGCCGAGCTACTCGCCCACGCACGCGCGACCGAGTCTGCCGCCTTCGCCGACGCGGAGGTGCCGTTCGACGAGGTCGCGGAGGTTCTGGACCTGCCGCACCCACCCACCGGTCCGTATCCGTTCGAGGTGGTCCTGGAGTTCGCGGACGCCCGCGACCGGACGGCGATGTGCGACCCCGATCTGCGAGTCCGGTACACCGAGCACCCGGACGGGACCGATCTGGAGATGACATTCGCGACCGCGCTGGTCGAGCCGGGAACGATCCAGATGTTCGCCGATCGCCTGGCCCGCCTCCTGGCGGACGCGACCCTCCGACCCGACGTCCCGGTCGGAGATCTCGAGGTCTTCGCGCCCACCGAACTGTCGGGACTCGTTCCCGCACAGGGCGGTCCTGCGC
>NZ_JBAQEO010000649.1:0-5278 GCF_049286785.1 Rhodococcus sp. (in: high G+C Gram-positive bacteria) | reverse complement strand
AGTACGACATCGACAACGATGACATGCTCTACGTGCTGACCACATTCATCTACGAACCGATCGACTGGATCGACCGGTTCGGGTGGCGCCGGATGACGCCCAACGAGCGTCTGGCATGCTTCTATTTCTACCGTGAGGTGGGAATCCGGATGGGTATCAAGAACATTCCGGAGAGTTTCGAGGACTTCTACCGGTTCAAGGTCGAGTACGAGCAGAAACACTTCCGGTACACCGAGGACAACCATCGGGTCGGCAGCTATACGCTGAATCTATTCTGTTCGTGGTTCCCGAAGCCGCTCCGGCCGGTTGTCGCCCAGGGTGTGTATGCGCTGCTCGACCCGATGATGCTGACTGCGTTCGGGTTTCCCGCCGCACCGCTCTGGTTGCAGAACGCGGCGAAGCGGTCGCTCGAGATTCGCGGAAAGTTGGTGCGCCTTCTGCCGCCACGCCGGGTGTCGAAGGCCGCGCGGGACCAGCACAATCGAAGTTATCCGGGCTATCCGGTGGGTTATCGTCCACGGGACCTCGGGGCCGATCAGAACAATGATCGAGGGTCGCGTAAGCAGGTTGCCTGATCATCGGTGCCCCTGGACGTCCGCTCGTCCAGGGGTGCCGGTGCTCCTGCCCGCGTGGGCGAATCCGTTCCTCATGACCCGAGCGTGACTGGGCGGCCGGTGTTAGTGTCGGGTCTGTGGATCCGATCACGCTGTCCGTCGTCATCCCTGCATTCAACGAAGAAGCTGTCATCGGCCCGTGCCTCGAGGCTCTTGGATCTCAGATCGACGAGATCGACGAGATCGTTGTGGTCGATAACAACTCGACCGATGCCACCGCGGAGATCGCCGGCGGAATCGACGATGCTCACGACAAGGTCCGGGTGATCTCGGAACTCGAGCCCGGTCTGATTCCGGCCCGCAACACCGGAATCGGTGCGGCGAAGTTCGAGATCGTGGCACGAATCGATGCAGACACGATCGTCGAGCCCGGCTGGGCTGACGCAATTCGTTCCTTCTTCGGCTCCGCAGACCCTGCATTCGCCGCTGCGCTGGGCCCCTTCACTCAATACGACATGCCCCTTCAGGGCATCCACAGGCTGATCATGGGTGCAGCGGCAGGTTCGAAGGGCGACACCGGAGTCAAGGAAGTCAGTGGTCTCTACGGCGCGAACATGGTGATCCGAAAGACCGCCTGGGACGAGATCGCAACTTCCTTGAACGAGGGACAAGGCATCTGGGAAGACCTCGACATCTCGTTGTCGCTCGCCGCCGCCGGGTACAAGATGGCCTTGATCGACGGAATGAGGGCCCGGGTATCGGGGCGTCGCATGCAGAATAGCCGCCGACTGTACTGGGAATACACGGCGTCTCTCCCGCGGACACTCAGGTTGCACGGCAAGCCGGGCCAGGCCCGGCTGTCGTGGATCTCGGTGTTGCTCTCACGAACCATGTACCTGGTGTTCTGGATTCCCTCGCGCACATACGACCCGAACACGCGCAGACACAGCTTCCGGAGGCTCTTCGAGAAGACCGAGGAACGAATTATTCCATGACAGTGCGCTCGCGGGCATAGGCCGCAAAGTGGCATCGAAGATTTCACGTCGCCTCTTTCTCGGTACTGCGGCCTGGGGCGCCGCTGGCGTTGGGATGACACGCGCACCGTCTGCGTACGCCACATCGCCGCGGTCGTTGCCGGCGCCCGGGGACATCACCGAAACCGACCCAGGGCTGCTCAGTGCAGTCGAGGCGGCGAGCCTGCTCCAGGCACGCGCCCTGCACCCGCGCGAACTACTCGACGCATGTCTTCGGCGCAGTGCCGATTCGGACGGGGACGTCAACGCGTGGGCGCGCATCTACCCGGAGACGGCTTACCACGCGGCCGAGCAAGCAGCGCAACGTCTGTCCCGGGCGGCCGCCCGCGAGACCGGCGAGACGGTACCGCTAGTGTGCGGTCTGCCCCTCGCTCTGAAGGATCTCTATGCGGTGGCGGGCCTGCCGTTGACCGCGTCGAGCAAGGTACTCGAGGGCAATATCGCTGCGGGAGACTCCGGGGTGTGGCGGCGCCTTCGTGATGCGGGAATGGTCCTGATGGGGCACACCCACACCCACGAATTCGCGATCGGTGTGTCCACGCCCAGAGTCGGCAATCCTTGGAACCCCGCGTATTCGGCCGGTGGGTCCTCGGGTGGAAGCGCGGCGGCGCTGGCCGCCGGATTCGTTCCACTCGCGACCGGCACCGATACCGGAGGCTCCCTGCGTTTTCCGGCCAGCATGTGCGGGGTGTCGTCGATCAAGCCCACGTTCGGCCGGTGCAGCATGGCCGGCGTCATACCCCTGACATGGACGCGCGATCATGCCGGCCCGATGGGCCGGAGCCTCGCCGACGCATCATTACTACTCACGTACATGGCGGGCTACGACGTCGACGACCCTTCGACGGGTGCAGGTCCGGAAGCGCCTCGCGGCGGATATCCGTTGTCCGCGCAGCGCGGCAGCAACCCTCTCGGCGGCAGGAGATTCGGAATTCCGATGCGAGAGGCCGGCAAACTGACCGGTTCGCAGGCGCGCCTCTTCCAGGAATTCGTAAACGTGGTCCGACAACTGGGCGGGGTGACCGTCGATGTCACGATGCCGTCCACGCCGTCCGGTCTACTCGTGGGTGACATGGCCGAAGCAGGCGCCTATCACCAGCAGTTCTCGGACCGCCTCGGGCTGTATGACACGGACAACGCGATGCTGGTCGCCGCGTTCATCGCTGCCCTCGCCGGACCCGTTGCCGATTTCTTGGTACTCGAACGTGACCGGATGCGGTTTCGCGGTGACTACAACCGGATGTTCGACGAGCACCGACTCGACGCGATTGTCTTGCCGGGAACCACCGTGGACGGTGCGAAGCGGACGCAGTTCATGGACGTGAGCGTCTTCTCGGCCGGCATGGGGGACGTTCGCTGGGCCAATTACGTCGGTGCTCCCGTAGTGCAGACCCCCGTCGGCCGGTCGTCGGAGACAGGAATCCCGTTCGGTGTCCAATTGGGCGGACGGCCATGGGGCGAAGCCGAATTGATCGCACTGGGTCTCGAGGTGCAGGAGGCCCTTCCCGCATGGCGCGAACGGCCGACGCTCCCGGTTCGCCGGCGGGAGATTACGGAAGTGGCGATGGTGGCACCGTCGGCCGGTCCCGACGCGACCAACACTCGTGGTGCGGCGGCACCGTTCCATTCACTGCCGACGAATTCGGTAGCGGGCGAATAACAGCGTGCCTCAGGTGGGAGCCGCCACAGGCGACACGATCACCGGCGACGGGTGGAGACTCCCACCCTACCGCTGATCGCGACGACGGGGACCGAGTCAGTCTGTGCGTCGGCGAGCGGGGTCACGTCACCGACTTGCCGACTTGTCAAAATGCTGACGACGGCTGCCGTCACGACTTGTCAGCGAGCTGTTGCAGGAGCGGGGTGAGGCGGTAGTCGACCAACTTGCGCATGACGAGCGCCGTGGTCGTCTGCTCGACGCCGTCGATGTCGAGGATCCGGCCGGCGATCCGGTAGAGGTCGTCGGCGTCGCGGGCGACGACGTGGACGAGAAGATCTGTGACACCGCTGAGTCCGTGTACCTCGACCACTTCGGGGACACTGTCGAGCGCGTTCGCGATCTGCGACAGTTTGCGCTGGGTCACGCTGGTCATAATGAACGCCGTCAACGGGTACCCGAGAGCGCCCGGGTCGATGCGACGTTCGAACGAATGCAGCACTCCCTGCCGCTCGAGCTTGCCGAGCCGGGCCTGCACGGTGTTCCGGGACAGGCCGGTCTTGTCGGCGAGCGCGATCACGGTTGCTCGGGGTTCCTCGTTGAGTGCGCCGAGGATCTTGGCATCAAGGGAATCGATGGTGGTCGTCTTGGGCATATTGCCAACCTCCAGGTGGGGTGTGCGTGCAGTGGTTCGCAGAATGCTGAAGTTCTGTGGGCGGTATTGCTAGAAGTGTATGCCGATGGTCGACTGTATCGAGAGATCTGCACAGAATCTCTCGATAGACGGGTGGTGCGACGCCGCTCCGTGGTGGGTTCGGCCCCAGAAGGTCCGCCTGCCGGTCACCACCGATCCGCCTCGCTCACAACCTGGGCGCGAGCGGAGCGGTTTCGGTGCCAGGAACTGAAGGCAAGGACGGAAACTATGAACGACACCCGCACGGTCGACCACAGCACGACGCAATCCACACCGCACGCCACCACGCCGGACGCGCTTGTGGAGATCGAACAGCGGGTGTTGTGGTTGTCGACGTCAATGATCCATCACGCCAACCGGGTTCGCCCGAATCCCACGGGGCTGAAGGTGGGTGGGCATCAGGCGTCGTGCGCGTCGATGGTGTCGATCATGACGTCGTTGTGGTTCGAGCAGCTCGGTCCCGGGGACAGGGTGTCGGTGAAGCCGCACGCATCCCCGGTGCTGCACGGCATCAACTATCTGCTCGGCGAGCTGGGCGAGTCGTATCTGACGACGTTGCGGGAGTTCGGCGGGTTGCAGTCCTACCCGAGCCGCTCGAAAGACCCTGATCCGGTGGACTATTCGACCGGTTCGGTCGGCATCGGCGCGACGGCCCCGATCTGGGGTGCCATCGCCCGCCGCTACGTCGCCACCACGATCGGCGGCGCCGGCACGGGTCGCCAGTACTCCCTCGTCGGCGACGCCGAGCTGGACGAGGGCGCCGTGTGGGAGGCGATCCTCGACACCTCGGTCGCCGAACTCGGCGAAATCGTGTGGATCGTCGACCTGAACCGGCAGTCCCTGGACCGGGTGGTCCCGACCATTGCGGCCGGCCGGCTCGAGGCGATGTTCTCGGCCGCCGGGTGGCAGGTGATCACCGTGAAGTTCGGGACCCTGCTCGAGTCGTTGTACACCCGTCCCGGCGGACCGGCGCTACGGTCGCGAATCCTGGACATGCCGAACCCCGAGTATCAGCGACTGCTGCGGTGCAGCGCCGACGAGTTGCGGGTGCGGCTTCCCGGTGGCGGCACCGATGCCGCCGCGATCGCGTCGCTGATCGGTGGCCTGGACGACGACACTCTGCTCCGCGCGATCCGTAACCTCGGCGGTCACGACCTCGACGCCCTCCGTGCGGCGTATGCGCAGATCGACGACAGCCGTCCGACCGTGATCATCGCGTACACCATCAAGGGCCGCGGACTGCCGACGCAGGGACACCCGCAGAATCACTCGTCCCTGCTCACGGTCGAGCAGTACGAGCAGTTGGCCGACGAGCTGGGTATGGACCCCGCGAACCCGT
>NZ_JBAQEO010000648.1:0-2700 GCF_049286785.1 Rhodococcus sp. (in: high G+C Gram-positive bacteria) | reverse complement strand
CAGTCGGTGCTGGACGAGATTTGGACGAGGAGGACGAATGGTAGACCTCCTCGAGGTGCCGTTGCGTGCGGTCGGCGGATTTTTCGCCATGTCGGGCGAGACGCTCAAGGCAGTGTTTTCGAGGCCCTTCCAGCGGCGCGAATTCGTGGACCAGGCGTGGTTCGTCGCCCGGGTATCGATGGTTCCGACGGTGTTGGTTGCCATTCCGTTCACCGTGCTGGTGAGCTTCACCATCAACATCCTGTTGCGGGAGATCGGTGCGGCCGACCTCAGCGGAGCCGGCGCGGCGCTCGGAACCGTCACCCAGGTCGGCCCCATCGTCACGGTCCTCATCGTGGCCGGTGCGGGTGCCACGGCCATCTGCGCGGATCTCTCGGCGCGGACTATTCGCGAAGAGATCGACGCGATGCGCGTTCTCGGGATCAATCCGATACACCGGCTGATCGTGCCGCGCGTGCTCGCATCGACTGTGGTGGCACTGCTGCTGAACGGTCTGGTCTGCACCATCGGCATTCTCGGCGGTTTCGTCTTCTCGGTGTACATCCAGGACGTGAACCCGGGCGCGTTCGTCAACGGCATCACCCTTCTCACCGGATTCGGAGAACTTGTGATCTCGGAAGTCAAAGCCGGTTTGTTCGGCATGATCGCCGGCCTGGTCGCCGCCTACCTCGGCCTGAACGTCAAGGGTGGCGCGAAGAGCGTCGGGGACGCCGTCAACCAGACCGTCGTGTTCTCGTTCATGGCCCTGTTCGTGGTCAACGTTCTCGTCACCGCCGTCGGCATCAAGCTGACGGCAGGGTGACCGACATGGTGGTGGAGTAAATGGCTCTCGCAGCAGCCGGGCGGTTTCCCCGCGCACGCCGGCAGGTCAGCGCGGTGTCCCGTTCGATCGATCGTCTCGGTGAACAGGCACTGTTCTTCGCGCGCGCAATCGGATCGGCGCCCCGCGCACTGATGCACTACCCCAAAGAAACCCTGCGGCTCATTGCCGAGATCAGCATGGGCACGGGAGCGTTGGCCGTCATCGGCGGCACCGTTGTGATCGTCGGCTTCCTCACCCTCTTCACCGGTGGCACCATCGCCGTGCAGGGGTACAGCTCGCTGGGCAACATCGGGGTCGAGGCGCTCACCGGGTTCTTTGCGGCATTCATCAACGTGCGTATCGCGGCCCCGGTCATCGCGGGTATCGGTCTCGCCGCCACCATCGGTGCCGGCTCCACAGCGCAGCTCGGCGCCATGCGGGTCTCCGAGGAGATCGACGCCCTCGAGACCATGGCGATCCCCTCCATTCCGTACCTCGTCAGCACTCGCGTGATGGCGGGAATGATCGCGATCATCCCGCTCTACGCGCTCGCCGTCATCGCGTCGTTCCTCGCGAGCCGGTTCGCCACCGTGGTGCTGTATGACCAGTCGTCCGGCGTCTACGATCACTACTTCTCGACCTTCCTGATACCGACGGACATATTGTGGTCGTTCGCCCAGGCCATCGTGATGGCCATCGCGATCATGCTCATCCACACCTACTACGGTTTCACCGCCTCCGGCGGTCCCGTCGGCGTCGGTGTGGCGGTGGGCAACGCGGTCCGGTCCTCGCTGATCGCCGTCGTCAGTGTCACCCTGCTCATCTCCCTCGCCATCTACGGCGGGTCCGGCAACTTCAACCTCTCGGGATAGGAGTGCCGGCAGATGTCTGATTCGAGTCGATTGAAGAAACTGGCGGCACTCGTTCTCGTGACGAGTCTGCTTGCGATCGTGGCTTTCTCCCTGGCCATGTTCAACGGGACATTCACCGAGTCGACACCGGTCACGGTGACGTCCGATCGAGCGGGTCTGGTGATGGAACCCGACGCGAAGGTCAAGCTCCTCGGCGTCCAGGTCGGCAAGGTCGGTTCCATCGAGCACGTCGACGACGGGGCCGAGCTGAAGCTCGAGATGTATCCCGACATGATGTCACTCATCCCGTCCAACGCATCGGTGGAAATCAAGTCCACCACCGTGTTCGGCGCCAAGTATGTGAATCTCGTGATGCCGGAAGAACCCGCCGCCACCCATCTCCAACCAGGAGCGGTCATCGCCTCCCAGAACGTCACCGTGGAGTTCAACACCGTCTTCCAGCACCTCTCGAACGTGCTTGCCCAGATCGAGCCCGAGAAGCTCAATGCCACTCTCGGTGCTCTTGCTTCTGCGTTGCGCGGACGGGGTGAACAACTCGGCGAACTCCTGGAGCAGGGCGACCGATACCTGGCGAAGATGAACCCGAGTCTTCCTCGACTGCGGGAGGATCTGGTCAAGGCCGCACAGGTCACCGATGTCTACGCGGACACCGCCCCGGACCTGATGCGGATACTCGACGACGCGACGGCCACCAGCGGCACCGTCGTGGACGAGCAGGACAACCTCGACGCCGTGCTTCTCAACGCCACAGGCCTCGCCGACACCGCCAACACGGTGCTCAGTGAGAACGAACAGAACCTGACGACCTCCCTCGACGTGTTGTTGCCGACCACGGAACTGCTGGCGGAGTATTCACCGGTGATTTCCTGCTTCATGGTCGGGCTGAACAATGTCCAGCCGTTGGCCGAGCAGCTCATCGGCGGCAATCAGCCGGGCCTCGCCCTCAGCGCAAGCTTCATGTATGGGATGGAGCCGTACTCCTACCCCCGGGACCTGCCGAAAGTGAATGCGACGGGAGGACCCAAC
>NZ_JBAQEO010000647.1:0-1592 GCF_049286785.1 Rhodococcus sp. (in: high G+C Gram-positive bacteria) | reverse complement strand
CCCCAGACCATCGACTTCCCAAGAGAAGGCGCCAGCGAGGAAGAGCCTCGTACGGACAGTCTCACCCAGAGCCGTGGGTGACCCGGCCCAGCTCTGCGACCGCGCACGTCCTTCGTCCACTCCACGTGCCTATCGGTACGAACTCATCGACTCTCCCGGCCTGTTGCGTTTCATGAGGTTGGTGACGCGGTCGGTGCAAATCGGTAGCTGAGGGCGCGGGTCTCTATCGGCAGGATGAGAAGTGCGACCAACTCGTCCCGACCGGAAAGAGACCCGCGTGTCCCACCGCAACGCCCCACTGACCCCTGCCGAAAGATTGCGCGCCTCATCCACCGCGGCCAGCACCATCCGATCGCGCACGTCGCCGCCGAAGCGGGGATTTCCCGCCAGTGTCTGTCGAAGTGGGTGAACCGGTACCGCACCGGCGGTAACGCCGGCCTGCACGACCGCGTCAGCGTCCCGCACCACCAACCCGCCGCCCTCGACCCGGAGCTGGTCGACAAGATCGAGAAGTTGCTGACAGTTGCACCGCGACAGGAAAAGGTCCGCCCGCCGCATCGCCGGCGAACTCCAGGCCGAAGGGCACATCGTCTCCCTCTCCACAGTCGGACGATGGCTGGTGCGTGTGGGTATCAACCGCCGCCGGTTCCTCGACCCGAACGGGGCCGCGAACCGCAAACACCCGAACACCGTCGTCGCCCGGTACCCCGGTCAACGGACACGTCGACATCAAAGAAGGTCGGCCGGATACCCGACCGCGGCGGCTGGCGCATCCACGGCCGCGGCAGCGAACACGCCAAGACCGTCGATCGCGGCAAGAAACGCGGCACCCGCACCGGCTACGTCTACCTGCACTCGATCGTCGACGGATTCTCCCGCCTCGAGTCTCCCCCAAGCACTACGTGCAGGGAGGTATCCCCACCGAAGCGCTTCCCGGCGAGAAGGGCATCACCGCAGTCGGTTTCATCAGCCGCGCCCGAGCGTTCTTCGCCGCCCACGCCATCGCCCGGTTCACCCGCGTGGTCACCGACAACGGGGCGTGCTACCACTCGGCGGTATTCGCTCGCACCCTCGGCGGCATGCGGCACCAGTTCATCCGGCCCTCCACCCCACGCCACAACGGCAAGGTCGAGCGCTTTGGGCCGCATCCTGGCCGAGGAGTTCCTCTACGCCCGCGAATGGACCAGCGAACAACACCGATCCCAGGCACTCGAAGTCTGGAACGTCCACTACAACTACCGACTTATCGTCGAAGCCAGCACCGGAACGCGGAAGTATCGCAGCGAGGGCGATGACGGGTTACGCCCGAAGCGGGCTGGGCGTCCGCCGAAGTACGTCGACTCCGAGCCGGGCGAGTGCAGTGAGTTGGAGCAGCTGCGGTCGGAGAAGGAGCGGTTCCGGGCGGAAGTCGCGTACCTTGGAAATTGCGGGCCTTGAGGGTGCAGGAACGACGGTGAAGGTCCGCCGTGATAGAGAACTTCTTCGGTCACCTCAAAGAAGAACTCTTCCACCACATCCGATACCTCAGCATCGATGCATTGACCACTGCGCTGCACGACTACATCCATTGGTACAACAATGAACGTATATCC
>NZ_JBAQEO010000646.1:0-5251 GCF_049286785.1 Rhodococcus sp. (in: high G+C Gram-positive bacteria) | reverse complement strand
GGCCGCGCCCAACTTGACGGGAGCCGAGCGTTCACCATTCAGCAGGAGCTACGATCCTCTCCCCCAGAATGATTCAGGACGGGCATCGTCCCGGAGCGGCTCGATACTGTCGACGAGGCCCGCGCGGCGATCGCGGCACTCCATCTGGGAATGGTCGACCGACGCGGTGGCTGTGCCGACCGAGGCCCTCGACATCGTCGAGCCGAACCTCGGCGCGATCGGCGGCTGACCGGGCCGCCGCGCCGGTCGAGTACCTCACAGACTTACCGAGAAGCTGTTGACTACTCTGTCTGCGGCTGCCACGTCGGCCTCGGTATTCGCCTGCACGGCAACCAGCGCAAGATAGCGTCCGTCGTCTGCCTGTGCCGCGACGACGATGTACTTCGCGCGATCCGGTCCGCAGTTCTCCCACGCCTCGAATCTGCCTGTGTGGAGCGCGTCCTCGTAGTCCATTCGGCCGCGCGACACGCATCCCGATTCGGGAAGACCGATCGAAGCCCAGTTCAACAGGTCCTCCGGCGTCGAATTGCCCACCGCTTCTTCGGACGCCAAAACCGACGCACCGACGGCTCCCCACCCGGTTTTGTACGTCTCGAGATCGGCGCTTGCCTCGAGTCCGTAGTACCGGTTTCCACGATCATCGACGAACTCGGAGCCGTCGACCTCCGACCAGGCGTCGGGCACGTCGACGCTCACTGCGCCCGAATTGTCGGTGACCGTGCTGAATCCTCCGCCACCGACCGACTCGGTACCGGAACCGCTGCTCGCCTGAGTGATGACGCCGGCACTGACCGTGGTGGTGGAAACCACGGGGTCGCCGTTGAACTGGCCACGGAGAAAGGAGTCGGTCGCGGGCCGATACAGCTCGACCGACAGCGTACTGTCCTGCCCGTGTGTTTCGAGGACGCTGCAGTAATCGGCCAGTGTGCCGTCCGTACCCAGGCTCACGCCTTCCATGCTGGTCAGCAGATCTCCCGGCTCGACGCCCGCCTTGTCGGCGGGTGATCCCGACGCGACCGAATTCACCCAGACGCCCAGCCCTTCACCGTCGTCGGACACGAGTGCCTCGCCGTTGATTCCCAGGCTCAGTACGTTCTTTCCGGACTGCAAGTCGCCCACGATCTTCTGCACCTCGTCGCGGTGAATGGCGAGGTTGGTGTCATGTTGTTCGTCACCGGCATAGTTGATTCCGACCAGTCGGCCCTCGGGGTCGACCAGAGGCCCACCGGAATTGCCACTACGAATACGCGCATCGTGTTCGATGACATGGTCGAGCGACGCCCACGGGGTGTCCGCCGCAGTGTCGGCCTTCGACACGATTCCTTTGGTCATCGTGAAGGTGGGGTCACCGAGCGGGAACCCGGCGGCATACACCTCATCAGCCGTCGAGATGTCCTCCTCACGGTTGGCGATGAACGGAAGATCCGTCCCGTCGAGCTTCACCACCGCAAGGTCGAGGCATTCGGATGACCCGACGATCCGCGCATTCAGCGTCTTGCTCTGATCACCGCCGCGCCACACCTTCAAGGTTCCAGCGCCGGTCACGACGTGATTGTTCGTGAGTGCATAACCGTCCGGACTGATCAGGAAACCGGAACCACGGCCGGCAGCTTCGTATCCACCCTCGGTGGGCGAGACGAAAGTGCCCAGCGCCTCAATCTGGAGGGTGGCCGACTGCAGATTCTCGAAGTCGACGGAATCCTCCGACTCGCTGTGGGCATCGCCCATCGCGAAGGAGAACGAGCACGACGACAACATCAGTGCCGCAGCGGTGAGCACGAGGGGAGCGCCGAGGACGCGTCGACGGGAATTCTGGCTGCTCAGCATGTCGTGGACCCCTGTCGCGCAGAACGTGTGAATATTTTGTCGGGGTCGTATCGTTCTCGGATCGCCCGAAGTCGCAGATACTTCTCCGGCACCTCCTGGGCCCATTCACACCAGGGGTGCAGGACCGCGGGCGAGTCGGAGAGATCGAAGAACCGACCGTCACCGTCGATTTCCTCGATCGGAAAGAGTCCGAACGTCATCTGCGTGACGATGCCGAGAGCACCACCGCCGACGAGCAGAGCCCAGAACAGGTCCGATTCGGTGACGGCGTCCACCCGACGCAGGTAACCGTCCGCAGTGACCACCTCCATCGACATGACGTGGTCGGCGGCGAATCCGTAGGACCCCGCCGGCCCCGCCAAACCGTAGGGGGCGGCTGCGGCGAGCACCTGCTGCCACCGTGCGCCGGCACCGACCGTGGCCGTGCTGTTCCGGTGATCGATCGTGACGGAGTTCATGCCCGCGGTATCGATCAGGATCGAGTTCGAAGGCGCCGGTTCGTCACCGTGCCCGGTGCACGTGACCGAGACCGAGAATCCGACGGCGCCGGCCAGCCGAACAGCTGCCGCAACATCCGCAGCCGTCGTAGCCACCACGACCGCGGCCGGGCGGTGGACGGTGGCGGTATCGAAACCGGCGATTACCGACTTGTAGGTGTCGCTGCCCGGAAAGTGCACTGCCGAGCCGATGAAGGAACGGAGGGTATCTCTCGCCGACGTGACGCCGGCGGCAGACTCCTGCGAAGTGAGGACCATGGGTTTGCTTTCTCGAGGGGGTCGGGACCCGTCGAGAAGACCATCACCGGCTTAGCGCCCACTTAGCGTTTACTTCCGAGGGGTCGAGCCCAAGGACGCCGGGCGCCTGCTGGCGCCGGTACCGGACGGGCGAGTGAACGCACGACCACCGCGAGTATCCTGACGGCGTGAACGAGACGCTGCCGCCGTGCCCCGAGTGCTCCTGTGAGTACACCTACGAGATGGGTTCACTCCTGGTCTGCCCGGAATGTGCACACGAATGGGTCCCCGCATCCACCCCCACGGACGACAGCGAACTCGGGGTCATCAAGGACGCGGTCGGCAACGTCCTCGCTGACGGTGACACGGTCACCGTGATCAAGAGCCTCAAGGTGAAGGGCAGTCCCACCGGCATCAAGGCGGGCACCAAGGTGCGCAACATCCGCCTCGTCAACGGCGTCGGCGACCACGACATCGACTGCAAGGTCGACGGCATCGGTCCGATGCAGCTCAAGTCGAGCGTGGTCAAGAAAGTCTGACGCACGTCGGAGTCCAGCCACTTCCTCGTCGCCGTGCTCCAATGGGCACCATGACCCCGAACCGCTACCGTGTGCGCATCGACGGCGACGTACTGCTGACCCTCGACGACGAGATCGTGACCATCACGACCCCGCGCTACGAGCCGGGCATCTTCTTCGTGCATGTCGAACTCCTCGAGGTGCACATCGTCCCCTCCGGCGTCGACTGGAAGGTGAAACTGAAGACCACGGGTGTCAGCATCCCGTTTCAGGTGTTGCCGTTCACCGTGCCGGCAGCGCAGATCCCCGCATTCACTGCGTTCGTCGACCACGCGAAAGACGCGAAGGAACGTTCTCTGGAGGATGCGGTTTCCTAGCCGAGGCCACGGCCAACGAAGAGCATTGGCGTGCAGTCGATATCGGACGTCGAGGAGATCCGATGCGGCGCTCGGGAATCAATCGCTCGGGAACGGTCTCGAATGTATCGAGGTCTCGACGCAGACCTGCGGCAAACGATCGCGGGGCCGGTCTTGCCGCGAGCAGCTCCTCGGCTCAGTCACGGTGAGCCGACAGTAGCCACGCCGGCAGCATGGCCCTGCCTTTGTCGTCGCGCTGCCAGTTCGCGGCCTCCTCCGGGCCGAGCAGCGCGTGGATGAAGGCCGGGCGAATGTCATCGATGATCCAGTACTCGGCGACGGCCTCGCGTAGCTCGTCGTCGGTCACCGGATTCGGTCCTTCCCCCTCGGGGAAGGCACCCTTCGCGAACACCAGGATGTAGAAGGACGCGCCGGGCGCGGCCGCCCGGGCGACGGCCTGCAGATAGTCGCGCCGCCGGTCCACGGGAAGGGAATGGAACAGGGTGCTGTCGACGATCGTTGCGAACCGGCCGTCGAAACCCGTGAACGAGCTGATGTCCGCCACCTGATACGTGGCCGTCGTCAGTCCACGATCGACCGCGGCGGCCTGGGCCACCGCGATGGCCGTCGGCGACAGATCCAGACCGACCACCGTGTACCCCTGCGCCGCCAGATGGAGGGACGTCTCGGCATGCCCGCAGCCCGCGTCCAACACCTCGCTACGGAACTTGCCCTCCGCGATCAGCCCGGCGATCTCGGGCTGCGGCTCACCGATGTTCCACGGCACCGGACCCGAAAAGACCTCCGCATCGCCTCGGTAGATGTCATCCCATGGCGCAACCTGGTTGTCCTCGGTCATGACATCGACGGTACGCCCGCGCTGCCTCCTGCCACCGCGCATCGGCAGGACCTCCGATGCGGAATCCGGCGTATAGACCGGCCCGGTCGCCAGTGCTCGACCACGCGTCAAAGTGCGCTCCGACGTAGGGGTCTCGCCCGGGTACGGACGGACGTAGTACCGCGTGAATGCAACCGCCGCCGGACGCCAAAGCTTCACATCGGAGCCGTCACGGCTCATTATTTGGGCGATGCGTCCTTGACCTCAACCGGTGTTGAGGTTCTAACGTTTTCGCATGACCGAAATTCTGCGTATCGACAAGTTCCACGTACCCGAAGCGTCGCTGGACGAGTTCCTCACGAAGGTGCGGGAGACCCATGAGGTGCTGAACCACTTGGATGGGATCCTCACCAATGACGTTGCGCAACTGACAGATGGTGAGAGCAACTTCAACGTCGTCACCGCCGTGAAGTGGACGGATCGATCGGCACACGATGCTGCCGGCCGCGTGATGGCCGAACGCGCCCGCAGCTCCGGCTTCGACAGAGCCGCCTTCTGGGAACGACTTGGCGTCCAAGCTGATTTGGGTATTTACACCATATAGGGTGCCGTCACACGACGGACAGGACCTCTCCCTCGACGCACGTGCTCTCGCCTCCGCCTCTGTGGAATCGTCTGGGAGCAGATCGGCACCCGCAGACGGTGTCGGGACGAGGATCTACCGCGACGCCATCGCCGCGATCCGGATGTCGCGGGTGCGTTCCTGGTGTGCGGTCATCAGCAACCGTGCCTGCTCGCCGTTCCCGGCAAGGACTGCGTCGAGAATGCTGCGGTGCTCCTTTTCGATCGCGTCGAGGTTCGCCGGTGCCTTCGACTCATCCGCGTCGTAGACCGCCAGTTGGGCGTCGAGGCGTTCCATCAACTCGGCGATGGTTGCATTGTGGGCGGCGACCCGCAGCGCCGCGTGCCACTCGTTGT
>NZ_JBAQEO010000645.1:0-5038 GCF_049286785.1 Rhodococcus sp. (in: high G+C Gram-positive bacteria) | reverse complement strand
TGTAGGTTCTCGCTGCCGGTGGCATTCTTGCATGTTGCGACCTGCGATCTGTCGCTTTGTCTCACGGCATGGCCACCACACTCTGTCTCAAATCTCTGGCATCTCAATCCATCACGAAGCGAGGCGGCCCTGCCGCGTCGGGTGATCAGGACGCTTTGAGGCCCATGTCAGGAGTGATTGGGGTACACCAGGAACGTTGATCGGGGATTTACGCTGGCACCCTCACCGTTCAGCCCCATCCTGTAAGCGGATCGGCAACCGGTCTTGGTGGAGTGTCCGGGCACGCTCATCCAGAGCAGCTACCTACCCGCTCAGGTCGACGGATTCGGAGGGCTTGAGATCACGATCCACCAGTGACCGGTACAGATCAGAACTGTTTATCAGTGCGGAATGTGGCCCGTGTGCTGCGATCTCGCCGTCGGCGAGCACGATGATTTCGTCTGCCGATATCACCGTCGACAGCCGGTGCGCAATGATGATCAGGCTTTTCCGCTCACGCAGTGCAGCGAGCGCGTCGCCGAGTAGCTTTTCGTTTTGCGTGTCGAGGTTCGACGTGGGCTCGTCCAGAAGCACGATCGGGCAGTCGGACAGCAGTGCCCGGGCGACGGCGATTCTCTGCCGCTCTCCCCCGGAAAGGGCACCACCTCGATCACCCACGGGTGCATCCAGACCGCCCGGCAGTTGGCTCACGTGGTCCTTCAGGT
The DNA here is from genome assembly GCF_049286785.1 of Rhodococcus sp. (in: high G+C Gram-positive bacteria). GTDB lineage: Bacteria > Actinomycetota > Actinomycetes > Mycobacteriales > Mycobacteriaceae > Rhodococcus_F. Next base: position 4,334 of record NZ_JBAQEO010000645.1, on the reverse strand, counting down.
TCGCGGCCTCGAGTGCCGCCCAGAGCTGTTCCTCGGTGGCCACAGGGTTTCCGATCAGCAGATTATCTCTGACCGTGCCGTGCAGGACCGGGGCGTCTTGCTCGACGATCGCGAAGGCTGACCGAATCTTCTGAGTTGTGAGGCGGCGGTAGTCCTGTCCGCCGAGTCGGATCGCCCCGGTCGTCGGCTCGTAGAACTTGCCGATCAGTGACAGGAGTGTGGTCTTTCCTGCCCCCGAGGGCCCCACGATCGCCGTTGTCGTCCGATACCCGACGGTGAACGAGACGTCCTTCACGACAGTCCGGTCGCCGTACGCGAAGGATACGTGGTCGAACTCGAGCGTCGGCGCCAACGAATCATGCGATTGGCGGTGCGGCGGTGTCTGCGGCGGAAGAACGACGGCGGGGTCTTCCTCGGCGTCGAGGGCGAGGGTGGTCTGGACGCGTTCGAATGAACCGAGGGCCATCCGGATGGAGATGACTCCTTGGAACAGGTTTGACAGCGGGAAGAGTGCGTACATCGTGAAGAGGAACATCGTCACCAGGGTCCCCAGCTGCAGTGAACCGTTCGCGACACGGACACTGCCGATCAGCAGGATCAGCAGAAACGAACCCGAGGTGGACAGGCGAATGATGGGGGTGGCGAGGGCGGTGAGGCCGGCGGACCTGAGGCCGGCGTCGTAGGCCTTGTGCGCGGCCGAGGTGATCGCCGCCTCCTCGCGCGCCTCCGATCGGAAGATGCGGATCGTGCGGATGGCCGAGATGGCGCGTTCGAGGTTGGACGAGAGCTCACCCACCGCCATCTGTTTGTCTTTCGCGGCGCGCTGGATACGGGACAGCGCGAGACTCGCTCCGCCGAACGCGATCGTGGTGACGATGAGGGCGACCACGAAGAGCAGCGGGTCGAGATAGCACATCACCACGGCCGCGACCGCGACCGCGAGGACGCCGGTTCCGATTTCGACGAGGTTCTTCGGTATCTGGCTGAGCAGGGAGATGTCGTTCGAGACCTGGGAGAGAAGATCCCCGACCCGGGCCCTGCTCAGATGCTCTATGCGCAGCCCCAGGATGTGCCTGGCGAATCGTTCCCGGGTCGAGAGGACCAGTTGCTCACCGACTCGCTCGAGCAGGTATCGGCCGACCGATTCCAAGGCGCTGTGGGCGAGGAAGATCGCAACGAGGATCAGTGCGGGGAGCAGCACCGGCGACGAGGACGAGATGTTGTTGACGATCCGACCGGCGACAAGTGGTTGCGCGAGCCCGAGGGCGGTGGCCGCGATGGTCACGGTCGTCGCGATGAACATCCGCCCGCGCCATTCGCGCAGGTACGACAAGACGTGTGAATAGCGGGTGAGTATCATGCAATCTCCTGCGCGGATTCGGATTCGGATTCGTGAGAGTCCCACCCGTAGTGCTCAGGGACCGTCATCAGGCGGCAATAGGAGGTCAGCTCGCCGATCTCGGCAACGATCCGACCTTCGGCTTCGATCCAGGCGTGGGCACGAAACGGCGGCGCCGACGGGATTCCCGAGCACCACATCGGCCAGATTCCCGCCGTGCGCAGCAGCAAACACGTTGCGATCGAGCGAGGTAGGCAGCCGAATCTTCCGGCACATGTCGCGTCGCTTCGGACCACCGCGAGTAGGGCGTGTTCCGCTTCCTCGTACGTTGCCGGACGTGAATGTTTGGAGAGCAAGACGAGAACGCGCTGAAGCTGGGCCGGGGGAAGCTTCCCGAGCCGTTTCGCGATGATGACGCTGATGCGTGCCTTCATCCGGACGATCGGCGGGGTGCGACCGTCCGCGATGGTGTGCATCGTCATGTCCGAGATGACGGGGCGATCCCTTTCAAACTTCATGGTTCACCAGCCCACTGTCGGTGAGCTGCCCCAGGTAGCGAAGGAGGTCTGTCCGGTCCTGGTCGACCGATGTGTCGTAGAGTGCATGGATTCGTTGCGCCGCGAGCTCGATATCGTTGGTCTCACGAAGCGCCGAGACCATGTCCGCCGCGACCTCATTGATCTGGAAGTAGGCGCCGGACTTCTGATCGAGAATCACGGCTCCGTACTCAGTTCGTGTGAAAGACACTGAACTTCGCAGCATCATCCCCTGCTTTCATGTTTAGGCTGACAACCGGCTGGTTCCGGCGTTTCCGGCTGTCGTCAATGATCGAAGCCACGCCTCACAGGCCACCGTCATTGCGAGGTCGTTGTTGTCGAAGAGTGGCGTATCCGGTTGCTGCAGAAGCGGTTGCAGCTTCTGCGGATCGACGATTCCCACGTCGACCAGCAACGAGTCGGCCATGTATTCGCGGATCGCTTTGGCGTTCCGCAGAAGCCCGTAGGCCTTGTCGGTGTTGTGAGCTCCCTTGGTGGTGCGCCGCTGGACACTGCTCGGCAGAATGTCCTTGAAAGACGCACTGAGCAGGGGTTTGTATTGATAGGGATTCATCCGGTCTTCGATTCGCACCGCCAATGCCGCATCGATGAGGCGGTCGTCGAGGAGCGGAGCTACAACAGGAAGGCCACTATGGGTGGCGGCGATGTCGCTGAGACCACGCACTACACCTGATATCTCGTAGATGCTGCTCAACTCCATATGTTTGCCTGGGGTTCTTTCCAGTGAATCTATCTCCGGGTGGTCGTGAACTCGGGTGAGTATCGACTCCCGCGCCTCGTCGCTCATCCAGCCCGGAAGGATGCCCTGTGCACCCCACGTCATCATCGCCGCGTGAAAATTGCGGGACTCCGACGAGAGATATCGCTGTTGGATCCATGATCGGTAAGGACCGGGGCGCATGAATTGTTGTACCGCGGCCGTTCGCTTCCACCGATACATCGATCGGTAGGCCCGCAGAAGTGCGAGCGCTCGCATGGGGCTGGAGGCAAAGAGGTCCCGGCACAATGCGGCGTTCGGGATGAACACTTGGTCGCCGCCGTAGCCGGTGAAGTGCACCTGGGAGTTGAGACCTCGCGCGAGGTCCGTCACTGTGTTCAGCCTGCTATGACTGCTGATCGCGATGCTCGGCTCGTCGAGCCTATATGCCGCAGCTGCGGCCAGGTCGTCGTACTCGAGGGGCAGTTGCTCGGGCTGGAGGAAGGTGTGGCTGTCGAGCGACAGATGGGAGGTGAGCTCTTGTGCCCAACCAACATCCGAATTGAACTCGTCACGGCTGACCGATGTAAGCCCATGCAGCGCTACAGAGGAGTCGCCGCGTCGATTTCTATGGTCCAGCGTTGCAGTGATGGCGGCTGAATCCAGACCACCAGAAATCTCGCACGTCGCCACGGACCGGCCTGCGAGATGGATATCGAGTACCTCGATCGTTGCGGCCGCGACCGACAGTGCGCCGTCGTCGATGCTGGTCTGCGCATCGGGCGAGTGCCACCACCGGTGGATATGCGGGGACGATGTCTCGCTGAGCGACAGATAGCTGTGGGGTGGAACCGAGGCGACACCCGTCCAGCAGCTGATGTCGGGGAACGGATGCTGCAGTGGCTGGAGCAGCCGCATCGCGACGGACGTCGGGTCGATTGAGAGTTCACCGAGGTCGGCGATCAGGCGTGCCCGGTTGGACACCACAGTGGTATTTCCCAGTCGGGCGTGGAATACACGATGCAAGCCCGACGCCGTGCCCTGCACCCGGAGGCGTCCGTCGACTACCGCGATCACCCAGTACTGACCGGAGAGTCTGCTCGAATAGTGGTCGATATTCTGGACGGAACGCGCGCCCACCAGGATTCTCTCCAGCGATCCGGCCGGGACTTCCTCGGGCCCAATGGCTATGAGAGCGCCTTCGCGGACGGAACCCATGCTGAGGTTGACGTGGGCAAGTTCGACGTGGAGGTGTGTGTGAGGTCCGCACCCCGGGAGGGGGATCGTCTGCGCGTCTGGAAGATGCTCATGGATGACCCTCCGATCGAATTCACCATGGGTGATAACGAACGAATCCAATCTGCCAACCATGAGCACCCCCTGTTGCGCGTGTTAGTTGAACAAACCCACCCACTCAGCCCACCAGACGCCTCCGCCCGAAGTGATTTCGGAGAAGCTCCCGCGGCTGAGCAGCGTCGGAGACATGTATTCCTTCTTGCCCATTGGTTTTCCCTCCCTTCAACTGATGAGTTTCGCACCATCCGTTGTGTCCAAAAGGAACCGGACAGTCGGAATATTAGCGACAGAAGGCCCCTCATCAAATGGTTGCGGCATCTTAGTGGTCTGATCCGTTAATTCGTCGGGGGTTGCTGCCAGGCGGTGGGGTCGGCGAGGTAGAGCCCGCAGGCGCAGTCGAGTGCGTCCTCGGGGGTGCCAGCGAAATCGCCGTTAGGCAGGACCG
>NZ_JBAQEO010000644.1:0-1564 GCF_049286785.1 Rhodococcus sp. (in: high G+C Gram-positive bacteria) | reverse complement strand
CTCCGGCAGCGAAAGCTGCGGAACGAGCTGCCGTTGATCATTCGCGAGCTCGAGCCATTCCGCGAGACGCTCCAGGGAGTGGCCGTCGAGTCGACGTTCAACTGGTACTGGCTTGTCGACGGTCTGCAAGCCAGCGGGCACCGCGCCATGCTCGTGAACACGGCGGCGATCCAGCAGTACGAAGGCCTCAAGAACGCCGACGATGAGTACGACGCGTGGTGGCTCGCGCACATGATGCGGCTCGGCATTCTGCCAACCGGCTACATCTATCCACCCGCGCAGCGTCCAGTTCGGGACCTGCTGCGGAAACGGATGACGCTCATGCGGCAGCGCACCGCGAACATCCTCAGCGTGCAAAACCTCGAGCAGAGGAACCGGGGAACGAAAATCACAGGAAATGACGTGAAGACGCTCACGGCCGCGGAGATCAACGCCGTGTACGCCGATCCCGACCTGGCACTCGCGATTACATCGACACTTGCGGTCATCGAAACGCTCAGCGCGCAGATCAAGGTGCTCGAGAAGACCGTTCAGGCGAGAGCGAAGCTTCGTCCTGAGTTCGAGCCGCTGCGCACTGTCTGGGGGATCGGCAACATCCTCTCACTCACGATCATGTTCGAGGCCGGCGACATGGGCCGCTTCGCCGGCGCCGGCACCTTCGCCTCGTACGCGCGGTGCGTCAAGGCCAGCCGCTGGTCGAACGGCAAGAAGAAGGGCGACAACAACGCGAAGAACGGCAACCGCTATCTCGCCTGGGCGTTCACCGAGGCCGCGCACTTCGCCATCCGCTACTACCCCGAGGTGCGGAGTTGATACGACCGCAAAGCGGCAAAGACGAACAGGACCGTCGCGATCAAGACGATCGCTCACAAGCTCGCCCGGGCCGTGTTCCACGTCCTGCGCGAGCGCGTTCCGTTCGACCCGAAGAAAGTATTCGTCTGAGAGCTTGGTCGGTGCGGTCAGCCACCCGTAGGGTTGGTTCACAACCAGAAGGTCTGATTGGAGGCCGCACCGGCCAGGATGTCCCGGCGTTATGATGTCCGCGACGAGCGCGCGAGCCACACGGGGTTGGACCCGTCTGCTTCGGCAGCCGGTGAGCCACAGGTTCTGTGAACCCACCAATTGGACGCGCGCTCGTTTTTACCGCGTTGTTTCTGGGACGCGAAATGCGTCAGGGGCCAGGTCAGCCAGTATCGGCCGAAGCCTTGATCCTGATGGGTGACTGGAGCGGACACTACGAGCCGACTCCGACCGAACGAGACACAGGGACTGCGAACCTCATCGCCAGGAAGGCAACGCCACCACGATGACTGCGGCTAAACGCCGCAAAGGGATTTTTCCGCCCCTATTGACAGCGCCTGCTAATGGGTGGCAGCGCTTGCTAATGGGTGACCCCAAGATATTCCGCTACACCCAGCGGTGGACCATCGAGACGGCGTTCGACGAACTCAAGTCGCGACTCCGGGGGCGCGCTGTCGTGCTTCGCAGCAAAACGCCGGTTCACGTTCGTCAGGAGATCTACGGCATTCTCCTGACGCACTTCGGCGTGCGCGCGATGATGCAC
>NZ_JBAQEO010000643.1:0-8944 GCF_049286785.1 Rhodococcus sp. (in: high G+C Gram-positive bacteria) | reverse complement strand
GCGTTGTACTGGTACGTCTGGTAAGACGAGTTCAGGCCGGTCAGCGGATTGATCGACGTAGTGGTGCCGACGACGAGGCGGTCGGCGACAGCGCCGGAGGATTCGGTTCCGGTAGAGCAGCCTGTCAACGCGCCGCCGGCCAGGAGGAAGCCCGCGCCCATTGCGCCGAACTGCAGGAAGCGTCGGCGGTCGACAGAGACGCCGGAGAGGGGCTTGCGGGGGGCCACGAGAACTCCTTGGGTGAATGAACTGTGCGAGTGAGGGTTTCGAGAGGTGAAGATCAGAGTGTGTGTCAGCGCGAGTGCTTCAGTGGGTCAGCGCGCGGGCAACGCGGTCGTCAGAGGGAAGGATCGCCCCGAAGACGCGCTGTGTCAGTGCTCGACGTTCGCCGAGAAGCGTTGCCGACAGCGTCGCGTCGGGCTGGTATTCGTCGACCGCGCCGCCGGTCAGCACACCGCTCTCTTCGAGAAGCTTTTCCAGGATCATGTTGCGGTCCTTGAGAATCCACAACTCGGATGTCAATTCGGTGACCATGCGGGCGAGGTCGTCCAATCTCGCGGATTCGAGGTACTGCGGGCGCTCGGTGGCGACTCCTGCGGACATGTCGTACTCCTGTATCGGCTGTTGGGTCGGTGGCGAGGAGAAGTCAGAGCGGCTTGGCGGCCCGGGTCACCCACGGGTACACGCCGCCGCCCACGCCGTAGGCTTCTATCTCGGTGAAGCCGGCCTCGGCGAGGGCGGCAGGCCAATCCGTCGCCATCACCTCACGCCAGTAGGGTTCGCCACGGTTTTCGGTCTCCCAATCGAGTACAACCGCGCGGAATGCCGACTGCTTGTCGTACGGTGCGATTTCACTGATGAGCAGGTGGCCGCCGGGCTCGAGTACGCGGAATGCCTCGGCGAGGATCTTCTTGTTGGCTGCAACCGGGACCTCGTGCATCAGTGTGTAGAACGCGACCAGGTCGGCTGATTCGGATTCGAGGCCGGTCTGCTCAGCGGAGGCGTGAATCCAGTCGATGTCCATCTGCTGTTGCGACGCCAGGGCGAAGGCGTGCCGCAGGGCGGACTGGGACAGTTCGACGCCGGTAATGCGCGCATCCGGGTAGGTCTCGCGCAGGGCGAACGTGAACCGGCCACCGCCGGAACCGAAGTCCACGATGTGCTTGTAGTGATCGAGGGGTGCTTCACGGGCAACCAGGACGCGTTGGTCCGTCGAGTTTTCGCCGGTGCGCACTGCGCCCACGCCGCCGGGGGACAGGACATAGGTGACGACGAGTTCCGAGATTGCCGGACCCATCAGATCGTGGCCATCCCAACCTCCGGGGGTCAGATGGAATCCGTGTTCCCAGTATGCGGGAGGCTCTACGTCGGAGTTGAGGGTCAGGGTGCCGCTGGGCTGCTTGACGTCGAGCCACGCCTCGACCTCGGGTCGGACCTTTTCGATGGCGGGTAGTGCGCGCACATAGATCTCTTCGGCAACCCAACGGGTGAGAAGCCGGTCGAATTTCCAGGATGCGGAGGAATTCAACGTCGAGTTGACAGATTCGCGACGGGCATCTAACTCAAGTGGCGGGTTGGGGACTGCGGCGACGTACTCGGCTTCGGCGGTAGGCTGGAGGGTTTTTCCGGAAAACACCTGTACAGCGCCAAGAAACTCCAGTCCTGCGCGTCCGCGTTGTTTCAGTTCAACCTTCATGACAGTCCATTCGCTATGTGGTGAGAGTATTGCCACAGTGTGGATAGCCAGACTGTAGGCGTTTGCTGAACCCTGCGTCAAGGCGGTATTTGTGTTGCCTGTCAGGGAATCTCGGCGGTTTTGGGCCGTTATGTTGCCGTTGTGTAAACCTGAAGGTGTGGTGCAGGTTACGTCCAGTTTTCGGAGCTCCGAATTGCGCTAGTCTAGTCGCAAACCATGGGAATTGCGGTCCCGTGATGTAGAAATTGTTTGCCGGGAGCTTCCTTCGGGACTTCTCGTCGCTCGGCACGCGACAGTTTGTTACTTCCCGGTAAATCTCGGGATCGTGTTGGACGCAACCGGTTGCGGAGGGTGCGGTTACACCACGTTGCGTGCTTGTAGCGCTGCAATACGTGTGTCGTCGAAGCCCAGGTCATGGAGGATTTCGTCGGTATCGGCGCCGTGAGCGCGTCCGGTGTGCCGGATGTTGCCCGGCGTCTCGCTCATTCGCCACATCACGTTCTGCATCTGCATCGGGCCCAGGTCGGCATCTTCGACGGTGGTGGTCATCCCGATGGATTTGACCTGGGGATCGCTGAGAATATCGCTGGGCTTGTACACGGGGGCCACAGCCGCGCCTGCGTCCTCGAACGCCTGGATGACCTCGTCCCGGGTGCGGGCCCGGATCCAATCGCCGACGTAGCCGTCGAGCAGATCGGCATGCTCGGCACGTTCACGGCCGGTGGCGAACCAGGGTTCTGCGATGACCTCGGGATGTCCGACCAGTTCCAGGACGCGTTCAGCGATGGAGTTTGCGCTGGTAGAGATGGCCAGCCAGTGGTCGTCCGCTGTGAGGTAGAGGTTGCGGGGGGCATTGTTACTGGAGCGATTACCGGAGCGCTTCTGGTCTATGCCGAGTTGATCGGCGTAGATGACACCCGGTCCGACAGCCGTCATGATGGGGCTCAGTAGATCCAGATCGATAACCTGCCCCTTGCCCTCGTTCTGGGTCCGGTTGTAGAGCGCCATGGAGACGGCGGAGGACCCGGCGATCCCGGCGATCGAATCGGCCAAGCCGAATGCGGGCAGTGTGGGGGGGTCCGTCGGCGGCCCCGGTCAGATGCGCAAATCCACTCATCGATTCGACCAGCGTGCCGAAGGCCGGCCGTCTGGAATAGGGTCCGGTCTGTCCGAAACCGGTGACACGCAACATGATCAGACCCGGATTGTGTTCCGAGAGCACGTCGTATCCGAGGCCCCACTTTTCGAAGGTGCCGGGGCGGAAGTTCTCGATGACGACGTCCGCGTCCGCGACGAGCTTCTTGAATATTTCGGCACCTTCCTCGGAGCCGAGATACAGCGACAGGGTCTTCTTGTTGCGGGCGACCATCTTCCACCACAGCGGTTGGCCGTCCTTCTCCAAGCCGTGGCCGCGCATTCCGTCCGGCCGGCTCGGATGTTCGATCTTGATGACGTCTGCACCGAAGTCGCCGAGGATCTGGGCCACCAGGGGCCCTGCGAGAATCGTCGAGACATCGAGGACTCGAATGCCCTTCAGTGGGCCGGTGGGTTCAGATGAAGTGGTCACGGTTCCTCGGGATCTGTGGGGCGCAGTTATCGCAGTTATAAGGAGAAGGGGTCAAGCGCCGGCGGGGCAGGGCTCGAAGCGCGACCGCCCCGCCGGGCGTTCGGGGGTGAGTCGTAAGGATCAGTACGGGCGGTGCAGGTAGCGACCGACCGGCTCTCCCGATACGGCGCCGTCTGCGAACACGTGGTTGCCGCGGACGAAGGTGTCGGTGACCTTGGCGGTCAGCTCGAAGCCTTCGAACGGGGTGTATTCCTGTGCGGACTCCGAATCCTCGGCGCGCACGGTGTACGTGTGTGCGGGGTCGACCAGGGCGATATCGGCGTCGAAACCGACCTCGAGGCGCCCCTTGCCGGGCAGGCCGTAACGCTCGGCCGGGTTCGATGCGGTCAGTTCCGCGATGCGGCGAAGGCTCAGGCCGCGCTTGCGACCCTCGGTCAGGAGGCCGGGCAGCAGGTACTCGGCGCCACCGAAGCCGGACTTGGCGGCAAAGATGTCGCCCCGATCCTCGGCGAACTTCTTTTCGTCCTTGCAGCATGCATGGTCGGAGACGACCCAGTCGATGTCGCCGGCGACGAGGTGCTCCCACAGTGCCTCGACGTCCTCACGGGGACGCAGCGGCGGGTTGACCTTGCCGCCGAGGCCGTACGCGGTGTCGATGTCGGCGAGCAGGTGTCCGATGGTCACTTCGCGTCGGAAGTTGATGTGCGGGAATGCCTTTGCCATTCGCATAGCTGCGGTCAGCGCCTTGCGTGAGGTCAGGTGCAGCAGATTGATGTTCGGGAGCTGCGTCTCGTCGGCCAGGAACGAGGCGATGGTGACGGCCAGACCCTCGGAGTGCGGCGGGCGTGAAGCGCTGTACGCGGCCAGGCCGGTCAGGGTGCCCTCCTCTTCGACGATCTTGGTGTAAGCACTCATGATCTCTGCGGTCTCGCAGTGCAGGGACAGCGAGATGTGATCGGCCTTGTCGCCGAGCTGCTCACGTGCAGCCTGGATGCCGCGCATTACGAACTCGAAGTGAGCGATGTCGTAGCGCTCTTCCTTCGGGATCATCAGGAATTCACTCTGATCGCTGGAACGTCCGTGCAGGCCGTGGCTGCCGTAGAACATGAAGATCTTGAAGGACGTCACACCGTGATCGGTGATCAGCGACGGGATCTCGCCGATCTGTTCCTTGGACATCGGGGCCAGGTGATAGGCGTAATCGACATAGGGCCTTCCTTCGGTCTCGGCGAGGACCTCGGGGAAGACATCGGCGTACGCGCCGCCCTTGTTCATGTAGTACTGGCCCGTGCGCATGTACGACAGCGAGGTGGTGACACCGCCCTGCGCGCAGGCGCGGGACTCGATCGAGGCATCTTGGCGGAGCGGGTTGTAGATGCCCCAGTGCTGATGGCCGTCGACGACACCGGGGAACGCGACCTTGCCGGCTGCGTCGATGACCTCGGCGGCCTCCTCTGCCGGGATGTTCGCTTCGAGGCGCGTGATCTTGCCGTCGACGATGGCGATGTCGAGCAGTTCGCCGTTCTCGGGTGCGTCGGCGCCGGGGCGCACGACCCGAGCGTTCTTGATCAGGAGTGAGATGCTCGTCATGTGGATCCTTTCGTCGTCGGTGGCCTTGGGCCGCCGGAGCAGTTCAGGTGAACCGAGTATCGGAAGTGGGGGTTTTGGGAGTGCTGGTGGTCTCGTGGTTATTAGTGCTGTGCAGCAACGGAATTGGCGGCAAGGTAAGCCAGGCCCAGTGCGGGAAGTAGGCCATTGCCTGCCAGGTATCCGGAGGCGCCGTGCCCGGAGATGCCCATGGCAGCGCCACCAGAGGCGTAGACGCCAGTGATGGGGGTGCCGTCGGGGCGCAGCACCCGCGCATGTTCGTCGACGACGAGTCCGCCCTGGGTGTGGAAGAGTGCCGGCACGATCTTGACGGCCGCATACGGCGCGACAAGCGGGTTCGCGAAAGAGGTGCGACCGTGTGAATCGGCAGACTCGCCGCGCGCGATGGCGTCGACGTCTGCAAGTTCCTGAGTTGTAGCGTCAACGGGAAGGCCGGTGACTCGGGCCAGATCGGTGGCTGTGTCCGCCCATACAAAGGCCCCGGAATCGACTGTCTGCTGGAAGTCGGTGAAGGCCAGGCACTTGTCGAAGATGGCTTGGTCGATGACGATCCAACCTTCGGAACCTGGCTGCGCCGCCAATGTGGCGGCATATTCGGAGTACCCGGTCGTCTCGTCGCCGAAGCGGTGGCCGTCGAGTCCGAGGATGATACCGCCGTGCATGATCGTGGCCCAGCCGACCAGGGAGGTGGCTTTCTTCGACAGTGCCGCATGGCCCTGGTACGCGTCCAGGAAGGCGGAATCCGCACCGAGATCCGAGCCGATGCGGAGGGCGTCACCCAGCGATGTCTCACTGCCGTGATAACGGGCATCGGCAATCTCGGGAACAAGTTCGCGAACGAGTTCGGAGCTCGCGCCGTATCCATTGGTCGCGAGCACGACTGCACGCGTCGGAATTTCCTCTGTACTGCCGTCGGGCATCGCGACCACGACTGCGCGTACTGCGTGATCGTCGTCGAGCAGGACCTCGGTCAACCTGGCGGGAACCAATAGGTCGATCTTCTCGCTCGCGGACACTGCCTGCGTGAGGTGATCGAGAAGGACGGAGCCGTGACGGCCCTCGATGGTGTGGCAGCGAAATGCCGAATGCCCGGGGTAGGCGAAGTCCGTGACCAGGGTCAGAGGAATCGCCAGGTGATCGGCCATCCATTCCACCAGCGGCGCACTGACTTCGGCCATAGCCTGGGTCAACCGCGCATCTGCGGCACCCTTCGTCTTCTTCATCACGTCGGCAATGAACTGCTCCGGGGAATCCTCCACGCCCTCGGCCACTTGCCACCGTGATCCTGCCCCGGGGATCATCGCCGTCGACATCGACGTGTTGTTACCCCGCCGGAAATGCTCACTGGCTTCCACGACAAGGACGTCGAGACCGAGTTCGGCCGCACGTAGGGCCGCGGCCAACCCGCCGCCGGCGCCCGCCACTACGAGGTCGGGTCCTTCGCTACTCGATGCTGGTGCACTCATACCGGACCTTGCCTCCTTACCGTGCTGCGTGCAACGCAGCGTGGACAGCCTGGAAAGCGTCAACGCTTTCACCTTCACCATATGGTTCCGCTTGGCGAAACGATAGTGAGGATTTCGCCTGCGGACTACCGCACTGTATCCCAGTGCAGGTCAAGCTGGACATTAGAGGGCCAATGTTAAATCCGCGTTAGGTCCGCGATCGAGTATCCTGACCTATGAGCCGTGGAAGTGTTCCGCTGGTGGAAACGGTGCTATAGATTGAATAGCTAATTGATCGAGCACGGTGAAAGGCGGCAGCCCAGTGGTTACCCAGGGGACGACCTCGGCGGATCGAGCCGCCGATATTCTCTTGCTCTTCGTGGACGGCGAAGAGTCTCTCGGCGTGTCCAAGATCGCCCGCGATCTGGAACTGTCGAAGGCCGTGGTGCACCGCGTGCTCACCAGCTTCGTGGACCGCGGATTGCTCGTCGCCGGCGGTGCCGAGCGTGGCTATTCACTGGGGCCGGCTGCGGCGGCTCTAGGAGCGCGCGCGTTGCGCACCTCACCCATTCGCGAAGTGGCGCGCCCGGTACTCGAGGACATCGCACGGCTCACCGATGAAACTGCGACGCTGTCGGCGATGGTCGGTGGTGGGCGCGTATACCTCGATCAGATCGAAAGCCAAAGAGAAATCAAGATGACGGTGGAACTCGGTCGTCGCTTCCCGCTTCACAGTGGTAGCTCGGGACGTTGCATCCTTGCGTTCCTGCCCCCGGAGGAGATCGAAGAAGTTCTCGCGCAGGAACTTCCGGCTCTGACCTCGCACACCATAACCGACCCGACGGTGCTCGGTGAGATGCTGATGCAGATACGACGCGCCGGATACTCCCAGTCCGCCGGAGAACGGCAGGAAGATGCCGCGTCGATGGCGGCCCCGATATTCGATCTCGACGGCAAAGTGGTCGGCGCGCTCTCGGTCTGTGGCCCAGCGCATCGCATGACCGAGACATTCTGTCAGTCCCATACCGCCATGATTATCGCGGCATCCGACCGCGTTTCCCGCGCACTCGGATGGCGGGGCGGTCTTCCCGATCCGATCGCGAGAAAGAATCCATGAGAGCACCAGCACGTTCCTGGCTGTACGTCCCCGGACACAAAGAGCGACTGATATCGAAGGCGCTCGACAGTGGTGCAGATGCGGTCATCATCGACCTCGAGGATGCGGTCCCGGCCGAGGCCAAGGACCAGGCCCGTGACAATGCAGCCATGATCGCGGCCGACCGGGGGGATACTGTCGACGGGCCGCAGATCTGGGTCCGGATCAACCAGGCGGGAAGTCCGTGGCACGACCACGACGTCGCGGCGCTGGCGGGTTCGGGGATCGACGGACTACGGGTCCCCAAAGTGGAATCGGTAGAGTCGGTGTGCGCGATCGCGGAGGCTTCGAGGCTGCCGCTACTACTGATCATCGAGAGCGCTCGGGGACTGCTCGATGCGCCGGCACTGGCACGTGCACATCCGAGCGTCGTGGGAATCAGTCTCGGGGAGGCCGATCTTTCCGCGGATCTTCGGGTCGGTCCGAATGGACTGGACTGGGCTCGTGGATGGCTCGTGACCGCTGCTCGGGCAGCAGGATTGCCGTCACCAGCGCAGAGCGTCTGGACACACGTGCGAGATCTGGACGGCCTTCGGGCATCGAGTATTCGCTCCCGCGAGTACGGCTTCCACGGCCGCACCGTCATCCATCCCACTCAGATCCCGATCGTCAACGACGTCTTTACCCCCTCCGACGCCGAGATCACCGCAGCGCAGGCCGTCGTCGATGCAGCGCAGGAGGCTGCCGACAACGGATCGGCAGCCCTGCTCGACTCCGACGGCTGCTTCATAGATCCTGCCGTCGTCGAACAGGCGCGGGTGGTGCTCTCGCTCGCGCAACGCGATGGCATCGCGTCCTGACTTTTCACACCAGCCGAGAAGACAATTGCGCTCGGCAACTCTCAATATTTCCTCCCAGAACACCTCAGGAGTTGTCATGACAGCACCGACCACCACAGATTCGTTGCTCGGCGCGGTAACCGCCGGCGTGCGCTCGATCGAGTTGGGACACCCGTACTTCACCGGGATGCCCTGCTCCCCGAATCATCCGGGCTTCCGGATGACGCTGATTCGTCGCCACGGTGACATGGTCCGCCCGGACGGTGGCTCCGCTGCCAACGAAATCATCGTGACCGGTGGTCACGTCGGCACCCACGTCGACGCGCTCTCCCACGTCAGCGACTGCGGCAAACTCAACGGCGATGTCGACGCCTACGAGGCCCAGTCCGGAGGCCGTTTCAAAGACAAAGGTGCCGAGCAGATTCCGTTCATGATGACGCGCGGACTGCTCCTCGACGTCGCGAAATTGCACGGCGTCGATACCCTGCCGGCCGGTTATGCGATCACTGCGGACGACCTGAAGGGCGCCGCGGAGGCGGCCGGTGTCACCCCGCGCAAGGGCGACGTGGTGCTGGTGCGCAGCGGCTGGGCGCGCAACTTCGGCGACCAGGACGTCTACCTCGGTCAGACCGACGGCGTGCCCGGACCCAATGTCGAGGCCGCCGAATGGTTGGCCACTTTCGGGATTCAGGC
>NZ_JBAQEO010000642.1:0-2027 GCF_049286785.1 Rhodococcus sp. (in: high G+C Gram-positive bacteria) | reverse complement strand
ACACGACGTCGTTGTCGTAGAAGTACAGGCCCGGAATCGAGTAGTTGGATTTCGGCGCGGCGGGTTTCTCCTCGATGGAGATGGCGCGACCCGTGCGGTCGAACTCCACGACTCCGTACGAGCTGGGATCGGACACCCAGTACGCGAAGACTGCCCCGCCTTCGATGAGTTCGAAACGGTTGAGCCTGGAACCGAGCCCGGGGCCGTAAAAGATGTTGTCGCCGAGCACGAGGGACACCGACTCGGTGCCGATATGGTCCGCGCCCAGGACGAAGGCCTGCGCCAGGCCGTTCGGTTCCTTCTGCACCTTGTAGGTGAGGTTCACGCCGAACTGGGATCCGTCGCCGAGCAACCGCTGGAACTGTTCGGCGTCGTGTGGCGTCGTGATGATGAGGATGTCCCGGATGTCGGCGAGCATCAGGGTGGAGAGCGGGTAGTAGATCATCGGCTTGTCGTAGACCGGGACAAGCTGTTTGCTCACTCCGAGGGTGATCGGGTGAAGCCGCGACCCGGTACCGCCTGCCAGGATGATTCCACGCATGTGCGCAGTGTTCCAGTGTTCGACCCGGATACAAACTCGAACCCGCCGCTAGGCTAGGTGTCCATGAGGCTTCTCGTGACCGGTGGTGCCGGGTTCATCGGCGCAAATTTTGTGCATCAGACGGTGGCCGAACGGCCGGACGTGCAGGTGACGGTGCTCGACGCGCTCACCTATGCCGGAAACCGGCGGTCGCTGGATCCCGTGGCCGACCGCATCGAGTTCGTGCACGGCGACGTGGCCGACTTCGAACTGGTCGATCGGCTGGTCGCTGCGTCCGATGCGGTGGTGCATTTCGCAGCGGAGTCGCACAACGACAACTCGCTGGCCGACCCGTCACCGTTCGTGCAGACCAACGTGGTGGGCACGTTCTCGCTGCTCCAGGCGGTGCGGACGCACGATGTCCGCTACCACCACATCTCCACGGACGAGGTGTACGGCGACCTCGAACTGGACGATCCGGAACGGTTCACCGAGTCGACGCCGTACAACCCGTCCAGTCCGTACTCGGCTACCAAGGCGTCGAGCGACCTGCTGGTTCGCGCGTGGGCGCGGTCGTTCGGGGTGCGGGCCACGCTGTCGAACTGCTCCAACAACTACGGCCCGTACCAGCATGTCGAGAAGTTCATTCCCCGGCAGATCACCAACCTGATCGACGGCGTGCGACCCCGCCTCTACGGGTCCGGACTCAACGTGCGTGACTGGATCCACGTGGACGATCACAACCGGGCGGTGTGGACGGTGCTCGAGAAGGGCGAGATCGGGCAGACCTACCTGATCGGAGCGGACGGCGAACTCGACAACCGGACCGTGGTCGGGACATTGCTGGAGTTGTTCGGACGCGACGCCGACGACCTCGACTTCGTCACCGATCGTCCGGGGCACGACCTGCGTTATGCGATCGATTCGACCCGCCTGCGCACCGAACTGGGATGGACGCCGCGCTACCAGGACTTCCGCAGCGGACTCGAGGCCACTGTCGAGTGGTACCGGGACAACCAGGACTGGTGGCGTCCGCAGAAGGGAACCACCGAGCAGGCGTACAAGCGAACCGAGGCAGTGATCGGCTGACAGCCGCCGCCGTGCCGGGGCTGGTCAGAGCCAGACGGTGAAGTAGTACCGTGCGACCGTGGTGAGCAGTGACAACACCGTCAGCACCACGACGGCGATGCTGGTTCCGCGCACCGCGGGCTGACCGGACGCGCCGACCACCCGGAGCGGTATGAACCGCAGGATCACGGCGCAGGCGAGCAGCGCGAGCGGCAGGAAGTACCGCCCCTGGACGCCGTCGATGAAGTAGTAGCCCACGGGAGTGAACGACAGGTACAGCGTTCCGAAGATGATGCCGATCGACAGCAACACGGCGAGCGCGGTCGCCCCGGCCTGAACACGGGTGGCCGTGAGTCGCTCCGACATGCCGAACGCCAGCACTATGGCCAGAATCGCGCAGACGATGGCGGTCGCCGGCACGTCCACGTAGCTGAAGCCG
>NZ_JBAQEO010000641.1:0-13937 GCF_049286785.1 Rhodococcus sp. (in: high G+C Gram-positive bacteria) | reverse complement strand
TCGCGTCGGGAAGGAGCGTGTCGGCGAACTCGTCCCAGCACTTGGTGTCCAGGGAACGCAGGTACGCATATTTGAGCCGGCTGATCGCGGCGACCGCTTCGAGATCCACGTCGAACACCTTCTCCTCGAGGAACTGAAAAACTGATACCTGTTCTACTATCACGCGCCGGCGGGGTGTAGTCGATCAGTTCGACGGAATCAGTTGCAGGAAACGAGGCGGGGTCGTGGTACACGACCTAACTCGACACGACGTCGGCCAGTGCAGGATTGATCACGTCCGCGAGCGCGTCCCAGGGCACGGTGACCGTGACGAGTCCGATCGCGTGCGGGCCCACCTGGTAGTCGTCGAAGTGGATTTCCATCCCGGCGGGCGTTGCCAGCCAGTTCGCGAAGTTCTTCTCGACGGGTTCGATGCCGGTCCGCTCGTATTCCGGGCCGGCGACCGTGCCGGGCAGGAGCAACGCGGACTGCTCGGACAGTCTCCGCAGTCCGGCGGGAAGGTCGGGGAACAGATCGGAGAGCGTGATCGGTGACGCGTCGTCGGCGTTGATCACCACGGTGGCCACGATCGGGGTGGGATGGGCGCCAGGTGGATTGGCGTTCCAGGACGTGACGAGCAACCCGCTGACGACGCGCTCACCGATGTGGGCGACGCTGTTTTCCTGACTGTGCAGCGTGAAGGCATCGGTGCCGTACCCGTCGATCTGATCCTGCAGGGCGGTTCGCATCGATTCGTTGAACTCGGCGGTGACCGCCGGATTGCCGCCGGCGATCTGCGGGATCACGACGTCGTAGTCGACCCTGTCCGTCGAACCGGTGACCCGCAGCGACGTCTCGGTGTATGCGGCGGGGGCACTCGCGGGCGGTGCCGGATCGGAGCTTTCGGAAACGGCGGTGCCGGAGACCTCCACCGACGTGGTCGACGGGATGCTCACCGCGGTGCCGGACTGCTCCGAGCATGCCGCCAACGACATGATCCCGACGGCGGCGAGACCGGCGATTCGACCCGACACACGGAACTCGTTCATCAGCAATATCTATCACGAGGCAGGCGCTCGAGGAGTCGAGTAGCGTCGATCGGGTGACTATCCGACTTGGTTACCAAATCCCGAACTTCAGCTATTCCACTCCCGTCGCGGACCTGTTCCCGACCGTCCTCGCGCAGGCCCGCGAAGCGGAAGCCGCCGGCTTCGACACCCTGTTCGTGATGGACCACTTCTACCAACTGCCCGGCATCGGCAAACCGGACGAACCGATGCTGGAGGCCTATACCGCCCTGGGCGCGATCGCCACGGCCACCGAGAACATCCAGTTGTCGGCGCTCGTCACCGGTAACACCTACCGCAACCCGCCGATGCTGGCCAAGACGGTGTCCACCCTCGACGTCGTGAGCGGCGGCCGGGCCGTACTCGGAATCGGGGCGGGCTGGTACGAACTCGAGCACCGTCAGTTCGGTTACGAGTTCGGCACGTTCACCGACCGTTTCGAGAAACTCGACGAGGCCCTCCAGATCATCACGCCCATGCTGCGCGGCGAACGGCCCACGTTCGACGGCAAGTGGTATCACGTGGAGAACGCGACGAACGAGCCGCGGATCCGCGACGACCTGCCCATTCTGATCGGCGGTTCCGGCGAGAAGAAGACGTTCCGGCTGGCGGCGCAGTTCGCCGAGCACCTCAACATCATCTGCAACACCTCCGAACTCCCCCGCAAGCTCGAGGCGCTGGACGCGCGGTGCGCGGAGGTGGGGCGCGACCGGTCCAGTCTGGAAACGAGCTATCTCGCGTCCGTCATCATCGACGAGAACGGCGACCGCGCCCGGCAGCTGCAGAGCGATTTCCTGCGTTCCCAGGGCGTCGATCTGTCCGCCCTGTCGGACGAGAAACGGGCAGCGACCCTCCAGCGGCACTTCTGCGGTTCCCCCGACGAGGTCGCCGAGCAGGTGCAGACCCGAATCCTCGACCAGGGCATCGACGGAATCGTGCTGAATCTGGTGGTCAACGGGCATGAGCCCGGAATCGTCGAGCTGGCCGGGCGAACTCTGCGTCCCCTGGTCGACGCCTGACCTTCCCGGAATAGGCGCGCTACCTCTGCGGTTGTATGCCAGAGGTAGTGCGCCGGGCTAACGTCTCGCGCCTGTTCGTGAGGAAAGGTAGACATGGCTGTGAGCGTTCCGCTGTCGATTCTCGATCTGGCGCATATCCGCGAAGGCGAGACCGCCCGCCACAGTTTCGAGGCCAGTGTCGCCTTGGCGCAGCTGGCCGAACGGCGCGGATACCGGCGGGTCTGGTACGCGGAACACCACAACATGCCGTCCATCGGGTCCTCGGCCACCAGCGTGCTCATCGCGCACGTGGCGGCACATACGCAGAGCATCCGGCTCGGTGCCGGCGGAGTCATGTTGCCCAACCACGCTCCCCTCACCATCGCCGAGCAGTTCGGCACCCTCGAGACCCTGCACCCCGGTCGTATCGACCTCGGGCTGGGCCGGGCGCCCGGCAGCGACCAGAAGACGATGTACGCGCTACGCCGTGACCCGGCGTCGGCTGATCGCTTCCCGCAGGACGTCCTGGAACTGCAGGCCTACCTGGCGGGTCACTCCCGCATCCCCGGCGTCGACGCGATCCCCGGCAAGGGCACCGACGTTCCCCTCTACATCCTCGGTTCCTCACTGTTCGGCGCCCAGCTCGCCGCCAAGCTCGGCCTCCCCTACGCCAACGCCTCCCACTTCTCACCGGAGTCGCTGGTCGATGCCGTGACGCTGTACCGGGAACGGTTCGAACCGTCGGAACAGCTGTCCGAGCCGTACGTGATCGCCGGCGTGAATGCCATGGCCGCCGAGACCAGCGCCGAGGCGCACCGGCAGTTCGAGGGCGCCGTCCGGCGGCGGGTGGTGCAGATGGTCGGCCGGGGCCAGACCTTCACACCCGAGGAGGTCGACCTCATCGTCTCCTCGCCCGCCGGACAGCAGATCATGCAGATGGTTCGCTACACCGCAGTCGGGACACCGGACGAGGTGAAGGCGTACCTCGACGAGTTCGCCGAGCACGCTCAGGCCGACGAGCTGATCGTCGCCACCCAGGCCGAGGACACCGCGTCGTGGCTGAAATCGTACGACCTCATCGCCGATGTGTGGCACTCCGCGGCGGTGAGTGGGTGACGGCGGCCTCGACCCCGGCTCGCCACGGATGCCGGCTCAGTACACGATCACTCCGCGAAGGTTCTTGCCGTCGCGCAGATCCTGGTATCCCTCGTTGACCTGCTCGAGGGTGTACTTGGTGGTGATCAGCTCGTCGAGTTTCAGCTGACCCGCGTCGTAGAGACGGAGCAGTCGCACGATGTCGTACTGCGGGTTGGCCGAACCGAACAGTGAGCCCTTGATCGTCTTCTGATTCAGGGTGAGATCGGTTCCCGAGACGTGCACGGTGAGCTTCGCCGGGTCGGCGAGGCCGGTGATGACGACGGTGCCGCCCTTACCGATGATCGCCGTGGCGTTCTGAACCACTTCCTCGTCCACGGTGCCCACCAGGATGAGTGCCTGATCGGCGCCCTGACCCCAGGTGAGCTCGTTGACCTTTTCCGCCGCCTCGGCCGCATCCGTAAAGGCATGTGTGGCACCGAATTTCAGTGCAGCCTCCCGCTTCATCGCTACCGGATCGACCACCACCACATACTTCGCGCCAGCGCTCACCGCACCCTGGACGGCATTGATACCGAGTCCACCGACGCCGTAGATGACGACGGTGTCACCGGCACGGGTTCCGCCCGCATACACCGCGGTACCCCAGCCGGAGGGCACACCGCAGCCCACCAGGACGGCGGTTTCCAGCGGAAGCCACTCGTCCACCTTCACCACCGAGTGCTGCGAGATGGTGGCCCGCTCGGAGAAGGTACCCAGCATGCACATGGCACCGAAATCATCCTTGCCCGAATGGAATCGGAACGAACCGTCGGGCATCGAACCTTCCAGGATGGTAGCGCCCATGTCGCACAGGCTCTGCCGTCCGGTGGCGCAGTAACGGCACGTGCCGCAGTTCGGGATGAAGCTGCATACCACGTGGTCGCCGGGCTTCACCTTGGTGACGCCGGGGCCCACTTCCTCGATGATGCCGGATCCCTCGTGCCCGCCGACGATCGGATAGCGCGGCGGCAGGTCACCGTCCGTGAGATGCAGGTCCGAATGGCACAGACCGGCGGCGGTGTACTTGATGAGAACCTCGCCCGGCCCCGGACCGTCCAGGTCGAGTTCCATGATTTCGAACGGCTTGCCCGGCCCGAGTAGAACCGCTGCTGTGGTTTTCATGTCTTCTCCTCGTCGAGTAACGGTCAGAGTGCGATGTTGACGGCTTTGGTCTGGGTGTAGAGGTCGATGGCCGTGGCGCCGAGTTCGCGACCCCAACCGGACTGCTTGTATCCGCCGAACGGCATCGCCGTGTCGAAGCCGTTGTACTGGTTGATCCAGACCGATCCGGCCTTGAGTTGACGGGCGGTGAGGTGCGCCTTGGACAGGTCCTTGGTCCAGATGCCCGCGGCCAGTCCGTAGATACTGCTGTTGGCGGCCTCGGCCACCCCTTCTTCGGCGTTGAACGGCAGCGCAGCCACGACAGGGCCGAAGATCTCTTCCTCGACGATGCTGAACGACGGCTGCACGTCGACGAAGACGGTGGGCTCGACGTAGAAACCGGTGTCTCCCCAGCGCTTTCCGCCGGTGAGCGCGCGAGCTCCGTCGGCGAGTCCGGCGGCGAGGTAGCCGGTCACCTTGTCGAACTGCTCCTGCGACACCAGTGGGCCGAGTTGCGTGGCGGGGTCGAGACCGGGACCGATCTTCACCTGGCTCGCGGCTTCGGCGACCGCTGCGGTGAAGTCGTCGAAGATACTGTCCTCGACGAACATCCGGGTTCCGGCCACGCAGCACTGCCCGTGGTTGAACAGCCAGGCATTGAGGGAGCCGGTGACCGCGGCATCGAAATCGGCGTCCGCGAACACCACGTTGGCACTCTTGCCGCCGAGTTCGAGCGACACCTTCTTGAGGTTGCCCTTCGCGGCGTCGACGATCTTCTTGCCCACCTCGGTGGACCCGGTGAACGCGATCTTGTCGACACCTTCGTGCGCCGAGAGTGCCGCTCCCGCATCACCGTAACCGGACACGATGTTCACGACACCGGGCGGGAAGCCGGCTTCCTCGAACACCTCACCGAGGAGCAGCGCGGTGAGCGGTGTCTGCTCGGCAGGCTTGAGGATGACGGTATTGCCGGCGGCGAGTGCGGGCGCCAGCTTGAACGAGGCCATCAGCAGCGGGAAGTTCCACGGCACGATCAGCCCGCAGACGCCGACCGGTTCGCGCAGGGTGTAGGCGTGGAACTGACCGCCCGGAACGAACGGCATGCTCACATTGACCGTGGTGCCCTCGATCTTGGTGGACCAACCGGCGAAGTACCGGAAGATGTCCGCGGACCACGCCACGTCGACGGCCGAGGCGATGGCGGCCGACTTGCCGTTGTCGAGGGCCTCGAGCTGACCGAATTCTTCGGCACGCTCGGAGAGGATGTCACCGACCCGCCAGATCAGGCGTTCCCGCTCATTGGGTTTCATGGTTGCCCAGGGACCCTCTTCGAATGCCACCCGCGCCGCCCGTACGGCACGGTCGACGTCCTCGGCCCCGCCGCGAGACACGGTGGCGAGCACGTGGCCCGTGGCCGGATCGATCGTCTCGAACGTCTCACCGGTGGCCGAGTCCACCCATTCCCCGCCGACAAGGAATTTCTTGTTGCCGGACAAGAACTTCCGCACCGCCGGCAGCAGTTCGGCCTGACGGGGTTCGATCGTCGCTGTCATGAAAACCTCCGAAGTCGCGTATGTGACGTGACTCATAGTGCACCGACTGCGAGGTCGCTAACTGTCCTGACTCCGGACACCCCCCCACGTCGCCCGAAGCGTGGTCGGACAGCCCGACGCGTGGTCAGACAGTCGTGGTCGGACGGGCGTGGTCGGACGGGCGTGGTCAGACGGTGATATCGAGGGCCCGCATCCGGACGTACAGCGTGCTGCGGCTGATGCCCAGGGCGGTCGCGGCATGCACCTTGTTCCCCCCGCATTCACGCAGGGCCTCGACGATCGCCTGCCGCTCCGCCCGCTCCCGGCCGGCCAGCCGCGACACCCGTGGCGACGTCCGATAGGCGTCCGGCAGATCGTCGACGGCAATCTGCGCGCTGGTGCACCGACTCGCCGAGGACTTCAGCACCACCGCCAACTCGGCAAGGTTGCCCGGCCAGTCACGGGCGATCAGTGCCTCGAAAGCGCTCGCGGTGATACGCAGTCCCGGCTCGATGGAGTCGAGGATCGCCTGCGCGAGGTCCGCGAACTCGCGCCGTCGCTGTCGTAGCGGCGGCAACACCACCCGGCCGGGGCACCGGCCGAGGACTCCCGCGACACCGGACGGAAGATCCTCGAGGGAGTTGCTGGTCATCACGATCCGCGGCCCCGAGGTCGTTGCGAGGAGCTTGATGAGCACCGGAAGCATCGATTCGGGCACCAGTTGCACGTCTTCGATCGCAAGCACCGCGGCGGTGCCCGAGGCACGCGCGAGAAGCTCGTCCATCCACTCCTGAGTTCCGACGAGGGCGATCGCCGCGGCATCCAGCCATACGACCGACTGGTCGCCTGCCAGATCCCGGACGGCCGTGGTTCGTCCGGTGCCCGGCTCACCACTGATCGCCACCGGAGCGCGGGTGTCCCGCAGTCGTGCCAGCTCCGATCCGGCGCGTTCGGAGACCGACCGCGCAGCAGCCGCCCGCCGACGAATCGGTGCGGTCCTGCTGTCCGGACGGACCGAGAACACCGCCCCGCCGTCGGTACCGGCCACATGCTCCGCCTGCACCAGCGCGGGCTCACCCGACACCAGCCGAATACGCGCCGTCACCGACCGGTCGGGACGGAGGTCGACGGCGAGGCCCTTGAGCGTCGCATGATCGGCGGCCTGCAGCAGGTCCAGCGCGGCCCGGTTGCTGAGGTGGATGTCCTCCCCGATCGCCGTCACCGCGACCTGATGCTGCGGCGACATGCGTTGAAAAGCGTCGACGAGTCGTTGTTGCGAGACCCGCGACCCTTCGAGGAGCCTGCGCTCGATGTCGGCCGCTGCGCGCGCCAGGAAGGGTGCGAAGAGGGGGTTGGCCCTCGCCGCGATACCGGTCATGTCGAGGATGCCCTCGACCCGGCGCGTCACCGGATGGACGATGGGGTGGCCGTAACAACTGAGGTCCTTGAACTGCTCGAGGTAGTGCTCCTCGCCATGGATCACGACTCCGCGGCGCACCTCGAGTGGTGTGCCCAGCGCCGTGGTTCCCACATGATCCTCACCGAATCGCGACCCCAGGACCACGCCCAACGCGTCCATCGACCGCACGAGTTCGGGGCCGTCGAACAGGCGCGCTGCTATTCGGCAGTCCCGGTCGGCGAGCAGGATGCAGAATCCGGTGCCGCGGATCTGCTGTTCCATCTCGTCCAGAATGGGCCGGGCCGCGGTGAGCAGTCGGCTGGAAGTGTCCAGGTCGGGGCAGGGATCGGAGTCCGGTCGTGAGCCGGGGTGCAGACCGCTGAGCGCCGAGCGTTTCCACGACAGCGCGATCTCCGGCCGCATCACCGCATTTCCGACTGTGTCCAACCTCGACTCCTCACCGCTCCTCGAACGTACGAAACCGTGTGATCCACGCCATACTGCATCGGCAGTACCGTCGTGGACTGTCCGGATTCCGGACAGGGGAACAGCACGGTCGGTCGGGTAGGGGCGTGATGTCGCCGCGGCTCAGCTGCTGCGCGACGGCATGAGCCGCTTCAGACTCGCCACCATCGGCTTCTGGTACCACGACCCCAGAATCCGGACCACGGCGTCGAGCGCTTTCGCATCGTTTCCGACCAGAACCCTCGCCTTGTCCTTCGCGACACCGTCGAGAATGATGCGCGCGGCGTCCTCGGGGCTCATCCGCAGCAACTTCTCGTTGTAGAGCCGGGTCTCGGCCTCGTCCTTGGTGCCGCCCGCAGCGCCGGCGTTGTCGGCGACGCTCGTCTTCACACCGCCGGGATGCACGCACGTGACGCGGACGGGGTGTCCGGCGGAGAGCATCTCCATCCGCAACGACTCGGTGAACCCCCGGACGGCGAACTTCGCCGAGTTGTAGGCGCTCTGCCGCGGCAACGACAAGATGCCGTACAGACTCGACGTGTTGATCACATGCCCGTCTCCGGACGCGATGAGGTGCGGCAGAAAAGCCTTGGTGCCGTTCACGACACCCCAGAAGTCGACGTCGATCACCTTCTCGAAGTCCTTGAACTCCGTCTGCAAGACCGTGCCGGAGAACGCGATACCGGCGTTGTTGTACACCTGGTTCACCACGCCGAAGTGTCCGGCGACGGCATCGGCATAGGCGAGTACCGCCGCGCGCTCGCTGACGTCGAGATGATCGGATTTCACCTCCGCACCCAGCTGCTGTGCGTGCGACACGGTTTCGGCGAGCCCTTCGGCGTCCACATCGGACAGGGCCAGCTTGGCGCCGCGCCTGGCCAGCTCGTAGGCGAGTGTCCTGCCCATCCCCGATCCGGCTCCGGTGACCACGGCGACGCGTCCGGCGAATTCACTCATGCAAACAACTCCTCGACGAAGGGGATGGTATCGGCCTGCGACGCGACGAGCGCGCCGCTGTGGTCAGTGGGATAGGTCCTGAAGGTGACCGGTTCCCCGTTCGCTGTCAGGGCCGCCACCAGCGACAGTGCCGACGGCGCCGGGACGTCGATGTCGGTGAGTCCCTGCCCGATGAACAGTGGGCGGTCGTATCCGCTCGTGGGAATGGCCATGTAGTCGGCCAGAAGGGCGTGCCATCCGGGGATCTGCCCGAGCGGCTTGCCGAACAGATCACCCACCACCACACCTTGTGCGGCGTCGTGGAGTTCGTTGGTGCACAGTTCTTCGGCCAGGTTCACGTAGTGCGCACCGAGCGGGGTCAGGTACGAGTCGAGACCGATCTCGGGGTGCGCCGATCTCAGGCCCGCGAGGATGTAGAACAGGTACGACGTCAGCCCTGCAGGAATCGCCGTAGGCGGCACGCCCGGGCCCAGCGGCAGCAGCGACAACTCGATGTTCGCCGGGACACCGGTCCCCACCGCACCCCGGTAGTCGAGCGAGTCGCCCCCGTACTCGGTGGCGTACCGCGCGGTCGTGACGGCCGCCCCGCCGCCCTGGGACTGGCCCACCACGACCCACTTGTTCGACACGCTGTCGTGAACGGCACGCGCGGCCTTCACCGAATCGACCACGCTGTGCGCCTCCACCTTCCCATCCAGGTAGGGCATCACGCCGGGTGTGCCGAGACCGACGTAGTCGGTCGATACGACGGCGTAGCCACGCCCCAGCCAGTTCGCGAGATACGGATAGTCGCGTTCGGGAAGAGCCGGGCCGATCAACGACGGCGCACACGCGTCTGCGAGGCCGGATGTGCCGTGCGCCCACGCGATCACGGGCCAGCCACCGTCGGGAGCCTGACCGGGCGGCAGATACACGGCACCACTGCTGAGCGCGGGATTCCCGTCGGACCCGATGGTCCGGTAGGTGATGCGCTGCGCCTCGGCCGTGCCAGGAATCCAGAGATCGCGCGGCAGTTCCGACACGTCGACCACGCTTCCCGGCGTCCCACCAATCTCCTCGGCAGACGCGGTGGGGGTAGCGATCAGGGTTGCGCCGACGGTGAGAAAAGCCGCGGCCACGCCGGCTGCAAGCTGGGCCCGGGGTCTCGTCACCTGCTCACCGTAGTAGGTGGCTGCCGTGGCCGTCGACACGCCTCGATCACGAAACCCGCGCCCGATCTCGGAGGTCGGCGATACCGTCGAATCCGTTCGTCACCGCCCGAGAGAAGGGGAATACCGTGAGCTCTGATGGAACATCTACCGCCGGCGATTGCGCCGAACTTCTGGAGGCACTGGCACACCACCGGTCTCTTCTCAGGTACACGGTGCGCGGCCTCGACGACGAGCAGGCGACGCAGCGGACGACCGTGAGTGAACTCAACCTGGGTGGGCTGATCAAGCACGTCTCCCAGGTGGAACAGATCTGGATGAATTTCGTGGTCGAGGGAACCGATGCGGTGCGCGGCGGGCCCGTCGACGGTACCGGCGCCGGCAACCGGCGTAAGGAATTCACCCTTCGCGAAGACGAAACCCTGGCCGGTGTGCTCGAACGCTACGCGCGGGTTGCGGAAAGGACGGACAAGATCGTCTCGGCGCTACCCGATCTCGATGTCTCGCACCCGCTGCCCGAAGCACCGTGGTTCGTGCCGGGATCCCGATGGTCCGCCCGCCGCGTACTGCTCCACATCATCGGAGAAACCGCTCAGCACGCCGGTCACGCCGACATCATCAGGGAAGCTCTCGACGGCTCCCGAACGATGGGCTGACGGTGAATCGCCCGGATCACCGCATCCGGATCGAAGCGGAACGAAACGATGTCGAGCGTCGCGTCGCGTCGTTGACCGCACGATTCACGGCCATCGTGGAGGGCTCGGAGTTCACCACCGACGACGACGAGCACGATCCGGAGGGTTCGACCATCGCCTTCGAACGGGCTCAGGTCTCGGCGCTGCTGGCCGACGCGCGTCGGGAACTCGACGACCTCGCGGCGGCGGCGCGGCGACTCGACGAGGGAACCTACGGCATCTGCGTGCGGTGCGGGCGGCCGATCGCCGACGCCCGACTCGAGGCCCTTCCCGCCGTGCAAACCTGCATCGACTGCTCGGAGGTGCGTCGTTAGGTGTCGGTCACCGCGATCAGAGACCCCCACTCCCCTTCCGCCACGTCACACGCCCGTCGGTGGTCTTCACCGTGGGGGTGGTCGCCCTGGGCGAGATGGAGGAGCGCTTCCGCCAGGTCGCCGATGTCGACGTGGTGTCGCATCGAGCAATCCAGCAGTTCGTCGAAGGCCTGGTCCGCGCTGTAGGAATTTCCTCGCGCGCTGATGAGAATCCGGATAGCTGCGTCCAATGCGGACAGGTGACGGGTGGCGCGGGTAGCGCGGTGAGCTTCGATCGTCAATATTCCGCCTCTGAGGTGTCGCCACTCGGCGTTCGTGGTCTGTGTAACCCACATCACACCACGTTCCGGACTTTCTCGCCGCGGTTTCCGGGCCGCATCCACAGTTGTTCGTCAAAAGTTGGTTACGAATTCCCACCGCCCCGCCCAATGTGATTTCCCACCGCCCGCCCAATGTGACAGTGGTGCAATCTAACTGAACCGATGTGACATCGGGCGATGTCAGGTGGTGCGGGGAACGAGTCCGCGGCCGGTGATGAGGGGAAGGTCCAGCGCCGTGACGAGTCCGGACGCAGCCTCGACGACGGCCTGTACCGAGTTCACCAGTCGCATGGCCGTGACGATCATGCCCGACACATTGTGGTCACCGTTCTCGCCATGATGACTGAAGTCGACGGTCATCATGGGCTCACCCTTGATCTCGATGCGGTAGCAGCCATCGCCCCCGGACGGGTGCGGCCACTCGGGCATCTGGCCGGGATGTGTTCTGGTGACGTGCTCGAGCGCCACGCGTGGGACGCCGTCGACGGTGCCGATCACCTCGAAACGCACCGCCGCCATCGTCCCCTTCGGGATGTGGCAGGACACGACGTCGAGGTCTTCGCCCGCGGGAACGCGTTCGACCTTCTCCACCAGCGGTTCGTCCAGCGTCACGTTCAGCCCGGCGGCGATCTGCCGGACGACGCTACCCCACGCCAGCGACAACACACCCGGCTGGAACAGCATGGGCGTCTCGTCGAGGGATTTGCCGAAACCGAAGATGTCCCGCATCACGACAGGCTGGTAGTAGGTGGAGTAATCGGCGATTTCGTAGCATCGAACCTCGTCGATCCGCTGCGACAGGCTGGTCATGGCCAGCGGCAGGACATCGTTCGCGAACCCGGGATCGATACCGTTGACATGGAGGCTTGCACCACCCTGCTCGCCGGCGCGACGGATGCGGTCGACGAGGGCGTCCGGTAGTACGCCGATCGGGTACTGCAGAACCACCGGACCGGACGACACGACGTTGATGCCCGCCTCGAGGAACGAAACCAGATCGTCGATGGCCTCGAAGATGCGGTCGTCCGTCATCGCGGTGTGCACGATGCAGTCGGGTTTCAGTGCGAGCAGTGCCGCCTTGTCGTCAGTGGCGCTCACCCCGAGTCTGCGTCCCAGGCCGGCCAGTTCTCCGGCGTCCTTGCCGACCTTGTCCGGGTTGGACACCCAGACGCCGACCAGTTCCAGGTCGTCTCGGGCGTCGATGCCCGCGATGGCGTGGCGTCCGACGGTGCCGGTGGACCATTCGACGACGCGGTAGGTCATGTTCTTCTCCGAGTTCCAGATCGATGACGCAGCGGCCGATGTTCGCGGTTTCTGGTAAGCCGGCGCGATTCTCGGAATGTAACAGGTTCTACTCGCACGGCGGGCAGAATCCAGGGGTGGGAAGACGCCGAACAGCGCGCGCGTCCCGGGTCAGCTGTCAGGCGCCGAACAGCGCGCGATAGCCTGTGGCCTGTGCAATCGCAATTCCGGACGCCGGCGACCGAGTCCGAACCCAGCCGAATCCGGAGTTCGATCTTCCAACGGAAGGTGACCTCCGCTGCAACCGCCGTCACCTCCATTCGTCCGGGCGACACCGTGGCGATCAGCGGTTTCGCGAGCGCGGGAACACCCAAGGTCATCATCCCCGCCCTGGCTGATCGCATTCACGCCGCGCGCGGCGCGGGCGAGAACTTCACCATCAACCTCCTGACGGGTGCGTCCGTCTCCACCGAAACCGAGCGTGTGCTCGCGGAGATCGACGGCATCTCGCTACGCATGCCGTACCAGTCGGAGTCGACGGCGCGAAAGAAGATCAACCAGGGCCGCATGGACTATGTCGACATCCACCTGTCCCACGTCGCGCAGCAGGTATGGCAGGGCTACTACGGCAACGTCGACGTCGCCGTCGTGGAGATCGCCGGCATCACCGAGTCGGGCGAGCTGATTCCGTCCGCGTCGATCGGCAACAACAAGACGTGGCTGGACGTGGCCGACAAGGTGATTCTCGAGGTCAACTCGTGGGTTCCCGAGGCGATGACGGGGATCCATGACGTGTACTACGGCACCGCCCTCCCGCCGAACCGCAAGCCGATCCCGCTGACCAGCGTCGGGGACCGGATCGGTCAGCCGTTCTTCCGCGTCGACCCCGCGAAGGTCGTGGCCGTCGTGGAGACGAATGCGCGCGACAGCGCCAGTGACCTGACGGCCCCGGACGAGGTCAGCCAGGCCATCGCGGGGCACGTCCTCGAGTTCTTCGATCATGAGGTGAGGCGGGGACGACTCCCCGCCGACACGCTGCTGCCGCTGCAGGCCGGAATCGGGAACGTTGCCAACGCGGTGCTCCGCGGCCTCGACCGCGGGCCGTACAAGGGTCTGACCTGCTATTCCGAGGTCATTCAGGACGGCATGCTGCACCTGATCAAGACCGGCACCGTCGCGCAGGCGTCGGCGACCGCACTGGCACTGAGCAAAGCAGGAATCGACGAACTGGTCTCGGACATCGAGTTCTACCGCGAGCACATCGTGCTGCGCCCGCAGGAGATCAGCAACCACCCGGAGATCGTCCGGCGACTCGGAATCATCGCCATGAACGGGATGCTCGAGGCCGACATCTACGGCAACGTCAACTCCACCCACGTCATGGGCACCAAGATCATGAACGGCATCGGCGGCTCCGGCGACTTCGCCCGCAACGGCTACCTGTCGATGTTCCTCAGCCCGTCCACGGCGAAGAACGGAGCGATCTCGTCGATCGTCCCGATGGTCCCGCACGTCGACCACACCGAGCACGACACCCAGGTGGTGGTCACCGAGCAGGGGCTCGCCGACCTCCGTGGGCTGTC
>NZ_JBAQEO010000640.1:0-4992 GCF_049286785.1 Rhodococcus sp. (in: high G+C Gram-positive bacteria) | reverse complement strand
CTCTCGACGGCGGCTTCCCCGCTCGGGTGCTGTGCCTGTGCCTGACGTTCCCGCAGGTCGGCGAGCTTGCCCGCGGTCGTGTGAATATCGGGCGTGGCGGCCGAATCTGTGACTGACATCTGGATGTGCTCTTCCCGTCGAGGCTCGGAACCTGCGCTGCGCCCATGGCACCGGCGGTTCGTGGGGGTACCCACTCGGACGCCGCCACTTTAACTCACTACTTATCGGTCGCTCACGTGTGCTGCATCACGCTCCGGAAGTCAGCGGAGGGTACGCCCGTGGCGCGTTTCGTAGTCCTCCCGCGTGCGGTCGGCGCGACGTTGGGCCTTCTCGTTCAGGAGATCGGGATCGAGGCCGTGGCTGAGGAGGCGGTGGCGACGGTAGATGTTCATCAGCGCCACCGCGAAGTACAGCAGCGGCAGCAGGAGGAGAGCCATCATCGCCAGCGGGATCCAGATCGGTCCCGGAATGAGAAGGAAAAGGAGAAGCACCGCAACGACGGGGAGCATGAATCGGAGTACGTAACGGATGGATGCGCCGGGCCCGACGAGGTCGTTGCGTACCCAGTCCTGCATGGAATCCGGCAGGGTACGGCCGGTGAGATACCCGAGGTACTGGGCGAAGTTGGGGCGTTGCGTATCGGACATACCATCAGGATAGAGCCGATACCCGGCATGACCTTCGCGGGAAGGGCATACTTTCCTCCACAACTCGATGCCGGACGACGCATTCGCAGATCGGGGCTCTGAAGACGTGACACCTGAGGAACTGATGGCAGAGGCTTGCCGGCTGGCCGAGGAATCGGTTGTGAACGACTGGGGCGGACCTTTCGGCGCGGTCATCACCCGGAAGGGCGAGATCATTGCGCGTGGGCAGAATCGTGTCCTCCTGACTGGTGACATCACCGCTCACGCCGAGATCGAAACGATCCGCAAGGCGGTGCAGGTTCTCAACACGGAGGCGCCGTCGATCGCGAAGGATCGTCGCGAAGATACGACGCTGGAATTGGTTCCCCGCCCCGAGGGTTCGGCCGACAAGGTGCCGGAGCGGGCGAAAATGCTGATGGGGATGGAAATCTACATCAGTGGGGCGCCGTGCCCGATGTGTATGAGCGCCATCTATTGGGCACGACTCGATGCCGTGCATTTCGCGAACGACCTGGATGCCACCAGCGCGATCGGGTTCGACGACGCCTTCCAGTACGAAGATTTCACTCTGCCGTTCGAACAGCGGCGTATCAAGATCGAGCAGTTCCGGCCGGATCTCGGAGCGCAGGCTTACAAGGCGTGGTCCGACAAGCCCGACCGCCACCCGTACTGATCCACTGCTGCCGCTGTTCTGCTGCTGCCCGCTGTTCTGCTCTGCCGCTGTCTACTGCCGGCGAGCATTCGCGACGATGATGTCTCGGACAAATTGCGCCAGACCGGGAGCTACATCGTCGTAGTGACTGCGGAACCGCTCGTCGGCCAGGTACATTTCGGCGAGGTTCACCTGCATGTCCTGGTCGCAGTCGTAGAACTGGGCGATGCTCGCGCGGTGTTGCTCGGCGAGGGCGTCGGCCCGCTCCGATCCGGCCTCGACTCCCTCGGCCAGTGCCGCGGCGAGTTTCGCCTCGAACGCGTCTGTTTCGGCCTTGATTCTCGCCCAGTCCTGCTTGTCGAATTTCGCGGTCCGCTGTTGGGACTGCTTCCACGCGTCACCCTCTCCCCAGCGTTCCTGCGCTTCGGCGGCGTATTCCTCACCGAGCCAGTTGTCGCCGAAAATCTCGTTCTGTTCTTCGGGTGTCAATTGCATGCCCATCGTTTTCACCTCCATCATCTTCTCCACGGCCGTAGCCATCTGGCGTAAGCGATCGATCCGCCCCTTCAGCAACTCGTGTTGCCGTCGAAGAACCCGCTGAGGGTGCGGTCGGACGGCGTCACCAGGCCGATCTCGTCGTAGTGGTGCAACGTTCGCACGCTCACGCCGATCAGCTTGGCGACCACGCCCACAGTGTGTCTCTCGCTCACATTCTTCAGCGTGCAGCCTGACGTCGCGTGAGGGTCAAGTCAGGTGTAGAGATCGGCGAGCTCGTCGGAGAAGTTCTTCATCACAACCTTGCGCTTGAGTTTCATGCTCGGCGTGATTTCACCGTTCTCGACGGTCAGTTCACGGTCGAGGATGCGGAACTTCTTGATCTGCTCCCAGCTGTTCAGTCCGGCGTTGAGTTCCTCGACGTATCCGCCGATCATGTTGCGCGTCTCCTGCGCATTCGCGATCTCGGCGAACGACTTGTCACCCATACCGTGTTGCGCGGCCCATTCGTGGATCGACTCGCCGTCGAGGCTGATGAGCGCCACACAGTACGACTTGCCTTCGCCGTCGACGATGATTTCGCCGACGTACGGGCAGATGCCTTTGAACGTGGCCGAAATGGCCGAGGGAGCAACGTACTTGCCGTTGGACGTCTTGAACATGTCCTTCTTGCGGTCCGTGATCTTCAGGAATCCGTACTCGTCGACATCCCCGATGTCGCCGGTGCGGAACCAGCCGTCATCGGTGAACGACTCGGCGGTGGCCTCGGGGTTGTCGTGATACCCACTCATCACCCCGGGCCCCTTGAGCAGGATCTCACCGTCGTCGGCGATCTTCACGTCGGTGTGTGGGATGGGCCAGCCCACGGTGCCGAACTTGTACGCGGACGGACGATTGACGAACGACGCGGCGCTCGTCTCGGACAGCCCGTAGCCTTCGAGAACGACGATGCCGACGGCGTCGAACCACTGCGCGACGTCGGGGTTGAGTGGCGCCGATCCCGAAATGAAGAACTTCAGCCGTCCGCCGAAACGCTCCCGAATGGTTTTGAATACCAACCGGTCTGCGATGGCATGCTGGATGGACAGCAGGAAGGATGGTTGCTTGCCCGCCTGCTTGGCCTTGGATACCGCGAGTCCGACACCGATGGCCCAATCGAAGATCTTGGCTTTCACGCCGCCTTCCTCGTGCACCATCGTGACGATGCGCGCATGCGCCTTCTCGAAGATCCGGGGCGCCGCACCCATGAACGTGGGTCGCACCACCGCCAGATTCTCGACGATCTTGTCGACTCGCCCGTCCACGGCGGTGGGCATGCCGATCTGCAGCGGCAGGGTGAGCAGGATCTTTCCGAACACGTGTGACAGTGGCAGCCACAGATACTGGAGATCCTCGGGATCGAGGATGTCGACGGAGTCGATCGCGGCCGCCAGGTACGTCCATGCCGAGTGCGGCAGCCGGACGCCCTTCGGCCTGCCCGTGGTCCCCGATGTGTAGATCAGGGTGGCCAGGTCGTCCGGTTTGATGGCGTCGATCCGCTGGTCGACGACGTCGGGTTTGTGGTCGAGCAGTTCATCCCCGAGGTCTTCGAGCTTGGCGAAGCTGATCACCCAGTCGTCACCTTCGGGAGGATTCCCGTCGATGAGAATCACCTTGTCCACTTCGGGGAGTTCGCTGCGACGTTCGCGAAGCTTGTCCAGCTGAACGTGGTCCTCGGCGAAGACGACACGGCTGTCCGAGTTGGCGACGATGTAGGCGACATCCGCGGTGGTGCTCGTGGGATACACCGTGGTGGTGGCCGCACCGGCGCACATCACCGCGAGGTCGGCGAGGATCCACTCGTACCGGGTGGAGGAGGCCAGCGCCACGCGCTGCTCCGGTTCGACACCGAGGGCGATGAGGCCGGCGGCGAGTTTGCGGACGCGTTCGCCTGCTTCGGACCACGTGACGCTGGTCCACGTTTCTCCGTTCTTGCTGTCCACGAAACGGAACGCCTCGTGGTTCGGTGATTGCGCCACTCGTTCGAGGAACAGCGCGGCTACCGAAGGAGCCCGATTATCGATCTTGGACTGGTCGATGACCTCGTCCGTTACGCGGTGAGCTGCCATATTTCGATTCTAGGAACCGGTGCGCCCGCGTGGGGAGGTTTCGCCGATGGCGAGCGAGATGAGGGCCGCGACGGCGCACAGGCCGCCCCTCGGCCGGAGGGTCTGTGAGCCTCTGTTGCTCTTCTGTTGGGCGTGTCCGCGACCCCGATGCTCGATCTCGCACGGTGGCCGCCGGAGTTTCATCGACAGAGGCTGTTCTCGGACGAAACGCTGACGGCCGCAGCTAGAATTTTCTGTGCCGGTTACCTGGTCGGACGAGGTCGACGACGTCATCGTCGGAGATCTCACCTGCGGTCTCGGCGTTGTCACGTCCGCAGGAGGTGCGGTGGTGACCGCGGTATCGCCGATCGGGTTGCGCGACCGCGAGCAGGGCACGGTCGGCTTCACCACTTCGCTCGGTTTCGGCCGCAAGCTCGAGCGCATCAAGGACGATCCGAGGGTGGCGTTGGCCTATCACGCGCGCAAGCACGGCATCGGGGACGGTAACAACCATCGTTATGTGCTCGTGCAGGGTGACGCGTCCTTCGATCCCCACCCCGACCGGGAACTGGTCGAGAGGATCGGCCGACGTTCGGTGCCGTACCTGGGTGAGCCGCGCCGGGGTGTGTTGTTCTGGGACCGCTGGCTGAACGCGTATTACGCCGACCGAGTGGTGGTGACGGTGGCCGTCACCCGGGCTGTCGCCTGGCCAGACCTGAACGCGCTGGGTGAGCCCGAGGTTTTCGGCATGCCGCTACCGGACACCGAAGCGGCACCTCAGGCGCCGCCGAAGAAGGGCACCGGCCCGCGCAGCGATGCGGTGAAGTGCGGTGAGCGCGCGAGAAAATTGCCGTACCGGCTGCTGGCCTACCGGCAGGCGGACGGCTATCCGGCCGTCGTGCCCGTCGAGGTGACCGGGGCGAGCCGCGAGGGTATCCGCATGGCTGTGCCTGCCGGTGTGCCTCAGGGTGGCCGCCGCGCCGGCCTGCTCGCCCACGACTACGGGCACCAACTCGCAGGACTCGAGTCGCGCCAGAACACCGGCTGGATCGAGGTCACGGGCACCGAGGCGGTGTATGCGCCGCACACAGCGGCCGGCTTCAAGGCGCCC
>NZ_JBAQEO010000639.1:0-3919 GCF_049286785.1 Rhodococcus sp. (in: high G+C Gram-positive bacteria) | reverse complement strand
CCTCTACACCGCTACGCTGGCATCCGCCGCGTAATCCACCACCCGTGTCCACAAGCCGGGGGTAAGGCCCCAGGTCGTGAAAGTCCGAACTGGTCAGCAGTTCCACCATGTGGCCTCGGCGGCGTAGATCGGCACCGATGCGCAGCATGGGTAGCACGTGTCCGGGTATGGGACTGGCGCCCAAGAGATAACGAGCCATGGAGTCCTCCGGCAATCAGGCGCTCTTCCGGGTGCGTTGCTGGTAGCGCCGTTCGGCGTAGGCGAGGTCGTCGCGCCACAGTCGGGTGGCGGCGCGGCGCAGCAGAGGAGCGACGGCGCGGGACGCGTGGCGTGCGACGACGAAACCGCGCCGGGGCGAATCGGCGATGACGGCTTCGATGACGGCGGTCCGTGGACGACCGTCGGAACCGGGGCCAAGGGGTGTGGCGTGGGTTTCCACGACACTTCCGGCGCCTTCGCCGTCGATGATCCGCATAACGACCGTGCGGGGGTCGGGACTGGTGAATTCGGCGTGGACCGGGACGCCGAGGCGCCCGCCGAGCCGAAAGGTCACAGCGACCACGAATCGGTCGTTGTCGTGGTCGGTGACGTTTCGGCCGGGTGCGTCGAGTACCTCGAGGTGGGTGAACGAGTAGGGGTGGAACCAGGCACCGTGCCAGGGGTCGAGACGGTTCGCGATGATGTCGGCCGGTTCGCAGATTCCGGTGAGGGTTGCCACCGCCGCCAGGTGTGACCGGGCGGGCGGGCGCGCGGCGACGAGCGGCGCGGTCAGGGGTGGTTCGTTGCCGATGCGGTCGAGGCGAACCCACACCAGCACTCCGTCGTCGTGGCTGGGAAACGGAGTCCAATTTGGCCCGCCGCGGGCATCGATGCGCAGTCCGTGCCAGCGGCAGACCCGGGCACCGCAGTGCACTGCGGCCGAGGCCAGAGGTGCCCCGAGGTGCGGGCAGGCGCCGGGCCCGACATGCAGGACATGGTGGGAGTCGCGCCAGGCGACGAGTTCGACACCGGCGACGGTGGCCGCGAAGGGTCTGTCGGTGCGGACGGCGCTGCTGGCGCCGAAGACGTACCAGTTACCGGAGGGGCGCCGTTGCGTGCGATCGAGGATCGCCGCGATCAAGCGGGGGTCGGCAGCTCGGTAGGTGGGTTGTTGTCCATCCCATCGGGTCGGCGTGACCGGTTGCAGCGGCCACGTGTGTGGCCACCGCGCATACAGCGGATCCAGAATGCTCATGTTGTGCGGCTTTCTCGGGTGGCGAGTCGGCGTAGCAAGGCTGATCGGCCTCGGATGGGCACGGTGTACAGCTCGTGTCCGGTGACGTCCCACTGGGCGAGCAGGTGGTTCGCGGCCGACCAGCCGGTGGTGGCGGCACGTTCCATCAGTGCCACCGGCAGGTCGATACGAATCCCGTCACCGGCCAGAACCAGCCCGCGGTTCGGGGTGGTGACCCCGGGTCGGCGTGCGAAGTCGCCGGGCCCGAACCGGGGGCAGTCACGGCGATACTGCAGCCGTTCGTCGATGATGCGGGCCGCCGCGGTCTCGGGATAGATGGCGTGCAGCCGCGCCAGCATCCGCATCCGCAGGTCGGCGGCTGGTGCCGGGTCGGCGGTCTCGGGCAGGGCGTAGGCGTGCAGTTCGATGACGGAGCCGCTGTGGCGGCGGGCCCAGTCGGCGGCTTGGTGTTCGTAGCGGTTCAGGACGCTGATGTTGTCGAGCGGGCCCAGGTTGCCGGTGCCGAGAAAGGCCGGCCGGTCTTCGGCGACGGGCCGATCGAGCCAGAGCCGGTGTACGAGAAAGGGGGGTGCGCGGCCGATGTCTCGAACTCGGGCTTGCCAGTCCGTGTCCCCGAGGGAGGGAGAGGCAGCCACGATGAGCTGAAGCGCTGTCGTGTCGGTGGCTAACACGACCGCGTCGGCGTCCAGCCAGGCGCCGGTGGTGTCGTAGAGCCGGAACGGTGCCTTCCCGCCGGTGTCGATGGCGGTGATGGCGACGCCGGTGTGAAAGTGCACGGTGCCGGTGCGGTGGCGGACCCCGGGACTCGTCAAGTATTCCCGCAGTGGTGTCCACAGGTCGTCGAAGTTGGAGTCGGCTACGTCGAAGAGGAGACCCTCACGCGAGCCCAGGAAGTAGATGTGGAACATCATGGCCAGTTCTGCCGCGGACATGTGCGACGGTTCTGAGAAGAAGCTGCGTGAGAACACCGCGAACGCGAGATGCCGGGCCGCGTCGGGGAAGTTGATGTTCTGCAGGAAGGTATCGGCGTCGAGGTGATCGAGTCGGTGGTAGTTGTCGGGGACCGACACCGCCGCCAGCGGGGCTGCGGCGCGGGTGTCGATGCTCGCCAGGTCGCGCACCCGGAAGGTGGGGCTGCGCAGTGCGAAAGCGAGCGCGTTCCAGGGTGGGGTGCGGGGCAGGCCACGAAAACTGTCGCGTCGACCGTGTGCGTCGATCAGCGGGTAGTCGTCGAGCGGGGTCAATCGGCGCAGTTCCGGGTCGGGGCGGCGCAACAGTGCCCGCAGGTTGTAGTACTGCCGGAAGAACGCATGGAATCCGCGGTTCATCGCAACAGTGCTGCCGTCGGTGAGGTGGTCGGTCCAGCCGCCGACGCGCCCGCCGAGGTAGTGTTCACGCTCGACGACGTCGACGGTGACGCCGCGTTCGGCGAGCCCGGTCGCGGCGGCGAGCCCGGCTACACCGGCACCGACGACCACCACGTGTGGGCGCGTTGCACGCCGCCCGGCGTCGGGGATTCCCGGTGGCGCGGGATGCCGGGTGCGGCGGGGGTCGATGGTCATCACATCGGTTCCTTCCTTCCGGCACGTCGGCGCCGCCTGGGCTCCCACGCCAGCAACACCGCTGTCACCAACGCGAACCCGAACAGGAAATCCTCGACCGGGATATCGAGGGGGAACCGCACTCCGCTGATGTGGTCGGCGTCGTACACCACGATCGGGGCATCGAGCTTGGTCAGCCAGCCGTCGACCGGAATCTGGAAACCGAGCACGATCACCATGCTCAGCCAGTACCCGGGCCGCCGGAACAAACCGGTATGCAGCACCGTCATCTCGGCAGTACACACGATGATGACCGCGGCCAGGGCGGGCAGCGTGTAGCCGAGCCCGGTCATCGTCCCACCTGCCCGGCCCGCCGCGTCCGCCCGTGCCACGGGATCCGTTGCAGCAGGGACTCGACGGTGCCATAGGTGAGCAGGGCACACAGCGGAACCACAACAAAGAACAACACTTCCTCGACAGGGATCCGCCCCGGTAGTTCGACCCCGGTCACATAGCGAGGATTGAAGCTCCACACTCCGGCAGCGATCGCTAGCACATCCCAGACCAGGAACAGCAGGGCCACCGGCACGATGGCTCGCACGGCACGGGCCGGCCGCCGGTAGACACGGGCGCCGCACCATTCGAGCGGTGCCGTCACGATCAGGCAGGCCACCAAGGCAAACAGGTAATGCCATGAATCCATCTCACACTCCGTCTCGGGTGAAGATGCCGATGCCGCTCGCGTCCAGCAGTGGAATCTGAGCCGCCGCCCACGGGCTGATCGGCCACGACAACGTCGCACCCACGCACAGTTCGGACCATGATGCCCAGCGCCACTCCATCACCTCCGCCGCGGCGGCCTCCACCACACCGTCGGTGCGGGCACAGAACACCGGGCAGATTTCGTTTTCCACGATGCCGTCGGCGGCGACGGCGCGATACCGGAACTCCGGTAGTACACACACCGGCTCGTCGATCGTCAGGCCCAGTTCGTGGGCGGCACGGCGACGCACTGCCGCGCCGACCGGTTCGCCCGGCCCCGGATGCCGGGCCTTGACCCCGGTTCTTGGACACGCTGAATCCAGCACCTGCTGGGGAAGCGAGATGATCTTCAGTCATGTCACGCAAGAACTACTCGGAAGAG
>NZ_JBAQEO010000638.1:0-12785 GCF_049286785.1 Rhodococcus sp. (in: high G+C Gram-positive bacteria) | reverse complement strand
CCGCCAACCGCACGAGGTGGTCCATCGCATCGCCCGCGATCTCGATCTCCCCGCCCAGACCCCGCTCGTCGGTGCGGGCCCGCTCGAGGAGCTCTTCGATGTCGTCGGCAGTCAGCGACTGCAGTTGCAGCACGAGTGATCGGGACAGCAGAGGCGACACCACCGAGAACGAGGGGTTCTCCGTGGTCGCGGCGACCAGCAGCACGATGCGGTTCTCGACCGCTGCCAGCAGCGCGTCCTGCTGGGTCTTCGAGAATCGGTGCACCTCGTCGATGAACAGCACCGTCTGTTCCCCCCCGAGCAACCGGCGTCGCGCCAGGTCGATGACACCGCGCACTTCCTTCACTCCGGCGGAGAGCGCGGACAGCGCCTCGAAGCGACGGCCCGTGGCCCCGGAGATCAGAGACGCCAGAGTGGTCTTACCCGTACCGGGCGGCCCGTAGAGAAGCACGGACGCCGCGCCTGACCCCTCGACGAGACGGCGCAGCGGTGCCCCCGGCCCCAGAAGATGTTGCTGACCGACCACCTCGCCCAGGGTGCGGGGCCGCATGCGGACGGCGAGCGGAGCGTTCGGATTCGCCGGCACGCCCACCGGCGTGGCGGCTGCCGCCTCGGTTGCTTCCGCGGTCTCGAAGAGACCTGCCGACTCGTCCTCGTCCGAACCGAAAAGATCGCTCACAGGTTCGACGCTACCCGGGCGCCGTGACAGCGCGTTCGCCCAGGGATCGCTGAATTCTACTGATTCCGTCCGGACGACCCCGCCGACCCGGTGCCGGACGCGCACCGGGCCACCGGATATGTCGTGGCTTCCGGGGGAGGACGCGTCGTACCGTCCGTCGAGCCGGTCATCCGAGCTGGGCGCCGGCGCTAACCGACCACGGTCCGCCGGAGAGCGTCCGCCACTGCGCGGGCGTGCTCGGCGACCACGGCGTTCCCGGCGCGGTCCGCCGAACGGGCCAGCTTGTCCCATCGCTGAGTCAACGCCACCGACCGTGGTACGGACAGCTGGTGCTCACGGACGGCGGCAATGCGTGAGTGGTTGACCGGCAGGAACAGGTAGGTGCTGAGCCACACCCAGATCAGCTGGGCCTCGACCATGCGCGACGCCAGTACGTTGTCGTCCGCCAGCGCGGGCCACATCCCCACGACCTCGGCACGCCAGGCCTCGATCATCGCCTGCGCCCGGTCCTCCGACAGTTCGATGCTGCACAAGCATCCCGGGAACGACACGAGCGCGTAAGCGATGTCGAGCATCGCATCACGGAAGCCGCCCCACTCGTAGTCGAGGAAGCGGACACCCTCGTCGTTGACGATGATGTTGTCGGGACACAGATCGGAGGGGCTGAAAGCACGGAATCTGCGACTTTCGAAAAGCTTCGCTCCTCGGAGTACCTCGTCGGTGATGTCCGCCGAGACCTCGATACCGAGGATCGACGACAACATGCCGGGGACCCGCTCGACGGCCCGTCCGACCTGAGCGGTCACGGTGTTTCCGTAATGCGTCACCTCGGCTCGCCGGAGCAGAGCGGTGAAGTCCTCTTCGCGGCCCACAGTCGCGGCGTGCATCCGGCCGAGCGCCTGTGCCATGGCCATAAGGGTGTTGGTGACCGTGTCGGAGTCGGAGTGCTCGAGCAGCGCGCTGATCGGGGTGGAATCACCGAGGTCGGTCAGCACCAGCAGTCGGGCTTCCAGGTCGGACGCGAGAAGCGAGGCGCCCGGCCGGCTCTCCGTCGCCAGCGCGGTGGCGAACTGGTACGAGACGGCCTCCCTGAGGAATGCGCTCTCCCCGTCGGCGCTGGGATCATCGGCGTCGACCGCCCGTGATCCGGGCCCCCGAGATGCCTCGCGGACCTGCTTGATCACCAAGGTCCGCGGGAGCGAAAACGGATTCTCGGCGACGCGTACGCGGAGCACGATGGTACGTCCGCTGCCACCGAGATCAACGGGGTCCACAAGTGTCACGGGTGCCCCCGTACGACGTGTGAGCAGCTTTTCGGCTGCGGCAACTACCTCTGAAACGGGGTCGGCCAGTATTGCAGTCATCGCCGTCCAACTTACCTGTTAGTGACGCGGATCATCGACTCCTCCGCAAAGTACCCACCGAGCACTCGGGTGCATTTCAGCATTTCTGCTGGTCCACCGGGGTCGCTTCGACCGGTGCGACATCAACCGACACCGCAATGGTGCTGTTTCGTGCCTCTGTGTATATCACTCCGCGGAGGGGAGGTATGTCGGCGTAATCGCGCCCCCAGGCGAGCACGGTGTAGCGCTCGTCGACCAGTTGGTCGTTGGTGGGATCGAATGCGAGCCATCGGTCGCCGGGCATCCAGACCGCGGCCCAGGCGTGCGTTGCGTCGACGCCGATCATCCGCTCCTTTCCCGGCGGCGGAGTGGTCGCGAGGTAACCGGACACGTAGCGTGCGGCCAGTCCGCGGGACCGCAGGCAGGCGATCGCGAGACGGGCGAAATCCTGGCAGACGCCCGACCTCTTCTCGAGCACTTCCGCGACCTTCGTCGACACCGAGGTGGAACCGGACAAGTATCGGAAGTCGCGGTAGATCCGGCTGGTGAGATCTATGACCGCCTCGGCCAGAGGACGTTCCGGGGCGAAACTCGGGGCCGCATAGTCGCGGACCGCGTCCGCGATCTCGGGCGGTTCGAGGTCCAGGACGAACTCCTGAGCCATCGCCCCGTCCGTGCCGAGCGGCCGCGACAGCTCCCACGGCGAGTTGGCGGGGGCGATGTCGAGGCGGCGCCGGTCGGGTCCGTACACCTCGACTTCCGACTCCGCCGTCACGACCAACGTGTCGTGTGCAGTGTTCACCTGGAAATACAGGTCCCGGTTGCCGTAGACGTCGGTACCGGTGGACCGGTCCGACGGTGCCGGTGAGATGGCCACGCTGGCGGCGACACAGTGTTGTTCCTCGGTGTCTCTCGGCAGCAGGAACCCCCGCCCGTACGAGGACGACACCGGATCCGAGTACGTGTAGGTGGTGCGGTGCGTGATCCGGAACCGGCGCGGCACCGGCCGCCCGCCCCCCTCCCCCTCGATCCGTCGTCGATCGGTCACGCCGGCACCCCGCCCGACTCGCCGGCGGACGTCGACGTCCACACGGTCGCGCTGCCCCACAACGGCTGCGTTCCGCCCGGGAGCGACAGTTGCCCTTTCAGCATCACCTCGGACAATTCCCGGAGCTGTCCGTGAACCTCGGTCGTCAGCTTGCCCAGGTTCTCCCGCGTTCCGGTGGCGTCGACCGCCTCGAGTCGCACAGGGTCCGCACGCCGGACGATGTTGATCATGTCGTCGACCAGCCTCTCGGCCGTCGACGACCCCGACGCGTCGGGCAGTGCTGCCAGATGGCTGCGCAGGGCGTCGAGTTGAAAGGCCAGCGACCGCGGGTTGCGCAGGTCGAACAGCAGCAACTCGGCAACAGCGGCCGGGCGGAACGTGCGATTGCGCCGGCGGTACACCACTGCGCTCTCCGTCGCGACGAGCAGCGACTCGATCAACGCCCGCTCGGTCGCGCTGCCCGCCCGGTGCCGGAGGATCGACGCCACCAGGGTGGTGAGGGTCGATGCCCGTTCGATGCGCTTGCCGATCCCCATGACGTGCCAGCCGGTGTCCCGGACGAGGGATTCCGCCGCGATACCCGACAGCGCGAGGGTGCCGGCGAGCACCGCTGACTGCGCTTCCCACAGCAGGGAT
The DNA here is from genome assembly GCF_049286785.1 of Rhodococcus sp. (in: high G+C Gram-positive bacteria). Lineage (GTDB taxonomy): Bacteria > Actinomycetota > Actinomycetes > Mycobacteriales > Mycobacteriaceae > Rhodococcus_F. The sequence goes on along the minus strand of NZ_JBAQEO010000638.1, from coordinate 9,079 downwards.
CCGTCGCCGACGTCACCGTCCACCTGGCCGAGTGCGCGCTCGACCATGCCGAGTACCGCCCAGATGTCGCCGGACAACTGTCCGCGCACCGCCCGCGCAGCCTGTTCCACACCCTTCATCGAGTGGGCGAGTGAACCCTCCAACCCCGCGTCTCCCGTCAATGCATGGAACTCCGTCTGCACCCTGCGCAGAGCCCCGGCCAGGTCCGGCCTGCCCTCCAGGTACCCGTCCGAACCGTCCTGGAGTGGGCGTGTGGAATCGGCGGCGCCGACGGCGACGACGGTCTCGAGGAGGATCGGCAGGGATTCGCCGCCTGCCTGCCAGGGCCGCAGGCTGTAGTCGCGGTACTTCTCCCCGACCGCCATCATCAACCGGGCCATCCCCTCGGCGCGTTCGGCGAACCTGCCCATCCAGAACAGTTCGGTGAGGACGCGCGGTGAGATCGTCAGATCGGTCGTGGTGGTTGCGTAGGTGGGAAGTTGGTCGCTCTCGCGTTCGCCACCCTCGCGCGTGTCCGTGGAGGCGACACGCTGCTCGAGTCGGATCCAGACGTCCTTGGCCCCGGAGCGGACTCGCTCGGCCCGTACAGCCGGCGCCACCGCGATACCCAGACCCCCCGGCATCGGCGTGAATCCGACCCGCTGGGCGACACCGAAGAGTCGCACACCTGCCGGCGCGAGGTCGATGCGTCCCGAGTCACCGGCTGTCGGAGCGTACGCCGGGTCCACTGTCGTCTGTCCCACCCAGCGTTCGGGCTCGGCTCGGACGAGATCGAGCAGATTCTCACGTTCCGCAGCACCCAGTTCCGCCGGGACGATGGGCGGACCGCCTCGCACAGTGCGGAACACCATCGCCTCCGCATTCACCAGCAGATGTGACAACTCCGAGCGATCCCCGCCCCAGAAGCTCGGAGCCGACGGAAGAAGCAGATCCTCGCCCAGCAGATGACGGCACAGGCCGGGAAGCCACCGCGGCAGCGCGGGACTCTCGAGTACGCCGCTGCCCAGGGTGTTCACCACGGTGACCGCTCCCCGGCGCAGCACCTCCACCAGTCCGACCACACCCGATCGCGACGACGGCCGGAGATCGAGTGGATCCACCAGTTCGGCGTCCACGCGGCGCACGATGACGTCGACGCGTTCGAGATTGCCGAGAGAACGCATCCACACGTATCCGTCGCGAACGACGAGGTCGGCGCTTTCGACGAGCGGGAAACCCAGCAACGTGGCGAGGTAGGCCTGATCGAATGCCGCCCCGGACCGGGTGTGGGGACTGAGCACCACCACCAAGGGGTCCTCGGTGCCGGCCGGTGCCGCCTCTGCCGCAGCGAGGCGCATCGACTGTACGAACGACGACAGTGGCCGCGGTCCCACCTTCTCGTACATGCCAGGCAGGGCCCGGGCCATCACCCGGCGATTGGCCATGGCGTAACCCGCGCCTGCCGGTGATTGTGTGTGATCACGCACCGCACGGAAGGTGCCGTCCTCTGCGCGAGCGATATCGAGACCGTGGAAGAACAGTTGATGGCGGCCGGGAACTGTGATGCCGTGCGCAGCCCGGACATACCCCGCATGTCCGAAGACGATGCGGGCGGGAATCGCTCCGCTGCGCACCAGCGTCATCGGTCCGTACAGGTCGGTGAGTATCGCGTCGAGGAGCCGCGAACGCTGGACGAATCCGGCTTCGAGTCGATCCCACTCGTCGGCGGCGACCACCAGCGGCACCGCATCGATCTTCCAGCGCGCGGGGATCGACGGAGCTCCGACACCGTCGTCGTCGGGGGTGATTCCGTGATTGTCGACCAGCAGTCGGATGCGGGACTGCAACCGGCGCACGGAATCCCGATCCGCGTTCATGAAGTCCTCGGCGAGTTCTTTCCACGACTCACGGACCCCGCCGTCCTGGTCGAAGAGTTCGTCGTATCCGGCGCCGTCGTGCGGCAGGACGGTCATCGACGCCTCCGGTCCGGAGGAGCCCCGCGGCGGCTCCGGGCCTGCGCGAGAAGGCGCCCGGGGTCGGTTCCGCGCCGCAGTCTCACCGCCAGGACGAACACGCCCGCCACGACGATACCCACGATGTTCACTCCCAGCTGGCACACGGACAGAGCCGCGATCCGCCACTCGCCGACGGTGACCGCGACCACGGCGAACCCTGCCGCGGGCACGGTGGTGACGGAGATGAACACGCCGACGAGCGCAGCCGACTTCGAGGACACCAGCGCGAGCATCCCCGCCGCGCCCGCGAGAAGTGACACGAGAAACGACAGTGCCCCGACTCGATAGATGTAGTCGACCTGATCCAGCGACTCGAGGCTCTCGATATCCATCCATCCGGCACGCTCGAGAAGAAGTGTCACGAGAAGGGTGCTCACCATCGCGAACGGAAAGCCGATCAGCAGCGCGATCAGCGATCGACGCGCGAGTCCGAGTTTGCGGCGGGACACCGCGACCGCCAGCGCAGCGAGCGGCCCGAACTCGGGGCCGACGACCATGGCCCCGACGATCGTGACCGGCGAATCGGTGACAACGCCTACCGCCGCGAGCAGGCACGCGATGGTGAGGAAGGCGAGGAAAGTGCCGTTCAGCGTCGACTCCTCACGCGTCCGGCTGATCAACTCCTCCCAGACGACGCTGTCCGCCGGGTCGCCCGGAGCCATCTTCTCGGCCCTGTGTGCCGCCTTGGACAGCACGGTGTCGACAGATTCGACCATGATCGCCCCGGTGCGCGCGATACCCAGCGCCTCGAGCGCATCGATCACCTCGTTGGCCGATTCCCGGGCGACATCCGCCTGCACCGAGTCCCCGGCCGGTTCGACCGCGACGCCGCGCAGAACCACCACGTGAGTGGCGCCCGACGCGGCGCCGAGGACACCGACCACGTCGTCGGTGCGGTCGACGGGGCAGATCACTCGCAGATGCAGCATCGCGTCCCCCGGCCGTTGCGGATCATCCGGCAGTCCGAATCATCCGGCAGTCCGAATCATCCGGTAATTGTCGTCCGGTGATCCCATCGGGGCCGGGAGAATTCCCTACTCTGCCTTCTTCCACTTGCCCGCGGGTTCGGGAAGTTCCGGCCTCGGCTCCGGCGCCGCGTCGATTCCGGACTCCTTCCGCTGCAGGTCGGTGATCGGGGTCGGCGCGTCCGTCAGCGGGTCGACCCCGCCGCCGGACTTCGGGAACGCGATGACTTCGCGAATCGAGTCGACGCCGGCGAGCAGCGCGGTGATACGGTCCCAGCCGAACGCGATGCCGCCATGCGGCGGTGCACCGTATGCGAAGGCGTCGAGCAGGAAGCCGAACTTCTCCTCGGCCTCCTCATGCGAGATTCCCATCACCTTGAACACCCGCTCCTGGATGTCCCTGCGGTGGATACGGATACTGCCGCCACCGATCTCGTTGCCGTTGCACACGATGTCGTAGGCGTATGCCAATGCCGAACCCGGATCGGTGTCGAATGTCTCGATCGACTCCGGCTTGGGGGAGGTGAAGGCGTGGTGCACGGCCGTCCATGCGCTGTAGCCGAGAGCGACGTCGCCGCCGGCGGTGGCGTCGGCGGTCGGCTCGAACAGTGGCGCGTCGACGATCCAGACGAAAGCCCACGCATCCGGATCGATCAGGTCCTGCTTACGGGCGATTTCGCCGCGGGCCGCACCGAGGAGCGCACGCATCGGCTTGGTGGCACCGGCGGCAAAGAAGATGCAGTCGCCGGGCTTCGCGCCGACGTGCGCGGCGAGGCCGTCACGCTCGGTGTCGGTGAGGTTCTTCGCCACGGGTCCCCCGAGCGTCCCGTCCTCGCCGACCAGCACATACGCGAGCCCCTTGGCGCCGCGCTGCTTGGCCCACTCCTGCCAGGCGTCGAGCTGCTTACGCGGCTGGCTCGCGCCACCGGGCATCACGACAGCGCCGACGTACTCGGCCTGGAACACCCGGAAAGTGGTGTTCTCGAAGAACTTCATGCACTCGACGAGTTCGATGCCGAAACGCAGGTCCGGCTTGTCGGAGCCGAAGCGGCGCATGGCCTCTGCGTACGTCATCCGAGCAATCGGGGTTCTGATCTCGTGACCGACCAGCTTCCAGACCGACTCGAGCACCTCCTCCGCCAGCAGGATCACGTCGTCCTGGCCGACGAAGGCCATCTCGACGTCGAGCTGAGTGAATTCGGGCTGACGATCCGCGCGGAAATCTTCGTCGCGGTAGCAGCGGGCAATCTGGTAGTACCGCTCGATACCGCCGACCATCAGGAGCTGCTTGAACAACTGCGGGCTCTGCGGCAACGCGTAGAAGGTGCCCGGCTGCAGGCGTGCCGGCACGAGGAAGTCGCGTGCGCCTTCCGGCGTCGAACGCGTCAACGTCGGTGTCTCGACCTCGACGAACTCGTGGTGCGCGAGGACCGCCCGTGCCGCGGCATTGACCTTGGACCGCAGACGGATAGCGTGTCCCGGTCCCTCACGGCGCAGGTCGAGGTAGCGGTACTTCAGACGGATTTCCTCGCCGGCCTGATCGTCGAGCTGGAACGGCAGCGGCGCACTCTCGTTGAGCACCTCGAGGTGAGTGGCGTTGACCTCGATCGCCCCGGTGGCAATCTCGAAGTTCTGGTTGCCCTCCGGGCGCAGCTCGACGGTGCCCGTGATCTTCACGCAGTACTCGGCCCGGAGACGGTGCGCGTGCTCGGCAACCGCACCTTCGCGGAAGACCACCTGCGACACCCCGGAGGCGTCCCTCAGGTCGATGAAGATCACCCCGCCATGATCACGACGCCTGGCAACCCAACCGGTGAGGGTCACGGTTTGCAGGGCGTGCTCGGTTCGCAATGAACCGGCGAGATGTGTGCGCAGCACGGGATTCCTTTCGAAAAGGTGGAGCAGGCTTGTCCGTCGGCGTCGATCCTACGGAGACACTGGACGTGATCGGAAACGCACACCCGCAACACGTGCGAAGCTCAGGGAACCAACTCGTGATCGTCCGAAGAGAGAGCGACAGCACATGACCTTCAACGAGGGCGCCCGGATGGGGTCGGGCCGGGTTTCTGTCGGCGGTGGCGGTGGCGGCGGCAAACTTGTGATCGGCGGTGGCGCCGGGGGCCTCGTCATCCTCGTGCTCGCGTTGTTGCTCGGGGGCGATCCCGGCTCACTGCTCGGCGGCCTGAGCGGGGCCACCGACACCTCCGGTGCAGGTCAGGGCGCGAGCCTCGAGAACTGCGAGACCGGCGAGGACGCCAACCGTGACGTGAACTGCCGTGTGCAGTTCACCGTCGGCAGCCTCGACACGGTGTGGGGACAGGAACTCGCCGCCCAGACCGGAACCGACTACGTCCAGCCCGGCGTCGTACTGTTCTCCGGTTCCGTGAGCACGGGTTGCGGCAACGCGACCAGCGATGTGGGCCCGTTCTATTGCCCGGCCGATTCGACGGCCTACTTCGACACCAGCTTCTTCCAGCTCCTCGTCGACCGTTTCGGATCCAACAGCGGACCCCTCGCACAGGAATACGTCGTCGCGCACGAGGTGGGTCATCACATCCAGAACCAGCTCGGCGATATCGGACGGGCGCAATCGGATCCCCAGGGCGCGGAATCGGCTGCGGTGCGCACCGAACTGCAGGCCGACTGCTACGCGGGCCTGTGGGCCCACTACGCCGACACCCTCCCCGGCCCCGATGGCGGTCCCCCGTTCCTGAAGCCCCTCTCCCAGAGTGACATCGACGACGCACTCTCCGCGGCCTCCGCCGTCGGCGACGACCGGATCCAGCGCTCCGCGGGTGGCCGCGTCAACCCGGAAGGCTGGACCCACGGCTCGTCCGAGCAACGCCAGAAATGGTTCGTAGCCGGCTACGAGAGCGGCCGGGTCCAGTCGTGCGACACCTACTCCGCCCGCGACCTGAACAACCCGCCCGCCCTCGGCTGACGCTCCACACCCCCGCGCCTCGCCGCCTGGAGGAAACCGATGCGCCATCGGGCCGGAAGCAGCGGCGCCGTGCCGGAGGCGGCACACCGTCAGCCCGGTGGATTCCGGCCCCGGGAACGGTCGGGATCTGCCAAGCTCAGGCGATGAATGGGGTGACGCGTCGGATGATGCCGTTGGTGTGCACTCTCGGACTCCTGGCTGGGTGCGGTTCGACGAACGACGCGGCGTCCCCGGAATCCGGCACCGTCACGGCCGGGTCGGAAGGCGTTCGGTCCGGCGCCCCGGCCCAGGCCGATGCGGTGATGAAGATCGTGCACGACACCATGGCGGAGAGCCGCTTGAAGGCAGTGATCGTCCGCGTCTCCGTGGACGGCGAAGAGATCGTCAGGCAAGCTGTCGGCGAGTCGATGACCGGCGTGCCCGCCGCCACGGACATGCACTTCCGCAACGGCGCTGTGGCCATCTCCTATGTGTCGACCTTGTTGCTCGAGCTGGTCGACGAGAAGCGGGTCGGTCTCGAAGACACGGTGTCGAAGTGGCTGCCCGACATCCCGAACACGGAGCGTGTGACCCTCGGCCAGCTCGCGCGGATGACCTCGGGCTATGCCGACTACGTCCAGAATCCAGCCTTCACCGACGCCGTTTATGCACAGCCGTTCCGAAGCTGGACGCCCGAAGAGCTCATCGCTTACGGCACGTCCCAGCCCCTGTTCTACGAGCCTGGGACCAACTGGAACTACGCCCATACCAACTACCTCATCCTCGGTCTGGCGCTCGAGAAGATCACTGGCAAGGAGATGTCCTCTCTCATGGAGGAGAAGGTGCTCGGTCCGCTGGGCCTGGACAACACCACCGGCGCGTCGACAGCATCCATTCCCGAACCCGTCCTGCACGCCTTCAGTTCCGAACGTCGGGAGTTCCTCGGCATTTCCACGGGCACACCGTTCTACGAGGAATCCACCTATTGGAATCCGTCGTGGACCATCACCCGCGGCGCTGTCCAGACCACCGACATCGACGATCTCCATGACACCGCAGTCGCCGTCGGCACCGGCAAGCTCCTGTCGCGCGAATCGTACGAGGCAATGGTGTCGACAGACCTGCGTGGCAAGACGACCGCCCTGCCCGGATGCGCTACGTGCATCCCGCAATCGGAGGGCTACAGCTACGGTCTCGGAATCGTCACCACGGGCAACTGGCTGATGCAGAACCCGATGTTCGGCGGTTATGCCGCCGTTGGAGCCTTCCTGCCGTCGGAGAAGATCACCATCGCCGTCGCCGTCACCTATGGCCCGGCCGCGTTCGACGACGCGGGCGTGTACAAGAACGAGGCCGACACGCTGTTCCGGAAGATCGGCGCCCAACTCGCTCCTGCCGACGCCCCGCCCACGCCACCCGCGAGGTAATCCGGTCACACCGCGTCCAGTGGGCCGTGGAATCGGCGTCCTTGCACCCCGGGGAAGGCGAGATCCCCGCCGACGGACATGTCCCACGGCACCGCGATCACCTTCGCGGCGTCACCTGACAGATGCGCTCATGCATCCGCGGCGGCGCGCCGACTGCACGGAGATATTCGAGGCTCTCCGGCGTCCGGCTCGCGACCACCGCCAAAGCTGTAGCGGGCAGTCGTGGCAGCAGATCGATACGCACCCAGTCGTCGATCGACGCCCACCGCTCATGGGTGTCGATCAACACCTTTGGCCGGGGCGACGCGGTGCGGCCGTCGGACCCGTCGATCACGGCGCCCACTGCCTCGAGCACTGCGCGGCGAAGTGCCGCCACAGCGGCCCCGCGGCCACCGGCAGTCGACCCAGGTTGTCGTGTGGCCGGTGTGGACGTGCCCGGCGTCTCGTCCACTCGACGGACGCCACCACCCGGGCCGGAATGGCCGGACCCCTGCGTGGTGTCGAGACTCGGAACTCCGATCGCACGCGTGTGCCTTCCTATCGTCGCAGTGTGCGATAGGCGCCACCGGAGCACCACAGGACTTCGGTAGAGCGCCGTTCATCCCGCGGTCACTCGCGGGTGCTGACATTCACGACATGACATGGCAGCACGGGAGGAGATCCGAGTGGCGGGGATAAGGCTCGAACGGGTGTCGAAGCAGTTCGGCACCGCGCACGCCGTCCAGGACATCGACATGGACATCGCCGACGGCGAATTCATGGTGCTGCTCGGGCCGAGCGGCTGCGGAAAGTCGACCCTGCTACGCATGGTCGCCGGACTCGAAAACCCCTCGTCGGGAAGGATTCTGCTCGACAATGCCGACATCACCCGAAAACCCACGCGCCAGCGTGACGTGGCGATGGTGTTTCAGAGCTACGCGCTCTACCCGCACCTCAGCATCGCGAAGAACATCGGGTTTCCGCTCCGTGCGCGTCGCCGTCCGAAGAAGGAGATCGGCGAGCGCATCGCCTCGGTCGCCTCGGCCCTCGGACTGCGCGAACTCCTCGACCGACGGCCCGCCGAACTCTCCGGCGGACAGCGCCAGCGGGTCGCCCTCGCCCGCGCCATGGTCCGCGATCCCGGAGCCTTCCTCATGGACGAGCCGCTGTCCAACCTCGACGCGAAGCTTCGGAGCGCGACCCGGACGGAGCTGATCAGCCTCCATCGGAGACTGGGTACGACGTTCATCTACGTCACCCACGATCAGGTCGAGGCGATGACGATGGCGACGCGGATAGCGCTTCTCAACGAAGGCAGGATCGAGCAGGTGGGAACACCCACCGAGCTGTACGACACTCCCCTGTCCACCTTCGTCGCCGCGTTCCTGGGTGCGCCGCCGATGAACCTGTTCGAAGCGACAGTGGTCGAGCGGGCCGGACGGCTTCACGTGGTCGCCGACGGTGTCGACGCCCCGCTCGGGATAACGGCGGACACGCCGTTCACCAGCGAAAAGGTAACCGTGGGTATCCGACCCGAGCGCCTGCGCCTCGACCCGTCGACCTCCCAGGTCCGTGGCGTCGTCACGGCGACCGAAAACCTGGGCAGCGAGGAAGTGGTGCATGTCGCGGTGGGCGTCAGCACGCTCTGCGTCCGCGCCGCGCGCCCGGTGGGCAGAGCGGTCGGCGAGTCGGCGCACCTGCGGGTGGAACCCGCCGACATTCACCTCTTCGACTCCACCTCGGGCCGCCGGCTGGTCTGGCGGCCCACCCGTGAACACGGGACGTCCCCACGCG
>NZ_JBAQEO010000637.1:0-5912 GCF_049286785.1 Rhodococcus sp. (in: high G+C Gram-positive bacteria) | reverse complement strand
CTTCCATGTCGTGAGTGAGTGGCCAGTCGTGAGTGAGTGGCCAGTCGTGAGCGAGTGACTAACCGGTGGGTTCGACCGCCCGTCGCATACCGCGCTCGACGGCGCCGACGATGTACGGTCGCAACTCCACCGCGGGGATGACGGCGTCCACCGAGCCCACTTCCTGGGCCCGCTGAATGTTGTGGATCGCCTCGAACTCCGCGGCCACCTCGCCGAGTTTCTCGTTCCGCACCGTCGCCTGCTGGGCGGCCAGTTCCACCCGCAGATGCGACTGCTGCGCGTCCGTCTCGGCTGCGGCCAGGTCGGCCTCGAGTGCCCGGATCGACGGGTCGGCGCTGACTCGCGAATTCACTTCGCGGGTGAACACGACCGCCGCGGCCGGCGCACCACCGAGCACCGACGCGAAGGACCCTTCGACGGCGAGGACTTCCATGTTGTCGTTGAGTGCTCCGGAGAACACGACGAATGCGCCACCGTGGTAGCGGGAGACCACGCAGAAGACGATCGGACCATCGAAATTGACTATGGCACGGCCGATTTCGGCACCATACTCGAGCTGGATGTGACGCAGCGAGTCGGGGGAACCGTCGAAGCCCGACAGGTTGGCCAGTACCACCAGGGGCCGGCTGCCGCTGGCGGCGTTGATGGCGCGGGCCGTCTTCTTGGACGACTGCGGGAACAGTGTTCCGGCCGTCCACTGGTCGGGGCCGTTGGCCGGCGACCAGCCCTTGCGGGGGATGGCCCGGGACTCGATACCGATGACGCTCACCGGGTATCCGCCGAGGTGCGCGTCGAACACCACAGAAGTGTCGGCGTCGGCCATGTCGGCCCACCGCTCGAGTACCGGGTGATCCTGGTCGACGAGCGCGCGCATCACCGTGCGAATGTCGAACGGCTTCTTGCGTTCCGGGTTGGTCTCGGACGAGAAGATGTCGCCGACGGTGGTGAAGTCGCTCGACGGGTGTACGTGCGGGTAGGTGCGCACGTCACGCTCCACCGGGTCTGCGGTGTGCGCGCGACGCGGGAAGCGTTCTCCGGGAACAACATACGCGTGGTCGTAGTGCGCGAACAGCACCTCGCACGCCGCGGTGAGGTTGGGCGCCCAGTACTGCGCCTGTCCGTTCGGCCCCATCACGCGGTCGTAACCGCCGATACCGAAGTTGTCCTCGGCCGAGACGCCACCCGAGTAGTCGAGCGAGTTCTTGCCGGTGAGCACCATGGCGCTGTCGGGCGTCATGACAAGAATTCCCTTGGTGTGCATCAACATTGTGGCTTCAGCGTTCCAGTACGGCTGCGCCCCGACGTTGATGCCCGCGACGATCACGTTGACCTCGCCGCCGTTCTGCGTGAACGTGATGAGACGACGCAGGCCCCGGGACACCCAGTCCATGTTCTCGGTGCCGCTGTCCATCGAGATGGTGGCTCCGGACGACAGTGCGAACCACTCGACCGGCACGCCCAGCTTCTCGGCGAGATCGACGGCAGCGACGAGCCGGGCGCATTCGGCTTTCGCGACGGTGCCCAGCGCCTTCGTCGGATCACCGAAGAGAGCAACGCGAGTCATGCCCTCCGGGTGACGCGGGGTGACGGTGGTGACCACGCCGACCACGAGGCCGGCGGTGTTCTGCCCGTACGGACGGTCGACGGGAACCAGGGCTCCTGCCTCGTCGAGGTCGTGCTCGACGAAGCTGCCGTCCTGTCCCGTGAGCAACGGGACCAGTTCGTACGGGTAGACGGTGCCGCGCGCGCGGGAGCTGCGGACCTTCTGCGCGTACGCGTCGAGCGGCTGCAGCGGTTCGGACGGCGGATCGGTCACCTTGACCACCACACCGCTGCCGGTGCGGTAGGAGAAGCGCAGTGCCTTCTCCTGCGACCCCGTCCCCGCCGGGTTCTGAAGTCGGGCCATCACGGTGATCTCTTCCAGTCCGGCACCGGCGGTGAGCGGCGCCGCGACCCGGGCGAACGCCTCGAGGTCTTCGAGTGGCACATCGATCTTCGGCCACACGAACAGGACTACGCGGTTGGCGTCGAGCTTGCGCTTGCTACCGCGTGCGGCCTGTGCGCGACGGATCCCGTCGAGGCAGGACTGCAGCACGCGCTCGGCGGCCGGAACCCCGGTGACCTGGCCGACCTCGTTGCGGACCGGTGTGATGTCGCGGATCTCGGCGAGGGCGATGAGTCGCTCGTCGGTGGGGTTGTCGCGGGAGGTCAGGTTGAACAGGTAGGTGTTCGCCGGAGCTGGCAGCCGGGTGCCCTCGAAGTTCTTGAGGCGCCACAGGTCGAGTCGCTGGCCGGTGAGCGGATGCATGTCCCGGATCAGCGTCTCCTCCGACAGGACACCCGCTTCGGGGCGGAAGGTGAACTTGTGCACGTCCGCACCCACGCCACGGAAGGCGGTGACGGTGATGCGTCGGCACGTCGCGGCGGACGTGAGGTCCGCCAGAGCGGTGCGCAGGTCGGCGGACATGGTGTCCGGGTCGGCGGGCGGCTCGGCCCACGACAGGTAGAGGTCGAGGACCACATTGCCGTCCGTGCTCGCGGCGACGGCATCGATCTCGGTGAGTGCGCCGGGCAGTTCCGCGAAGTCCGCGACCGCGGAGACGAGGTTCAGGCGTTCGCCGAGCAGATCGAAATTGCCGGTCACGAAGCGGCGTCCGTGCCGTTCGAACGACGTGACGTCCTCGAGCGTCCGGATGTCGTAATAGCGGCGGGTCACGACCTCGAGCAGAGGTGCGACCGTGGCGCTACGTCGTACGATCCGCTGTCCCAGCAGGACCGTCAGCGACTCCGACGTGTCGACCAGCGATTCGATGCGCTCCTGGTAGTCGGCCGCATCGGGATGTTCGACGAGGTACTCGAGGCTTCCCCGGACGCCGTCGTAGATCTGTTCACGCGCCTTGCGGATCTGCGGCTCGTCGAAGAACCGGAATCGGACGTTGCGGGCGACGTTGCCGATCAGCGGGTAGCGGACCTGGGTGGCCACGATCAGCCGATCCAGAACCTCACCCAGCCCGGCGGGCGCCCGGCCGGGGGCGTTGCGATCGTTGAGCCACCGATCGAGTAGTGCGGCGACGACGGGAACCTGGTTGTCCATGCGCTGCTGGGCGAGGAACAGGCGGTAGACCGCTTCCTCGAGTTCCGCGGTGCGTTCGAGGTCGGTGACGTCGTAGTGGCGCAGCGCCCGGGAGAGCCGGGTCCGGAACGACTCGGGCAGACCCTCGAGTTCCACGTCCAGCGTGTGGAGGTAGGTGTGGAAGTGCTCGCGCGGGCTGTGGACCCGCTCGTCGGCGTCCTCCTCCGCGGCGGTCGGTCGGTTACGGCCGATCTCGCAGATATCGGTGAAGGTGTTCAGCAGGTCGAGTTCGGCCCGCACGAGGTCGGGGTCGCCCGCGATGTCCGCGCGGAGTGCTTCGTAGTCGGCGAGCAATTCTCCCGCGCGCTTGGCGCTGACGTCGTACCCGGTGAGCAACGCACCGAGGGCGTCGATCTGGTCGAGCGCGTCCGCACGGGTGTCACCGTGCGAGACGGGGTGGGCGACGTCGAACTGGACACGCGGCGCCTTCTGCGCACTGGATTCCTCCGAGGTTTCCTCCACGCGCAGCAACGCTGTGCCGGCGTCGACCTGGGAGTTGACCATGGCGAGAACCTCCCGCACGCGGCCCGCGACGGGGGCGCGCACGGCCGTCTCCATCTTCATGCTCTCGAGCACCACGAGGGTGGCGCCGACCTCGACCTCGTCGCCCACGGACACCGGCACCGCGACCACGACCGCGGGAGCGGGGGCGCGCACGACGCCGGCCTCGTCCTGGCTGATCTGGTGGCTGATGCCGTCGACCTCGACGAGGTACTGGGCGCGGCCGGCGACGGAGACGACGTGGTGACGGCGGTCGCCCACGACGAGGCGGCTCTCGAACTCGCTGAGCCGATCGACCGCGACCTCGGTCTCGGGGCAGTCGCCGTCCACGCGGTAGAGGTGTGCGCCGACCTGCGTGACGGTGAGGCCGTACGCCTGGCCCTGGTAGCTGAGTTCCACCTTCCGGCCGATGGCGTGACCGGCGCGGGGGCGTCCGCCGCGGGCGGAGGACAGGAACGCCTCGCGCTCGAGTTTCTCCTCGGCGTCGTAGACGTCGATGGCCGCCGCGATGAGCGCGAGATCGGCGGTCCGGGAGGGGACGTTCGAGGTGCCGGCATCGGTGCGGTCGAGCCAGCCGGTATCGGCCGATGCCGTGACGACCTCTTCGCGGTCGAGCAGGTCGAGCAGGAACGACTTGGTGGTGGTGCCGCCCTGCAGAACCACCGTGGTCTCGCGGAGGGCGGTGCGCAGCCGGGCCAGGGCTTCGGAGCGATCGCGGCCCCAGGCGATGACCTTGGCGACCATGGAGTCGTAGTCGGGCGGGATGACGTCGCCCTGGGCGATGCCGGTGTCGACGCGGATGCCGCTGCCGAGCGGGAACTTGAGTAACTGCACCGCGCCGGGAGCGGGCGCGAAACCGTTGGCCGCGTCCTCGGCGTTGAGCCGTGCCTCGACGGCGTGGCCGAACTCCGGCGGGCAGTCGCCGACCAGCGGCTCACCACTCGCCACGAGGATCTGCAGCTTCACCAGGTCGAGGCCGGTGGTGGCTTCGGTGATCGGATGCTCCACCTGCAGGCGGGTGTTGACCTCGAGGAACGTGAAGGTCTTCTGCTCGGGCTGGTACAGGTACTCGACCGTGCCGGCGCCGCGGTAGCCGGCCGCGCGCACGAGTTCGGCGGAAACGGTACGCAGATGATTCGACTGCTCGGCGGTGAGGAGCGGTGAGCTGGACTCCTCGATGACCTTCTGGTTCTTGCGCTGGATGGAGCAGTCGCGCACACCCGGAGCCCACACGTTCCCGAAGTTGTCGGCGATCACCTGTACCTCGACGTGGCGTGCGTCGGTGACGAGTCGTTCGATGAAGACGACGGGGTCGCCGAAGGACCGTTGGGCCTCACCCTGCGTGCGCTCGAGCGCAAGTTCGAGCTCGTCCTCCGACCACACCTTGCGGATACCGCGGCCTCCGCCACCACTGCGAGCCTTGATGATGAGCGGATAGCCGATGGCCTGCGCGTGGCGCCGGGCGTCGGCGCGGTTGGCGACGGGGCCGCCGCTCCACGGCGCGACCGGAACCTCCACCTTCTCGGCGAGGAGCTTCGCCTCCACCTTGTCACCCAGCAGACGCATGGCTTCCGCGGGCGGGCCGATGAACGTGATACCGAGTTGTTCGCAGACCTCGACGAATGCCGGATCCTCGGCGACGAAGCCCCACCCCACCCAGACGGCGTCGGCCTTGCTCTCCCGCAGTGCACGAGCCAGCTCGGCGTGATCGAGGTAGGCGGTGCCGGTCTTGACTGTGCGCAAGCACACACCTTCGTCGGCCTGGCGTACGAACATTGCACGACGTTCTGCCTCGGTGTGCAAGGCGATGGTGCGGATGCCGTAGTTGTGCTCGGCATTCAGCTCGCGGACCGCGCGGATGAGGCGGACCGCAGCCTCGCCGCGGTTGACAATCGCTATTCGCTTGAACATCAGGTAAGCGCTCCGTTTCCGTAAAGCTCGGTATTCCGCAGAGTGTTTCGATGGCCGAGGCCGTGTCCACCGAGACCGGGTGCCGCCGTCGCGGCGAGGTGCCCCCTTGCACCACCCACGTGACCGCCACCCTGGGCGCCCCGAGTTCGTCGGTCGAGTTCCAGCGCCGTGCCGGATTTTGCTCGGGGAATTGGAGCATAACGTCGAAAATTTGTACCCGCGCGTAACTTCTGCGCGCTTTAAGCCTGAATCCGTGGAAGATCTTGGTGGCCGCGTCGGCGTGTGAATGAGGAAAGTGCCTTCTGAGCTGGGATGATCAGGGTCGTTGAAGTCCAGATTATCCGCCGCATCAGAAAGCACTTTCAGT
>NZ_JBAQEO010000636.1:0-10079 GCF_049286785.1 Rhodococcus sp. (in: high G+C Gram-positive bacteria) | reverse complement strand
CCGCAGGACTTCCTCGACGCCCTCGCGGGCAATCCCGCGGCGCAGGCCTTCTACGGCACGCTCGACGGCCGCAACCGGTACGCGCTCGTGTATCGGTTGCAGTCCGCGAAGCGGCCGGAGACCCGGGCGCGCCGGATCGAGGCCTTTGTGCAGCAGCTAGCCGAGGGCCGTCGCTTCCACGACTAGCCCTGCAATACCCCCGCGGAAATACCCCCGCGGAAATACCCCCGCGGAAATACCCTTGCGGACCGCCCGACCGGCATGTTTTGCTGTCCCCGCGTCGCGTGCCGGTGGCGGACTGCGTCAGGCATGGAGGTCAGCCCGGCCGCACGGCGGTCCGTGGCGTCATATCCGAGGGGTCGCTTGTGGCCATTTCCTTCAACCACACCATTGTTGCTGCCAAGAACAGGCAGGAATCGGCAACGTTCTTCACCACTCTGTTCGGCCTGCCGGATCCGGTGCCCGCCGGAATGTTTCTTGCGGTGCCACTCGAGAACGGAGTCACTCTCGACTTCGCCGAGCCACCGACCGATTTCCCGCCCCAGCATTACGCCTTCCTCGTCGGCGAAGACGACTTCGACCAGATCTACGGTCGGATCGTCGAGTGGGGTCTCGACCACTGGGCGGATCCCCGGCAGCAGTTGCCGAACACCATCAACACCCATGACGGTGGACGGGGCGTCTACTTCCTCGACCCGTCCGGTCACTATCTGGAGATCATCACCCGCCCGTACGGGTCGGGCGGATAGACCGGCCCGCCGATAATCTGTTATCCGTGGAGCTCAGCAGGACGACCCCGACGCGTAGCGGTATCGACATCGCCTACCGCGAAAGCCGTCTCACCTCGGCGTCGGGTGCTGCCGACCCCCATCCCGTGCCGGTGGTTCTCGTCCACGGGATGGGCGGTGACGGCGGAACCTGGGACAAATTCGCTCGCGCGCTGATCGGCCGTGGCCGCCGTGTGGTGGCGATCGACCTGCGTGGTCACGGTCGCAGTGCCCGTGCGGCGTCGTATCTCTTCGAGGAGTTCGGTGCCGACATCGTGGAGGTGTGCGACAACCTGGGCATGAGCCGGGTCGACCTCGTCGGTCATTCGCTGGGCGGTCACGCCGCCTCGCTCGCGGCGCAAACCCGTCCGACGCTGGTCCGGCGGCTGGTGATCGAGGAGGCTCCGCTCCCGCTTCGGCACGGTGACGCGGAGCAGACCTTCTCGAATCGGTTCCCGACGTTGCCGGAGTTGTGGCATGCAACGACGAGCCTGGTCCGGCATCCGCGGGCCGTGTTCGCGTTCGATCGTTCGATGACGGGGTCGGCGCTCGAACAGTTCCGCCGCCCGGACCCGGCCTGGTGGGAGCGCTTGCCGGACATCGAGGCCGATACCCTCATCCTGCGGGGCGGTCCGACCGGACTCGTCGATCCGCTCAGGCTCGAGGCCGCTGTCGCGACGATCGCGCGGTGCCGGGTGGTGGCCTTCCCCGGTGGGCACAGCATTCACCGGGACCGTTACGACGAGTTCGCGGCGGTCACTCTGCCGTTCCTCATGGGATCCGAGACGGGCTGACCGGAGCACATACGAACCGGCGACAAAAAGTCTGCAAATGTAAACCAAGCCACGCGGAACAGGACTAGCGTGAGAGTGAAGCGGGCGCTCGCAACGCTGGTGGTTTCAGCGGCTGAGTACCCGGAAACGCGGACGTCCGAGGACGTGTCTGCTCATCGGGAAGAAGGCGCGAGATGTCGACAACCATGTCCGGACAACACTACGCATCCGGCAGGGAGGGATTCAGTTCGCTCCGGTCCGGTGGGCTCAACTGGGACGCGTTCCCGCTGCGGTTGTTCACCAAGGGCAATGCCAAGTTCTGGAACCCGGCCGATCTCGATTTCAGCCGGGAAGCGGCGGATTGGGCAGGTCTGAACAGTGAGCAGCAGCGCAGCACCACGTTTCTGTGCGCGCAGTTCATCGCAGGCGAGGAGGCCGTCACCCAGGATATCCAGCCGTTCATGACGGCGATGGCGGCCGAGGGGCGGTTCGGTGACGAAATGTATCTGTCACAGTTCTGTTTCGAGGAGGCCAAGCACACCCAGGTCTTCCGGTTGTGGATGGACGCGGTGGGCCTCACCGGGGATCTGCATTCTTTCGTAGCGGACAACCCGTACTACCGGCAGTTGTTCTACGAAGAGCTGCCCGGATCGCTCGGTGTGCTCGCGACCGATCCCAGTCCGGCCAACCAGATTCGCGCCAGTGTCACCTACAACCACGTCATCGAGGGCAGCCTGGCGCTCACCGGGTATTACGCGTGGCAGAAGGTATGCACCACGCGGGGCATCTTCCCCGGCATGCAGGAACTCGTCCACCGCATCGGGGACGACGAGCGTCGCCATATGGCGTGGGGAACATTCACCTGTCGTCGGCACGTGGCACAGGACGACAGCAACTGGGGTGTGGTGCAGGAGCGGATGACGGAACTCATGCCGATGGCCCTGGGCATGATCGACTGGGTCAACAAGCAATTCGAGGTTCAGCCGTTCGGACTCGACAACGACGAGTTCCTCGAATACGCGGCAGATCGGGCGCAGCGCCGGCTCTCGGCGATCGAATCGGCGCGGGGCCGGCCGGTAGAGGAGATCGATCTGGACTACTCACCCGAAGCGCTCGAAGAGAAGTTCGGGGAAGAGGACGCCAAGGCGCTGTCGGACGCGTCCGGCTGAGAAGAGCCGGCGGAGACGTCGGTGGCAGGATCGGGGAATGTCGCTCACCTCGCTCGACCGCAGACTCATCGGATGGTCCGCCGCGTTCGTGATCTCGCAGGCGAACATCGCCCGACTTCTCGGACCGGTGGCGCCCCGCCTCCTCGGGATTCAGACGGCTCTGTCGGCGGAGTCCTACAACGCGATTCTCGACGGCATGGATGCCGTCGATACGGCGCGTTACAGGAGTCATTACTACCCGGACTTCGTGCATCCGGTGATCTACGCGGTGGCCCTGCGTGCGGGTGCGCGGCGTCTGGCCGAGTTGACCCCGCTGTCGCCGCGAACCCGGGCGGTGCTGGCGGCAGCTCCCGTGGTGTCCGCGGCCGGTGACTACGTCGAGAACCTCATGGGGCTGCATCTCCTGTCGCATCGCGAGCACGTCACGGATGGGGTGGTGCGAGCCACGACAGCCGTGAGTGTCACCAAGTGGGTTCTGGCGCTGGGCGCACTCGGGTACCTCTCGCAGGGTTTCGTCACGGTGTGGGCGGGGAAGTTGTTCTCGCCAGCTGTCCAGCGTCGCAAGTGTCACGAGTGACCTCTCGTCAGCGGCTGGCAGCTGCCCCGGCCGGCACAGCGTCTCCGGATGACACAGCGTCTCCGGCTGACACAATGACCGGGTGATGGAAGAGGCCGCGTGAGGGAAGAAACGATGACCGCCACGTGCTCGGTGCTGTCCGCACGTGACGAGCCACTACCCGGTACCGCTGCGCAGGTGACGGGCTGGGTGTGTCTCGAGGTTCCGGGTGCGTGGGGGCGTGACGTTCTGGACGGCACGGCACTCGGTCCTGATCTGGCCGGCGAACTCGACACGTGTGCGGCGTCGGCGGGCGTGCGGATCATGTTCATCCGCCGGCCGGGACGAAGTGCGGTGGCACCGGGCAGGCACACGGTACTGGTGGCGCAGTCGCATCCCGATCGGTCGTGGTGCGAGCGACTCGAGGTCGGGCGGCCGGACGAACTCCTGGACCTCGACTTCGGCGCGGTGGCAGGAAAGGCGCCGGGCTGGGGCGAGAGTGTCACAGACCCGGTGGTCCTGGTCTGTGCTCACGGCAAGCGCGATCAGTGCTGCGCCGTCCTGGGGCGTCCGGTGGCGTCCCGGCTGGCCGACGAGTTCCGGGGAGCGGTGTGGGAGTGTTCGCATACCGGAGGGCACCGGTTCGCTCCGTCGATGATTCTGCTGCCCACCGGCTTCTCCTACGGCCGGCTCTCGGAACAGCAGAGTGTCGACGCGGTGCGGGCCTCGATGCGCGGTGAGGTGTATCTACCGGGACTTCGGGGCCGAAGCTGCTGGGATGCGCACGGGCAGGTCGCGGAGGTGGCGGTGCGCGCTCTGACCGGTGCCGGTCCGAACGACCTCACCGTGGAGACGAATTCGGTGGTCACCCACCGTGACGGGCGGCGCTGGATCGTCGAGATGGAGACGCGTGAGTTGCCGGCGAGGGCGGCCAGTTGCGGGGCGGCGCCCAAACCGGTGTACCCCGTCGTGGCCACCGGTGTCCGCGAGATCCCCACCTGACCCGTCACCAGTGAATGCCCGGCACCAGCCGTCCGACCCCGCGGGTCACCCGACTCAGAGTGGACGACGTGTGTGGCTGCGACGACCCGGTGGGTGCGGGTGTTCGGTCCTGTGCAGGTGAGGATTCGCCCTTGGCGGCAGGTGAATCGGGGAACATCCGATACATCTGGTGCAGCAGACGGTCCTTGACCGCGGGCGCGACGAGGTTGCCGAGTTCGCCCAGGGTGCCGGACGGCACGTCGATTCGCTTGGGACGTTCGACGAGCGCCCGAACCACCATGGCCGCAGCTTTTTCCGGGGACGTGATGGGACCGATGTTGTAGTGGCCGGTGGGCGCGATCATCGGTGTCTTGACGAGTGGCATGTGGATGGTGGTGAAAGTGATTCCATCCGAGAGGGTTTCGGATGCCGCGACATCGGTGAACCCGTCGAGCGCGGACTTGCTGGCCACGTAGGCGGCGAACCGCGGTGTGGCGGCCTGCACGCCGGCGCTGCTGATGTTCACGATGTGGCCGAAGCGGCGTTCCTTCATCTGGGGCAGGAAGGCGAGAACCAGTCGGACGGCTCCGAAATAGTTGACCGCCATGGTGCGCTCGAAGTCGTGCAGGCGGTCGGTGGAGCGGTACAGGCTCCTGCGGATCGATCTTCCGGCGTTGTTGACCAGCATGTCCACGTGATCGTGCTCGGCGAGAATCGCTTTGACGGTATGCTCGACGGACTCGTTGTCGGTGATGTCACACGGGTAGCCGAAGGCCTGTCCGCCTGCTTCGCGGATGTCCGCGACCACCGCCTCGAGTTCCGCGGCTCGGCGAGCCAGCAGGATGACCTTGGCGCCCTTCTTTGCAACGGCGATCGCGGAACTACGGCCGATCCCGGAGGAAGCCCCCGTGATCACCACGTGCCTGCCCACGAGTGGGCCTTCTGGATTGTCTCGCCGTGCCCTGTCCGGGTCGAGGTGCTCTCGCCAGTACGTCCACAGGACGTCGGCGAAACTCGCGAAGTCGGGCACCTCGATCCCAGTGCCGCGCAATGCTTCCCGAGTGGCGTCGTTCACGAACACGGTGGGCAGGGTCATGTTGTCTACCAGGACCGGGGGGATGCCGAGGCTGCCGAGGAGCATCCGGCGACCGGAGTCGAGGGGGGAGTTGCGGCGGGGATTCACGAAGGGACGGGCCAGGCCACCGGGAACGCTCACGGCGGGATACGGTGCGCCGGCAGCCTTCGCCAGCGCCGCATAGATCTCCCGGACCGGTTGGGGGCGTGGATTCACCAGGTGAAAGGCCTGGCCGTCTCGGCCGGGCGCCGCCATCAACTCCACGACGGCCGCCGCCACGTAGTCGACCGGGACCACGTTGGTCGACCCGATGTCGGGAATGATCATGGGCAGAGAACGGGGAAGCTTCGCCAGCGCGGCGAGGAAGGGAAACAGGTAGTAGGGTCCGTCGATCTTGTCCATCTCGCCGGTGACGGAACTGCCGACCACCGCCGACGGCCGGTAGATGCGCCACCGCAGGCCCGTGCTCTCTCGCACAAGCTTTTCCGCCTCGAACTTCGTGCGGTGATAAGGGGTGGGGAATCCCTGGCCGAGGTCGAAATCCGTCTCACGGAACTCACCCTCGTGGTCCCCGGCTACCGCGATGGAGGAGACATGGTGCAACGTGGCACCCAGCTTCTTCGCCAGCGCGATCACCGAGCGGGTGCCGTCGACATTGGTGGCGGCCTGTTCGTCGCCGGCAGTGAGGTCGTAGATCGCCCCGAGGTGGAGAACGTGGTCGGCCTGCGGCGGCTCGGTGAGTCCGAGGTCGGGTTCGGTGAGATCGCCGATCAGCGGATGCACCCGCTCGCCACCCGGCATGCCGTCGACGAGTTTCTCCAGCCTCGCAACGGAAGCCCGACGGACGAGGACGTGGACTTCGGCGCTGTCGTCGCGGTCGAGGATCAGAGGCAGCACGTGCCGGCCCAGGAATCCGGTCCCGCCGGTGACGATGTAGGTGACCATGACCCGAACTTACTTCACAGTAAGCTGATGCACTAGTGGCCCTGACCCACCTTGGCATGCGCCCTCGTCATCCAGGCCGGAGCCCACCAGTTGGCCTCGCCCATCAGCTTCACGAGTGACGGAACGAGCAGCATGCGGACGATGGTGGCATCGACGAGGAGCGCCACGATCATTCCTACTCCGAGGAAGCGCATGATCGACAGTCCGGAGACGGTGAATGCGCCCGTCACGACCACCAGCAGCAGCGCAGCGGCCGTCACGATCCGTCCGGTCCGCTCGGTTCCGAAACGGACCGACTCCTCCGTCGTGGCACCCGAGACGTGGGCCTCCACCATGCGCGACATCAGGAACACTTCATAGTCGGTGGAGAGGCCGAACACGACGGCGAGAATGAGCACGACGAAGGTGGCCTCCAACGGCGCGGGAGTGACCCCGAGCAGATCGGCGCCGTTGCCCATCTGGAAGATCCAGGTGAGGACGCCGAAGGTGGCGGCCAGGCTCAACCCCGCCATCAGTACGGCCTTGATCGGCAACACCACCGAACCGAATGCGAGGAACAGCAGTATCAGCGTCGACGTCACCATGATCGCGATCATGACCGGCAGCCAGTGGACGATCGCGGCGTTGCCGTCGTCGACGGTGGCCTGTCCGCCTCCCACGAGGAGTTCGGTGCCGGCCGGTGCGGGGACGGCGCGCAGACCGTCGACGGCGGCGCTCCGATCGTCGCTGTCCACACCCTCCGAGTAGACGGCCTGGACGGCGACCAGTTGCCCGTTCGAGGCGACGACGGCCGCCGTTCCGATTCCGTCGACCTGCAGCGCAGCCCGGGCCACGGCGACGCCCTCGGCCGCGGGCGGCGCCTTGCCGTCGGTGCCGCGCAGGATGAGGGTGGCACCGTTTCCGGTGGTGGGAAACTCTTCGGTCAGCGTTTCGGTGGCGATGCGTGCCGGATCGTCGGCAGGGAGCGCTGTGAAGGTGACCTCGCCGAGCGTGGCACCCAACAGGGGCGCCGCTAGTACCGTCAGGCCGGCGACGATCGTGACGGCGACTCCGATCGGCCGACGCATCACCCGTGTCACGACCGAACCCCAGAATTTTCGCGCTCGCACTTCGCCGCGCTGCGCGGCGCCCTGCCGCCAGGTCAGGGCGTTGATGCGGTGACCCAGGATCACCAGCAGCGCGGGTACCGCGGTCAGGGACAACAGGGCGGCACTGGCGACCGCAGCCATGGCTCCGAAGCCGAGCGATTTGATGACGTCCTGGGGAAAGACGAGCATCCCGGAAAATGCGCAGACCAGAAGAAGTCCGGAGAAGAGGACGGTGCGTCCCGCAGTGAGCACGGTGCGGCGGCCGGCCTCGGCCGCGTCCGCGCCCGCCTCGAGTTCCTCGCGGAAGCGTCCGACGATGAACAGTCCGTAGTCCACAGCCAGTCCGAGACCGAGCAGGGATGCGACATTGACGGAGAAGGAACTGACATCGGTGACCAGGGTGAGCAGACGCAACGTCGCGAGCGCGCTGAACACCGACAGCAAGCCGACGAACACCGGAACCGCGGCGGCCACGACTCCACCGAAGACGAAGAACAGCAGGATCAACGTGATCGGGAAGGCGATCGCCTCGGCGAGCACCAGATCATGTTGAAGTCGATTGGTGAAGGCCACACCCACCACCGAGTTTCCGGCGAACTCGGTGTCGATTCCGTCCACCTCCAATGTGGGCACGAGATCGGTGAAGTCGGCCATCGTGATCCCGGCACCCGGGTCGACGGTGATCGCCGCGGTGGCCTTGGTGCCGTCCTTCGACACCATCAATGGTTTCGTGCGCGCGTCCGCGCTCCAGTAGGACGTGATCGAATACGTCCGGACCTCCGAACGGAACCGCTCGAGGTCGGCCGTGACCCGGGGACCGATGTCGTCGAGCGTCTCTCCTTCGGGAGCCGTATAGATCACGATGATGTCCGGGGTCTGCGGTCCCAGGTTGTCTTCGACGATCCTGGCGACCTCGGCGGACTCGCTGCCCGGGTCGATGAAGCCGCCCTGGCTGAGCTTCGCGAACACACCGGCACCCCACGCCCCGCTCACCAGTACGGCAACAACGGCGAGGGACAGGACCCACCATTTTCGTGAAACAACGGTGCGGGCCCAGCGTGTCATGCGTCTTCTCCGGTTCTGGTCGAGGCGGTCTGCGCAGCCGACTGTAATGCGATTCGCCGGCCGTGATGCACCATGGACGGGTGATGGGAACGTGTCCGAGTTGTTCGATCGATGTTCTGGGGTCGGCCGATGGATGAGCAGCTGAGACGGGTCTATGTATCGACTGCTCAGCGGGTTCCGCTCATCGGAGACCAGATCATGGCGGCCGACGGCAAGGGGTTCCCGGCCGTCCGGATGGCCGACCCGGCCTGGGTGGCGGAGCGGGTGGCCGACACCGGTCGGCGGTGGGGAAGCGAGAACCCGCGGGTCAACGGCACTCTGTGGTGGTATTCGGCCAGTTCGACGCTGACGGGACTTCCCGTCACGACCGCGATGATCACCGGTTTCGCCGCGGGGCCGCGACTCGGCGACGGCCGTGCCTTCCTGCGGGCGGACGGGTCCCTCGGTGGATTCACCGCGGCGACCGCGCTCCCGATTGCCGACGGGTTGTCCGTCCTGGCGTCGGAACTCGCCGAGTCGTTGAGAGCGGTGATCGACGCACTGGCCGAGGCGTCGGGTGTTCGGACTGCCGCGATGTGGGCGATCGCGACGGATTCGATCGCCAACCGCGCGCTCGACGCCGGTTCGGCATGCGGCGACCGAGCCCGTGGCAGTGCCTTCGCGCACGAGTTGGTGGGTGCCCTGCGGCGCGCCGGGATCGCGATGCCGAATCCGCGGTTCGTCGATGTGGAGACTTCGGGATCCTTTGTGCGGGTGAGTGATCCGCTGGGAAGTGAAGCTGTCGGGTACCGCCGATTCACGCAACGCGCGTCGTGCTGCCTGATCTACGAAACCGGCAGGTCCGACAAGTGTGTGAGCTGCCCGAGACGTCCGGACGCGGATCGCGTTCGCAGACTGGCGGCACTGGCGGGTTGACCTCTGCGGCGCGCGCGGCCCTGCAGCCGCGACCGGCATTGACCGATTCGGGGAGGGATGGCAGACTGACGATATCGAACGCCAGTTCGAACGATGCGACTTCCCCGGCGGCATCTTCAGCGAGCAGATATGCATGAAGAGGTGCAGTGAGATGGGTTGGGGTAACGGTCCGCCGTCGTGGTCGGAGATGGAGCGGGTGCTCTCGGGCAGGCCGGGGCGGGTCGATCCGGAGACGCTGTATCCGGGCGATGGCGGTGACAGTCCGGCGTGGTCACGTAAGCGGGGAGAGTACCGGGCGGGCGAGCCGGAGCACGCCGGATCCACCGTTCCCTACGCCGAACTGCACGCGCATTCGGCGTTCAGTTTCCTCGACGGGGCATCACCTCCGGAAGAGTTGGTGGAAGAGGCGGTTCGGCTCGGTCTCGAGGCCATTGCACTCACCGATCACGACGGGTTCTACGGGGTGGTCCGGTTCGCGGAGGCAGCGAAGGAACTGAACATGCGCACCGTGTTCGGCTCCGAGTTGACCCTGGGTGATGCGCATCTGCTGGTGCTTGCCCGTGGTCAGGAGGGGTATCGGCGGCTGTCCCGGGAGATTGCGGCGGCGCATCTTGCCGGCGGGGAGAAAGGCAAGCTCCGCTATGACATCGACCGTCTCGCAGACGCGGCAGGAGGCCACTGGCAGATCTTGACCGGGTGCAGGAAGGGGCATGTGCGGCAGGCGCTGGCCGAGGGTGGGCCGGAC
>NZ_JBAQEO010000635.1:0-2130 GCF_049286785.1 Rhodococcus sp. (in: high G+C Gram-positive bacteria) | reverse complement strand
ACTTCCAGGAACGGGCAGTGCCGCAACGGGACCACTGGTCGAGTGAGGTCGTCCACCACGCCCGGGGCGAAGCCGGACTCGGCCAGCACCGTTGACAACCGGCGGACCCCGTCGGCGGCGTCCACCGGCTGCGACGGGGCCGGCCGCTCCGCCAGGTAGCGACCCCACGCCTCCCCGGCCGTCTCGGCGGTGCGACCGGGCTCCGGCAGGATGTCGCTCACCAGGCTGGTCAACATCTCCGCCAGCAACCGATAACTGCGCTGGCCGGTGGACACATCCGAGGCGGTAGCGGCGTACACCATCCGGGGCCGACCGGGCTGGCGACGTTCTTCGGCGCGACGCTCTGCCAGACCCGTGTCGACCAATCCGTCCAGATGGAACCGGGCTGTATTCGGATGCAGGTCGACCCGCTCGGCGACGTCTTGCACACCCATCGGTTCCCCTGCGGCGCACAGCAGCTCCAACACCCGGGCCCGGGTCTCGCCGAGCGCGGTCGGCAGCGTCGGGTCGGTCAAGGTCCGCTCACTCATGCTGCCCATTTTAGACGAGACTACTAGTAGAAACCATCCGCGCTATGGGGAAGGCCTCGGACAAATGCCGACCGCCCTTCCCTTACCAGTTCAGGTGGTAGGGGTGATCTTGGTCACATATTTTGCAGCTTCCGCCTAGCGGCTAGTTTGCACTAATCTAATAGTAAATATTAGTCATCGTAGGAGCTGAGTCGCGAGCTTTGCGCTCCTCGTTGCAGAGAGAGGACCTCGTCGTGGCCGCACCATTCGACGTCACCGACACCATCATCGACTCCGGCGTTCGGGCCGGCTCTGGCATTCGAGACGACGCCTACCGTCTGTTCCGCGAGTATCGCGAGCAGGTCGCACTGGTGTCCGAGTTGCCACTAGACCGTCCATTGCGACCACAGACGTACGCCGCACCATGCGACGTCACCACCGCCCGTCGTCGATACCATCCGGCCGCCAGTGACCCGCCTTGGGGCCGAGGCGTCGCCGAGGCGCTGCCGCCTGGTACTGCACTGCTCGTGGTCATTCGCGGACCGAACCGCGGTGACTGGTTCCAGCTCGACCGGACGGTCACCACGATCGGACGCCACATCGACAGCGACATCTACCTCGACGACACGACCGTCGGCCGTCGCCACGCCGAGATCCAGCGGGATAACGACACGTTTCGGGTGACCGATGTCGGCAGCCTCAATGGCACCTACCGCAACCGGTCACCGGTCGACACCGCACTGCTCGCCGACGGTGACGAGATCCGGATCGGAAAATTCAGGCTCGCGTTCCTCACCACGCCGCTGTCAGCGGCAACAGAGGAATAGCCCCGATCGAGTGAGCTCAACGGCTTACCTCGTCGCCGTCAACGCCCAGCAATAGCATGGCCGACGCGATCGTGATCTGCACGCGCCGAGGGAGATCCCCGCGCGTCGACGCCGATCATCTCCTGCAATTCCACCGGTCCACCGCAGGGCCGGGCCACGCAACCAAACACCACGGTCGGAATTTCCGTCGCCGCGGTCGCTGCCGATCGCGCTGGCGTCGAGCGTCTCGTGTTCGCTCGAGGAGCGGCTTCGCGGAGGTGTAGAAGCCGATCACGCTCGACCCCGTTTCTCAGGATGCTGGACCCTGCTCCTTCAGTGGATGTTTGGCGCCGCGCCAGCGGCAGCCGGAACTGCCGCAGGGCCTCACCGGCGAGGCGTCGTGACTGCGTAATGTCACCCCCGATCAGGTCAGCCCTGTTCGGGTACTTGCTACGGCCTCGCTCCGCCGAGGGCGTATTCGGCAAGGTCGGGAACGGTCCACTTCCCGCTGTCTTTTTCGAGGGGGATCTGCGCGACGACGATGTCCGGATCCATCGGCAACGCTCCCATGATCCGGGGAGCCCGCGGGCCGGGAGTGGTTGATGTCTGAGCGGTGTCGTCCCATCGGATGTCGATACCAGCGTCGAGGAGTGCGTCCTGGTCGATCACGGCCACCACCAGCGGGAGGTCGACGTCGCCGTACACGGTGGCGAGGACGTGCTCGAGTTGCTCGGCGGTGGCGGCATGGATGAATCCGACCTGATCGAGTGTGTGGGCGCGGGTGGACCCTTCGTATTCCCCGAACCGTCCTGCGC
>NZ_JBAQEO010000634.1:0-11221 GCF_049286785.1 Rhodococcus sp. (in: high G+C Gram-positive bacteria) | reverse complement strand
TCGTAGCTCCTGCTGAATGGCGAACGCTCGGCTCCCGTCAGGTTGGGCGCGGCCCGTTTCCGTGGTGTAACGCTTCGGATCGACCGGGTTGGGATCCCGGGTGTCCGGCAATACTGGCTGGAGACCGAGGAGGTTGTTGCCATTGCCCGTTGCCAGATTCAGCCCACGCCTGGCGTTCGCCGCTGTGGGATACACGTTTGCGGTGGTCATGCTCGGGACGACGTTGCCGACCCCGATGTACGGGCTCTATCAAGAGAAGTTCGGGTTTTCCGTTCTGGTCGTGACGGTGATCTTCGCGGCGTACGCTGCCGGAGTTCTTGCCGCGCTCATGGCGTTCGGGCGGTGGTCCGACACCCTGGGACGACGACCGCTCCTCCTTGCCGGGGTGGTCCTCGCCGCGATCAGTGCCGTGTTCTTCCTGGTGGCCGACTCGGTGTGGGAATTGCTCGGCGGACGAGTGTTCTCCGGGCTGTCCGCCGGGATCTATGTCGGAGCGGCGACCGTGACCGTGCTGGAGACGGCACCTCCGCAGTGGCGGGCGCGCGCACCGTTCGTCGCTACCGCGGTCAACATCGGAGGTCTCGGGCTCGGTCCCCTTCTCGCCGGTCTCGCGGTCGAGTTCCTTCCCCATCCGCTCCAGGCCTCGTTTGCGGCGCACCTCGTCCTGCTGTCCGTCGCCGCGATCGCACTGGCGTTCGTGTCCGAAACCGTGAAAGTAGCCCCTCACGCCCGCCCGCGGCTGCAACGACTGTCGGTACCGCCAGTCGTCCGCGCCACCTTCGTGCGGGCTTCCATCGCCGGTTTTGCCGGGTTCGCTGTCCTCGGCCTGTTCACCGCGGTGGCGCCCACCTTTCTTGCTGACGTGATCGGGATGGGTAACCGCGCAGTCGCAGGCCTCGTGGTCTTCGCCGTGTTTGCGGCCTCGGCTGCCGCGCAGATCGGTTTTCGATCACTGCCCGTCGCCGTGTCGTTCAACGTCGGGTGCAGCCTGCTGATCGCGGGGATGGCACTCGTCGCGCTCGCCTTGGGCCGACATTCCCTGGCGGCGCTGGTCGTCGGCGGAATCGTGGCCGGCGCAGGTCAGGGAATGACCTTCAGCAAGGGCGTCGCCGAGATCACCGCCTCCCTGCATCCCGACGCGAAGGCCGAGGTCGCCTCGACATTCTTCGTCGTCGTGTACGTGGCGATCTCGCTCCCGGTGATCGGTGTGGGCCTGGCAGCCGAGGTGTGGGGACTCGTCACTGCCGGCCTGGTTTTCACCACCGCAGTTGCGGTGCTCGCCGCTGTCGCACTGGCCGCGCTGGCACGGGAAAGCCGTGGCACCCGCAAGCTGCCCCGGCACGACACCCTCCGTCAGACGTAATTGTTCAGAACGAACTTGGTCAGACCCTTGCGGAGCGTTTTCACCGCGTGTCTCCGACCCTGCTTCATCATGAATCCGGGCAGCGGGATCTTGGTGTCGATCGACATCGTCACCTGCACCGAGGTTCCGTTCGAGGAGGGCGTCAGGCGGTACTCGCCATCCTGGCTGTTCTTTATGTGGCTGTCGACCAGGGTCCAGGTCGTGCCCTCGTTCCCGGTCCAGGTGTGTTCGACCACCTGGGTATCGGACATGCCGAGAATGGACAGCGTCACGACCACTCCGGGATGCGTTCGACCGCGGTCAGGGCACGCATCACCTGCTCAGCGGTTGCTGCGATTTCGAACTGGTCCGACACCGAGACTGACATCGACGCGTCCTTTCGTTTCGCCCCCGAGGTGACCGTTCGCCAGTACCCGGGGGGATCCGACAGCAGACAAGTAGTTGACAACGCAACGATATGCGTGCAATATAGTTGAAAGTGGAATTACATCGTCGGACCGAGCGAAAGAGAGGTGCGATTGCGATGAACGCAGCTGCCGAAAAGGAACGGGCGCGGCAATGCGAGGTGCAGCGTGAACGTGTGCGTGCCCGCCACCTGCTGCCGCCGCAGTCGCGGCCCACCTCCTCCGCTCGCGGGCTGCACCACACCGCACTCGTCAGCAGTGACGTCGAGCGCACGATCCGGTTCTATCAGGACGTACTGGAATTTCCGCTCACCGAGCTGATCGAAAACCGCGACTATCCAGGATCGTCGCACTTCTTCTTCGACATCGGTAACGGCAACCTGCTCGCCTTCTTCGACTTCCCCGGACTCGACGTTGGGCCCTACCAGGAAGTTCTGGGCGGCCTCCACCACATCGCGATCAGCGTCGAACCGGATCGCTGGGAGCACCTTCGGACCAAGCTTGCCGATGCGGGTGTCGAACTCGTCGAACACAGCGAGGTCTCGCTGTACTTCCGCGATCCCGACGGCGCCCGGCTGGAACTCATCGCCGACCCACTCGGCGAGATGTACGGCTCGAAGGTGCTCTGACTCTCCGGCCCGACATCCACGAGCTCGTTGACATCGATACAAAATTCCCGCTCGAGCGACCCACACTCCCACCAGGAGGCTTCGTCATGACCAAACTCTCGATCATCTACTACTCCGCCACGGGCCACGGAACCACGATGGCCGGGCGCCTCGCCAAGGCGGCGGAGGCCGCCGGCGCGGAGGTGCGCGTGCGGCATATCACGGAAACGCGTGATCCCGCCACCTTCGCCGAGAACCCGGCGTGGAGTGCCAACTACGAGGCGACCAGCAATCTGCCCGCGGCCACCGGCGAAGACATCGAGTGGGCCGACGCCGTGATCTTCGGTTCCCCGACTCGTTTCGGCAGCACCGCAGCACCGTTCCAGGCGTTCATGGATTCGCTCGGTGGGTTGTGGGCGCAGGGCAAGCTTGCGAACAAGGTCTACGCCGCCTACACCTCCAGCCAGACCCTCCATGGGGGTCAGGAAACCACTCTCGCCAGCCTGTACACATCGTTGATGCACTTCGGAGGCATCCTCGTGCCGCCGGGATACACCGATCCCACCAAGTTCGCCGATGGCAACCCGTACGGAGTCGGCCACGTGACCGGCCCGAACAACCAGAACGACCTCGACGCCACGACCCTCGCCGCGCTCGACCACATGGCCACCCGCGTGGTCGACATCGCCACCAAGTTCGCCGACTGAAGGGACGAGAATCCGTGAGCACCTCCGCCACTGTCGCGCCGCAGATCGATCTCCGCCGCGCGAACGACCGCTTCACGACCGACGCCGGCTGGCTGGATTCCAAGCATTCGTTCTCGTTCAGCCGTCACTACGACCCGGCCAACACTCACCACGGGGTGTTGATGGTCAACAACGACGACACCGTCGTTCCCGGCCAGGGTTTCGAGACCCACCCCCATCAGGACATGGAGATCATCACCTGGGTGCTGCAGGGTTCGCTGGTGCACCAGGATTCGATGGGACACTCCGGGGTCATCTATCCCGGTCTCGCGCAGCGGATGAGTGCGGGCACCGGGATATTGCACTCGGAGAAGAACGATTCCTGGCGCCTCGACGGCGTCACCGGCACACATGCCGGAAGGCACAGCGACCCCGTGCATTTCGTCCAGATGTGGGTGATACCCGACGAGGCCGGCATCACGCCCGGATACGAGCAGCTCGAGATCGATTCCGAACTGCTGGCGGGCGGCCTCGTCCCCGTGGCGTCGGGAATGGACGCCTATGCCGATCACTCCGCGATCCGGATCAAGAACAGGTACGCCGCGATGCACGTCGCCCGCATGCAACCGGGGCAGCAGCCGATCACCCTGCCCGACGCGCCCTTTCTGCACGTCTTCGTCGCTCGCGGCGAGGCCTCGATGGAAGGCGTCGGACTGCTCGCCGAGGGTGACGCGGTACGGCTCAGCGGTTCCGGTGGCCAGCAGTTGACCACCGGAACAGGTGCCGAGATCATCGTGTGGGAGATGCACGCCACGATCGTCGCTTAGCCGCACGGGAAGGATTCGGGACGATGCGCTCGTTCGTCTACAACACCCTGCCCTCCCGGGTGATCTTCGGAAGCGGGACGGTGGCTGCCGTCCGCGACGAGGTGGAGCGCTTGCGCCGCAGCCGCATTCTGCTCGTGGCCGGACCGCGCCTCGGCGACGTCGCGGCAATGATCACCGATCAGCTCGGTGAGATGGTGGTCGCTCGCTTCACCGGAGCGGCGATGCATACGCCCACCGATGTGACGGCCCGGGCTCTGGCAGTCGCGGAGGCCGCCGCGGTGGATTGCGTGGTGGCCGTGGGGGGCGGTTCCGCCACCGGACTGTCGAAGGCGCTCGCGGTGCGCGCCGGGTACGACCAGGTGATTCTCCCGACCACCTATGCCGGATCGGAAGTGACCCCGGTCCTCGGTGAGACGGCCGACGGCGTCAAGACCACGCAATCCTCACCGGATGTGCTGCCCGAGACCGTGATCTACGACGTGGACCTGACGCTGGGCATGCCGCGGCCCCTCACTCTGACCAGTGCGGTCAATGCGATGGCGCATGCGGTGGAAGCGTTGTACTCGCAGCAGGCGAATCCGGTGACCGACGGCATGGCGCTCGAGTCGATCGCCGGGATCAACCGCGCCCTCCCCTTCGTCATGGCGAAGCCCGGCGACGTGGACGCACGCGCTGAACTGCTGCAATCGGCCTGGCTGGCCGGGCAGTGCCTCGCCTCGGTCGGGATGGGGCTGCATCACAAGCTCTGCCATATCCTCGGCGGCACCTTCGGCCTCCCGCACGCGGCCACTCACACGGTGGTCCTGCCCTACGCAATGGCATACAACGCCGCCGCGGTTCCCGCAGTCATGGACAGGATCGCCGACGTCATGGGAGTGACCGACGCGGCGGCAGGAGTGTTCGAGCTCGTCGCGGGGCTGGGTGGTCCCACGTCGTTGGGTGCGCTCGGATTCACGCGTGAGGACGTGCCGCCTGCTGCGCGGGCGGCCGCCGCCACTCCCTACCCGAATCCGCGCGAGGTGACGGCGGAAGGCATCGAGGAGTTGCTGGTCGGGGCGGTGGAAGGGCGAAGACCCGTCAGCCGAGCCGGGTAGAGCGCCGCAGCGCGGTTATTGCAGGGCCATCGCTCGAGCGGCGTAGACGCGATGGTTTCCGTCGACGGAGACGGCGTCGTTCTCTCGGAGCGTGTGGCGGGGGCTGCGCACGGGCACGTCGTTGACTCGCACCACACCCTCCACGAGGAGAGCCGCAGCGTGTCCCGGCGACGAGGCCAGGCCGCTGCGCTGAAGGAAATGGAACACCGATGCCGCGTCAGACGAGGTCATACCCCAACGATGCGCGTTATCGGTGAAATCCGTATTTGTGTCGGTGACCAGGCGAATGGCCGGTGAGTGAACTTCGAGAGAACCAGTTCCGTCGGATCTGTCAGACAGCCGTCTCGAGATCCGCGGTCACGTCCCGGCCGCGGAAGTCCCGCACGATCGCCGAGATGCTTCGGACGCACCCGCCGCAGTCGGTGCCGGCCCGGCATGCTGCCCCGATGTCTCGGGTGCAGCGGCTGCCGGCGGCGAGTTCAGCCTCGATGTGTGTCTGTGTCAAAGCGTGGCAACTGCAGACGTACATCGCGACCATCCTCCGAGCTGTCGTTACTTAGGATTCCCTGACCTTACACCAGTAAGGGCTGGCTTACCTGTGATCGTAGTCACAATGTGATGATTCTGGATCAGGGTTGTTCCTGGTCTCGACTCGGGTGGGCCAGGTCAGAGGCCCAGATCCTTCGCGATGATGGTCTTCATGACCTCGCTGGTGCCTCCGTAGATCCGCGAGACGCGGGTATCGGCGTACAGACGAGCGATCGGGTACTCGAGCACGTAGCCGTAGCCGCCATGCAGCTGCAGGCACTTGTCGATGATCCGGCCCGCGGCTTCGGTGCTGAACAGCTTGGCTCGGGCGGCGTCCGCCACACTCAGTTGGCCCTGGTCGTGCAGCTCGAGGGCGTTGTCCACCACGATCTGCACCGCCTGCAGCTCGGTGGAGCACTCGGCGAGCACGAACTTGCTGTTCTGGAACGACGCGACCGGCTTGCCGAAGACCTGTCGCTCCTTGGTGTAGGCGATGGCATGCTCGAGCGCTGCCGCCGAGGTAGCGGAAGCGCCGAACGCGATGGTCAGACGCTCCTGCGCCAGGTTGTGCGTCAGGTACTCGAAGCCCTTGCCTTCCTCGCCGAGCAGGTCCGTGGCGGGGACCTTGACGTCGGAGAAGGCGAGCTCGGCAGTGTCGGAGGTCTTCAGGCCGATCTTGTTGATCTTGCGGCCCACCGAGTAACCCTCGGTCATGGTGTCGACAACGAGGATCGACAGTCCGGCGCGCCGGTTCTCGGGGTCGAACGGTGCGGTACGGCACACCAGGAGTACGCGGTCGGCGAGCACACCACCCGTGATGAACGTCTTCGCTCCGTTGACGACGTAGTGGCTGCCGTCGGCGGACAGCTTCGCGGTGGTGGCGATGTTCGCGAGGTCGGACCCGGTGCCCGGTTCGGTCATCGCGATCGCAAACATCAGTTCACCCGAACAGAATCCGGGAAGCCACCGCTGCTTCTGTTCCTCGGTCGCGTGCTCCAGCAGATACGGGAGAATCAGGTTGGTGTGCACGGAGTAGCTACCGAAGGATGCGCCCGCGGCCGACACCTCCTCGGCTACCACCGCATTGAATTTGATGGACGCCTCGCCGCCGCCACCGAACTCCTCCGGTGCCTGGATACCGAGAACGCCCAATTCGCCGAGTCGGCGGTAGAAGTCTCGCGGCGGGTGGCCGTCGGCTTCCCACTCGTGATGGACCGGGGCAACTTCCTTCGCGATGAAACCGCGGATCGTCTTCCGGAACGCTTCGTGGTCCTCGTTGAACACCGTACGCTGCACGGGAATACTCCTTGTTTGTTGAAAGCAGACGAATCAGAGTGCGTAGCTACGCATTACACCCTTGCTGATAATGGTCTTCTGGATCTCGCTCGTGCCCTCGCCGATGAGGAGGAAGGGCGCCTCCCGCATCAGCCGCTCGATCTCGTATTCCTTGGAATACCCGTAGCCGCCGTGGATGCGGAAGCTGGCCTGGGTCACCTCGGAGCAGTACTCGCTGGCGAGGTACTTCGCCATGCCGGCGGAAACGTCGTTGCGCTCGCCGGAGTCCTTGAGACGGGCCGCGTTGACCATCATCAGATGAGCGGCCTCGACCTTGGTGGCCATCTCGGCGAGCGAGAAGGAAATAGCCTGATGCTGGACGATGGGTTTGCCGAAGGTGCTGCGCTGCTGCGCATATCGAGCCGCCAGCTCGAACGCACGAATCGCGACACCACACGCGCGGGCGGAGACGTTGACCCGGCCCACCTCGACGCCATCCATCATCTGGAAGAACCCGCGACCCGGCGTGCCGCCGAGTATGTCGGTGGCAGCGGCGCGGTAACCGTCGAAGATCAGTTCGGTGGTGTCGATGCCCTTGTAGCCCATCTTGTCGATCTTCCCGGGAATCGTGATGCCGGGAACCACCTCACCGAAACCGGCAGGCTTCTCGATCAGGAAAGCGGTGAGATTCTGGTGCGGCTTCTCCGCACCCTCCTCGGTACGCACCAGCGCAGCGACCAGCGTTGAGCTGCCACCGTTGGTCAGCCACATCTTTTGACCGTTGATGACGTAGTTTCCGTCGTCGTCACGCTTGGCCTTGGTGCGGATTGCCGCGACATCCGAACCGAGCTCGGGTTCGGACATGGAGAACGCACCACGAACCTCACCCGTGGCCATACGCGGTAAGTAGTACGCCTTCTGTTCGTCGGTCCCGTGCTGGCGGATCATGTAGGCCACGATGAAATGGGTGTTGATCACGCCGGAGACGCTCATCCAGCCGCGGGCCAGTTCTTCGACGCACAACGCATACGTCAGGAGCGATTCTCCGAGACCGCCGTACTCTTCCGGGATCATCAACCCGAACAAGCCCATCTCGCGCATCTGGTCGACGATGGCCTGCGGGTAGGTGTCCGAATGCTCCAATTCCTGTGCGTTGGGGATGATCTCGCGGTCGACGAACTTCCGGACCGTGGCCAGGATATCGGTCTGAAACTCGGTGAGACCGAGAGTGTGGGCGAGACGGGTCATGCGCGGTCCTTCTGGTTGACGTGGGCGGAACAGGTGGGAACACGGATAGTGCCGGCCGCTGCCAGCTGATCGATCTCCTCGGGTGTCAGCCCGTGATACTCGGCGAGAACCGCTGCGGTGTGATCGCTGTTCGGTGGGACGTGCGAAAGCGGCTGGAAAAATGGGTCTTCCGGCACGAAGGGCGCGCCGGAACGTCCGAAGTCCGCTACCGAGAGCTCGATTTTCGCGCCGGCTCCGGTGACCTCACGCCGGTGGGCGGCCGCGACAACCGAAAGCGCCGCGAACAACCCGCACGACGTCTGGTCGGCAGGCGACCCGGGTTCGACGTCGCCGCGAACCTGCACGAAGATCAGGTCGGGCCGGATCGCTGCCAATGCGTCGTAGTCGAGCAGGTCACCTCCGGCAGCGGTGGTGACGAGAGCCCCGGCATCCGTGATCAGGTCGCGAAGAAGTCGTTGCGCTCCGGGTTCATGGAAATCGGCGGAGAAGACACGTTTTCCCTGGTCGGGAAGGTTGCGGTGCTCCTCCGCCCTCGCGATGCGGATCACATCCGCACCGAGCTGGGCCAGGGTTGTTCCGCACAAGCGGGTCGCGCTCTCGCTGTTGCTGCCGTCCGACAGTTCGATCACGCGCACGCCGGCGAGTGGCGGGGTCGACGACGGTGTGTCATCGAAACCTGCGGTGAATGTCATGCGTCCTCGTCCGTCACAGGGACGCCGGGTTGCAAGATGCCGGCGAAGGGGTCGGAGCAAGAATGCACCATCGAGGTGTGAGGGGACCAACACTAATGAGCTATAGGTTGGTTAGCGCGCGCCAATATGGTCGATATGCCTTTGACCTGCGACTCATAGGTAAACGTGATCGGTCGGTTCGCCGATGCCCCATTGATTGCGTGATCCAGCACACGTTCAATGGGTCTTGCCGGTAACGCTCGTCGCATCGAGCCCCCACCTCCGAGCCTCCCAACCTCGAGTTTCCGAAGGGACACTCCCAGTGACCACAGGCCCAACCGTGTCCGAGCCGCAGACCTCTGCGTCGTCGGGCCACCTCACCACCCTCGTGACCCGCAAGCGTGCCTGGGGCATGACCGGACTCGTCGTCTTCCTCTACGTAGTCAACTACGCAGACAAGGCAGTCCTCGGCATCATTGCCCAGCCCCTTGCCCGTGAACTCGGTCTGACCTCCTCGCAGATCGGCCTGGTGGGCTCGCTCTTCTTCCTGACCTTCACGGTCGGCGGATTCCTGGCCGGACCACTCAACAAGTACATGTCACTGCGCTGGGCGCTGCTGGCTCTGGCCGTCGTCTGGTCGGTGGTGATGCTGCCCCTCATCGTTGCGGCAAGCTTCGTGACGCTGATCGTCTCGCGCATGTTACTGGGCCTGGCCGAGGGACCGTCGTCGGCCCTCATGCACACGGCCGCCTACTCGTGGCATCCGCCGGCCAAGCGCGGCCTGCCCGGCGCATTCCTCGCGGGCTCCGCGTCGGTCGCCAAGATCGCTCTGGCCCCGATCCTCGCCTTCATCGCCGTCGAAATGGGATGGCGCGCAGCACTCGTGTCGCTGTCCATCCTCGGTGCCGTGTGGATCGCCCTGTGGCTGACCCTCTGGAAGGAAGGTCCGTACACCACCTCGGCGGTCAAGAAGCCCACCGAATCCGCACCGGCTCAGACGGAGCCGAGCGTTCCGTGGCGTCGAATCTTTCTCACCCGCACCTTCGTCAGTTGCGCCATCCTGATCGTTGCGGTCTACGCGTTGACCACGGTCGTGCTCACCTGGCTGCCGTCTTACTTCGAGGTCGGCCTGGGATACAGTGCTCTGCAAGCCGGTTCGATGTTCGCTCTGCCGTCGGTGATCGGTCTCGTCCTGATGATCACGACGGGCTCCCTCACCGACAGGTTCATCCAGCGCGGCGGATCTTCCCGGGTTCTTCGCACGGTCGTTCCCAGTGTCGGAGTCCTGATCGGAAGCGCTGTCTTGATATTGCTTCCGCAGTTCAGCGTTCCGGCTGTCGCCGTGGCCGTGGTCTCCGTCGGATACGGGCTCTCTGCAATTGCCTTCCCGCTGATCAACGCCGCGATCTCCGAGCTCTGCCCGCCGCAGCAGACCGCAGGCACCATGGGTGTGTTCCTGGCGATCATGGCCACCGGTGGCCTCGTCGCCCCCTACGCAACCGGTGTTCTCGTCGACAATGCGGACACCGCCGCGGAAGGGTACGCGGCGGCGTTCCAGGCGATCGGCGTCGTGGGCGCAATCGCTGCGGTAGTGGTACTCGTCCTGGCCAACCCGGAGCGCGACCGCGCGCTCATTCGCGGAGCCTGAGCCGGGGCGCTCGCTTCATCCACCTCCCATACAGCAGAAGGAATACCATGCGCGATGCCGTGATCGTCGATGCCGTCCGTAGTCCGATCGGGCGCCGTGGGCGCTCCCTCGCGGACATCCACCCCGCGAACCTTTCGGCGCACGTACTCGGTGCGCTCGCCGAACGCACCGGCCTCGAGCCGGCGTCGGTCGACGACGTGATCTGGGGTTGTGTCGGCCAGGTGGCCGAGCAGGCCGGAAATGTTGCACGCACCGCCGTGTTGGCTGCGAACTGGCCGGAAACCGTTCCCGGGGTCACCTTGACCCGCGCGTGTGGTTCCAGTCAGCAGGCAGTGTCGTTCGCCGCAGCCACGGTGATCTCCGGCCAGAACGACGTGGTGGTCGCCGGCGGCGTCGAGATGATGAGCCGGGTGCCGATGGGGAGCGCCAGCAAGAACGGTGAGCACTTCCCGCCGAACGTGCTCGAACGGTTCGGAATCGACGGATTCAGTCAGGGCGTCGGTGCCGAGATGATGGCGGAGAAGTGGGGTCTTACGCGCACCGCCCTCGATGAGTTCTCGCTGCGTTCGCACGAACTCTCTGCCGCTGCCACCGACGCCGGTGCCTTCACCGGTCAGATCGCTCCCATCGCGGGCCTCTCGCAGGACGAAGGCATTCGCCGCGGCGGCACCCTGGAATCACTCGGCAAGCTCCCGACCGCGTTCAAGGAAGACGGTGTCATCCACGCGGGCAATGCTTCCCAGATCTCCGACGGCGCGGGCGCAGTGCTGGTCACCACCAGTGAGTACGCGGCGCAACAGGGTTGGACCCCGATCGTCCGCATCCACACCGCGGTCGTCGCTGCCGACGACCCGGTCATCATGCTGACC
>NZ_JBAQEO010000633.1:0-5716 GCF_049286785.1 Rhodococcus sp. (in: high G+C Gram-positive bacteria) | reverse complement strand
TCCCCCTCTCCTCCCCCGGGATCACGATCTCGCCTATTCGCCGGATCGACGGGCACGCAAGCTTCGCCGAGATCCAGTTCGACAACGTGTTCGTGCCCGAGGACCAGGTCCTCGGCGACGTCGGCCGCGGCTGGGAGGTCACGATGGCGACCACTGGATCGGAGCGCGGTTTCGCGTTGCGGAGCCCGGGCAGATTCGTGAGTGCGGCAAGCCGGTTGCTGGGGTTGATCGACGACGACGTGGCCCGGAAATATCCGGACCTCGCCGATGCGGCCATTCAACTCTGGCAGGATGCTCGCGCCTTCCGGCTCCGGGTCCTGGCCACCGCCGCCCGCGTGCGACGCGGAGAACCCATGGGCGTCGAAACCAGCTACGACAAGCTCTTCTGGTCCGAACTCGACATCAAGCTGAACAGTGTCGCGATCGACATACTGCATACGCTCTCCGACGCGGATGCCGACCAGCACCTCGATCGATGGATCGAGGGCTACGTAACCGCCCTCCCCGGAACGATCTGGGGCGGCACCACCGAGATCCAGCGCAACCTGCTGGGACAACGGGCCCTCGGATTGCCTAGGAGCTACTGATGGACTTCTACCACGACCCCGACCACACGGACATGGCCTCCGCCGTGCGAGAACTGCTGTCCCGGGAGTTCCCCGCCGAGACTCTGCGATCGACGTCGTCCTTCGGTTCCCTCCGGAAGGGCCTGTGGAACGCCCTTGCCGAGCAGGGCCTGCAGGCGATCATCCCTTCGGAGGAACACGGGGGGCTCGATCTGGGCTGGTCGGCAGCCACACTGATACTTCAGGAGATCGGCCGCGCCGCACTCCCGGGGCCGTTCGTCGACACGGTATGTGTTGCACCGGAGCTACTCCGAGCCGTCGGCGGGTCCGACGCCGGATCATTGCTGAAGGGCATCGCAGACGGGTCCACGACAGTGGGAGTCGCCGACAGGTCCGGACTCGTCACCTGCCTGGACACGCTCGACGTGGTGCTGGTCCCGCGCGGCGATTCCTTCGCCGCGATGCGGGCCGACGCTGCCCTGTTCGACGAGGTTCCGACACTGGACACCGTCATGCCTCTCTCCCGGTATCGCGGCAGCGGCGACGCCGCAGTTCTGTTCGAGGTCAGGCCCTCCGCCGACCAGCTCACCCGTGCGCGCAACGCCGGTGCGCTGGCCACCGCCGCCCAGTTGCTGGGGGTCGCGCGGCAGATCATCGACCTGACCCGAAGCTACGTGGCACAACGCGAGCAGTTCGGACGGGTGATCGGAAGCTTCCAAGCGGTCCAGCATGCACTCGTCGATGCCTCGCTGCAGTCGGTCTACGCCGAACCGGTCGTACATGCGGCGGCGTGGGCTCTCGACAAACGAGACGAAGCAGCCGACCTTGCGGTGGCGCATGCGAAGGTTGCTGCGGTACGGGCATGCCGGATCGCGAGCCGAACCGGCCTTCAGCTGCACGGCGCGATCGGGTATACCTACGAATACGACCTTCAGCACTGGCTCAAGAGAACGATGACCATGACCGCTCTCTACGGGACCGAGTCCGAGCATCGAGCGACGATTCGGAAGTTCGTGCTCGACGATTCGACACGCCGGATCGCGTTGAACATGAACGTTCCTCTCGCGCGGGTCGGTGCCGGGACAGGAGCTAACGGATGAGTGTCAGCGGCTTCTCTCACGTCAACATCAACTGCCGGGACATCGCGCGCTCGTTGCCCTTCTATTCCGACGTTCTGGGATTACGGGTCGCCAAGCAGTTTCCCGAGCGACACGACACGGGCGCTCTCGTCGGTCTGGAATCACCGCACTCCAACATGGTTGCCGTGCTGTCGCCCGGCCGGGGGCGTTCATCGATCGAGCTCATCGAGTGGCGACTGCCGGATCAGCCGCCCGAGCCGGGCGTACCCGCCGGCAGCCGGCTCGCCGGTGTCGCGCACTTGGTCTTCGAGGTACCCGACGTCGACGTCGTGCACGATGCTGCCCGGAATGCGGGCTACCGGTGTGCATGGGCGGACGGTGAGCACCGGCTTCTCCAGATCGAGGGCCCGGACGGGTCCGTCCAGGTCACACCGGGCACCGAGGGCACGCTCCTCGGCGCACTGGTCGATGTCGTCGATCTCGACGCTTCGTTGCGCTGTTACGTCGATGCCCTGGGTTTGACATCCGGCGACACGTCCGAGAGCGCACCGGCGACCGGACCCGGATACCGTCAGGTCGATGTTGTGGTGCCCGCAGCCGTCTCCCCGTTCGTGATCACCCTGCGCGAATACGTCGACGGCAAGACGGAGGCGGTGCAACAGCGCCGCGCCGACACCCCGGGATTCCTCCGGTTGGCGTTCTTCGACGACGACGTCGCCGGAGCGCATGATCGCGCTGTGGAGATGGGCAGCAAGACGCTCAGTCCGCCGGACTTCTTCGACTTCGGATCCCTGACGGCACACGCCGCCCTCTGGTTCGACGTCGACGGAGTTCTGATCGAGGTTCTCTCGTTCGGGTCGAACCCGTCACCTCGCTCGTGACGCATCGAGATGACGGGCGAACAGCGCCGAATGCTCGGCGCCACCCATGACTGATAGGAGAACGTCCAGGTGGACACGGTAGATTCGCTGCGACAGTTCCTCGAACAGGCCCTGCCTGCTCATCGCGCCGAGTGGGGCACCAGCGACTCGTTCGAAGCGAAATCGGCGTGGCAGCGCACCCTGCAGACCGAGAGGTGGGTCGCGCCGAGCTGGCCCGTCGAGGCGGGAGGGCGCGGCGTCGACGTGACCACGGCGCTCGCGTGCTCGGAGGTGCTGGCCGAGCACGGTGCGCCCGAGATCGCCGGGATCTTCGGTGTGCTGAACGTCGGTCCGACGCTCGGACAATGGGGTACGGCCGAGCAGAAGGAGCATCTGCCCCGCATCCTCGAAGGCGCCGAAATCTGGTGTCAGGGTTTCAGCGAGCCCGAGGCGGGATCCGATCTCGCCGGACTTCAGACACATGCCCGCGTCGACGGGGACGACTTCGTCGTCAACGGACAGAAGATCTGGACTTCGCACGGAATGCGAGCGGACTTCATCCAGCTGCTCGTGCGCACCGACCGTGACGCCCCGAAACACCGCGGCATATCCACGCTGCTCGTTCCGCTGAACCTTCCGGGTATCGAACGCCGACCCATTCGCCAGATCAACGGTGACGCGGAATTCGCAGAAATCTACTTCACCGATGTCCGGGTGCCGTGCAGCAGCCTTCTGGGCCCTCTGAACGAGGGTTGGAAGGTCACGATGACGACGCTCGAACATGAGCGGACCTCCCTCCTCAGCTACGCATCACAGCTGCAGAGGGAGGTAGACCGGCTCATCGACACGTGCCGGGCCACCAGCGAGAGCGCCCCCCCTCCCCGCTGCGCACGTCGACGAGATTGTTCAGCGGTATGTCGAGAGCCGTGTCCTTGCAGCGATCGGACGGCGGTCTGTCGAGTCGATCCGCGCGTCCGGTAAACCGGGGTCCGAGCAGACCATCATCAAACTCGAATGGAGTCTGCTGGCTCAGCGACTGTCCGATACGGCTCTCACCGTCGCGGGGGCGGCCGCCGTCGCGGGCGAGAACGAAAGCCCTGCGCGGAATTACCTCACCCAGCGTTCGGCCACGATCGCCGGCGGGACCACCGAGATCCTGTCCGGCGTCATCGCC
Organism: Rhodococcus sp. (in: high G+C Gram-positive bacteria); assembly: GCF_049286785.1. Classification (GTDB taxonomy): domain Bacteria; phylum Actinomycetota; class Actinomycetes; order Mycobacteriales; family Mycobacteriaceae; genus Rhodococcus_F. The sequence continues at coordinate 2,037 of NZ_JBAQEO010000633.1, read as the reverse complement.
CGACGGGTCCTCGGTCTTCCCGGCTGATCGCCGACGCGATGGAGAATGGATAGTTATATGGACAGCGACCTTTCAGCCGAGCTGAATCAGTACCGCGACGCAGTCAGGGGATGCCTGGCAGCGAAGACGCCCGACCTTGCGGCCCACCCGGATACCGATTCCGGACTCGAGCTCGACCGCCGGCTGTGGCAGCAAATGGCAAAAGAATTGGGGGCCACCGGCCTTCTGGTACCGGAGGACTCCGACGGACAGGAGTCACCGTATTTCGTCGCATCGCTCGTTCTCGAAGAACTGGGACGCGCTCTCGTTCGGGTGCCGTACCTGACGGGTGCTGTGCTGGCTCCTGCCGCCTTGGCTGCTACCGGCGCGCCGGACGCATGCGCAGACTATCTGGCGGGAATCTCCTCGGGTGATCTGATCGCAACGGTCGCATTCTCCGAAGGTGTCACAGGCCGTCCCGGAGAGTCGACGGTGCACGCCTCCCGGTCCGGTGACGCGTGGACCCTCTCGGGCACGGTGGCCCTTGTCCTCGAGGCACAGTCGGCAGACCTGTTACTGGTCGTCGCTCGGACGGATCACGGTCTCGGCCTCTTCGCCGTGCCCACCGACTCGACGGGCCTCGAGCAATTCCCGCTGCGCACGCTCGATCTCACTCGCAGTTGTTCTCGGGTCGTGTTTCGTGAGACTCCGGCGGTCCGGCTCGGCGAAGACTTCACCGACGGGCAACACCGGGTGCTCTCGATCGCAGCAGTGGCGATCTCCGCAGAGTTGGCCGGCGCGGCTCAGCGTGCAACCGAGATGGCGGTGGAATACGCCTCTGTTCGAAGCCAATTCGGCATTCTCATCGGTTCGACGCAGGCCGTCCAGCGGCTGTGCGTGGACATGTTCAGAACCTCCGAGTCTGCAATTGCCATCTCCCGGGCCGCCGCGCGCGACGTCGGGGAGGATCAGAGCGCCGCAACTCGGATCGCCCACGTTGCCAAGGCGTACTGCAGTGCCCACTGCCCGCCGGTGGGTGAGACGAACATTCAGGTTCACGGAGGCATCGGCTTCACCTGGGAGCACCCGGCGCACTACTACCTCCGCCGACTGCGAGCGGGCGCCCAGCTGTTCGGGGACGCCGCGCATCACCGCGAACAGCTGGGTCTCGACCTCGGGTTGTCGTATCCGGACGGTCGTCTCACGCGCGGAACCACTCTTGGTACATCTACGGAAGGAATGACCGGTGTCGAATTCAGTGAATAGTGTGACGGGCGAGCTGGCACTCGGCGAGCTGGGCGTCACGCTGATGCATGAGCACGTGACCATCGGTTCGGAAGGGATCTTCCTCGACTCCCGCTTCCGGCTCGACGTCGACGAGCGTTTCCGGGAGGCGACCCGCAGTCTCGAAGCCGCAAAAGCCCACGGCATCAACACGATGGTCGACGCGACGCCGATCGAACTGTGCCGCGATGCGAGTTTCCTCCGCGACGTGTCGGAGGCGACGGGAATGAACATCGTCTGCGCAACGGGTCTCTACATGGAGTCGCACGGGGTGCCGGCGCACTTCAAACACATGCCGTTGGGCGATCTGGCCGATCTCTATGTCGAAGAGATAACGAACGGTATCGGTGATACCGGGGTGCGTGCCGGAGTGATCAAGGTGGCGACGTCGGAACAGGGCGTCGATGATCTGAACCGGAAACTGCTCGAGGCCGCGGCCGATGCGCAGCGGCGAACCGGTGTCCCCATCATCACCCACACATCCGGTGGCCATGCCATCGAACAAGCGAAAACCCTTGTCGCGGCAGGCGCCGAGCCGACCCAGATCATGATCGGCCACATCGACCACAAGTATTCCTCGTTCTCCTATTACGAGCGCATTCTCCGTACCGGAGTCAACATCGCCTTCGACCGCTGTGGACTTCAGATCTTCTTGCCCGACTCCGTCCGCGCCGGGCTCATCGCCAGCCTGCTGGACGCCGGCCTGCAGGATCGGATCTTCCTCTCGATGGATTCCGTATCGGCGCACATCGGCCCGAAGTCGAAGTTCGACGC
>NZ_JBAQEO010000632.1:0-1714 GCF_049286785.1 Rhodococcus sp. (in: high G+C Gram-positive bacteria) | reverse complement strand
GAACAGTGGCCCGACGGTCACGAACGATGCCCAGGTGTACGGGTTGCGGTCAGGCGTGACGTACATAAATCGTCCGCCGGCTCGTAGAGCACTAAATGCGCTTTCGAGGATGGTGCGGTGCTCGGTCCCAGACCTGCTGCCCGCTGGTCCTGGCCGACTGAACCGTTTTGTCGTCGATTCGGGTCGCAATCGCCAAATCGTTCGCGTTGAGTTCGTCCGTTGTCGTGAGCCAGGGACCGATCGGCGCCTCTTCGTCGGCGACGTCCGCAACCCGGGTGTTTTCGACGCAGACGGGTACAACCTGATCTACATGCATGGAATCTTCGACCACTGCAATTCCGGTTTCGCCCAGGTGTATCCGTGGCCGGTGTGGATGTATACGTCTGGCGTGGTCACGGACATCGTCGAGGAGGGGGGTTTCCGTAGTACTCGGGAAAAATCGGGCGGATATGGCTGAGCGCAAGGACTCCGGCCTGTGAGACCAACATGGAGAGCCCGGTGCGGGATATAGCGTGTGCCGGACTGATCGATGCCCTCAGTTCTGCATGAAGATCTGCTGCCCTGTCACCAGCGGGTACGCCGCCACATCACTTCCATCGAGATCCTCTTTGTGCATATCCACACCGGTGATCTGGCTGTTCTCGTAGGTCCGGTAGTAGTAGACACCTGTGTGCGTATTGCAGCACGAGGAGTAGATCGTGATCTCGTACTTGTCCCCGAGCCGAACACATCCCCTCTGCTGTTCCACGGAACCGAGGATGTGGAAGAACTGACTTATCGATTCGGATTCGGACTCGCCCGACACCGAATTCACTTTAGTGAAGGCAGCTTTGACGAAGCGAGACATCGAAGACAAGTCTCCCGGCAACCCGATAGCGCCCAAACCTCGACTGTAGGTGTCGAACTGTATCTCCTTCGAGAAACGCGGTTCCGGCGGATCGACAGACAAACTCATATAGTTGTTGATATTGAACAGCTGAAAATCGAAGGTCGGGTTGTTGGTGAGAATCTGGATCGGATTGTCGTGGACCTTCAGGCCCTCTGCAACCGACTCGACCGTGATGGACTCGCTCCTGTCGGAGATGATCCAGTGCAGCGGCGAAGGCGGAAACGCCTCACTGAACGGGATGTCGACGATACGCACGTCCGAGAGCGTGTCTCTGACCTGAGCTACTGTCTCGAACTGCCCGAGGACCCACGGAATGAACTCGAAGGACGCGATATTCGTCCCCTCGTCCGATTCGGGCTTGTAGTCGGCATTGCCGGGAAAATTCAGCCCCGCCATGCTCAGACCCTTCTCGTTGGTGGCGTCGTAGTAGAGGGGATAGCCATCGGCGGCGGTCGCCATCCCGATCATGGCGTGATGCGTGCTCTGCGCGGGCACCCTACGAAACTCGAAGGGGAAATTCCGAGGGGTGACGGTAACCGCTTCGTTGTAGGAGAACTCGAGGTCCAGATTGCGGCCGAAGTAGTGATCCTTGGCGGTATAGTTGGCGGCCGTGCACATGTGATTACCTCCGACGTTTCTCGGATCACCCGGAACGAGGGCGAAAATTCTCACGGAGCTCGCTCCCTATCGGTGTCCGCTGCGTAGTGTGCCGAACCCACGGTATCCGAATATGCGTGGTCTTCGAGGTGGTCTCGCGATGATCGTCCATGACGCCGATACGATCGCCCTGAACCTCGAATTCGCTGGCCCGGGGCATTTTCACAG
>NZ_JBAQEO010000631.1:0-3144 GCF_049286785.1 Rhodococcus sp. (in: high G+C Gram-positive bacteria) | reverse complement strand
CATCAGTCGGTTCAACAGTGCACGTCTCCCCAGTGATGACCTGGCTGTGGTCGCAGATCTGGTTCGCATCCACACCTCGATACCTCCAGCGGCGAATCAACACACTGTCCGAGATCGACGGCAGCCGCCAGGCACAAGCCGCCACGGGCCACGCGGCCGCGAGCTAGCCAGCTTTTTGGATCCCGAATGTCGAATCGCCCCACTCCGCGAAAGCGTGGGGTGATTTCGTTATCGCGGTCAACTCAATGAGCACCTCGACCTTCATGATCACCAGCATCGTCGGTAAACAGTAGAATTCAGCCCTCATCGAACTGCCCTTACCGGAGAACCTTTCAGGCGCCCCGATACTGCACGTTCAGATCACTTGGCTCGATCCGCAACTGACGACACAGGACCGAGATCCGGACAGCATCCCACGATCGCATCGCCGCCACTGTTCGGCTTCTACGACACTGAGACGCGGTCCACGATCAATGTCAACTTTGTCGACCTGAAATCTGTACCACCACAAGCTGAATCCCTTTTATCAGCATCCATTGTGACAATCGTCAATCTCGGTCAGAGGACACCAACTATGCAACGAGCAACGCACCACACGACCGTTATGCGCCGCTTCGCCGGTGCCATTATCGGCTCCGCGGCACTCCTCACAACAACGGTAGGTCCGGCGGCGGCCTCGCCTATCACTTGGCCTGATAGCCTTTCCGCCGCGCCCGCCCCGACCGGCCCCCTGGTCAATTTGAACGACTACTGCCAAGACCACGGCGCGGTTGGGTATCTGTCCGACGGACGGACCGTCTATTGCACCCGAGTGGCTCGCACCGACGCCTACGTATGGTCATACTCGCCAGATCTGATGCCCATCGATCCAAACACCCGCCGCTACTCCTGCGACAGCAACATGTGCCGCTTTCCCGATGGATCCATCGCGCCGAACTACATACGCTGCGGAACCCTCTGCGGCGAACCACCCACCTCCGGTGACATCCAGAGCGGGTTCTACGACTGCTTCCACTCCGGCATGACCTATGAGCAGTGCCGCCAACGCCCGCCACGCTGACGGCTTACCTTGTAAGTCGAATTCCGCATGCTCGGCGCCCCGCCACCACAACGCATCGAGCAACTCGATGCGATCGGGTTCGTGTGACGCAATGACGACTCCCCACTTCCTGCCGTGTCGCGGGTCGACAGCAAGCTGCGACGAATGCTCACCGAGATCGCCGCCTACCGAAGAACATGGTGACGCAGTGGTTCCCGAGAACTATGTCACCATCGACGGCGAACAGTGAGGTGTCAGCGGCTCTATCGGGCGGTGAAGAAGTGGCGGGCCGACGAGCACGGTCCGCTCGCCGCCGCTCGGGCCTCCCCCTGTCCACGGCCGCGGGGCCCCCGAACATCGGCACACCGCGCCTCCCGAGGAGCGAAGCCAACGGTCGGATGGGATCTCGTACCTGAGCGTGAATCCTGTGGGCCGCAAGCCGTGTTCCCGCAGCTAGATCAGCGTTCCTTGTACCGAGGACTCCGTTGGAGGCCCATCGCTGCCCTGACGGTCGAGCCGCTCAAATGAAGCAGATCGTCGACGAGCACACCACATCGCTAACACGACCTCGTCGATGTCGGACCCGCCCTTGCGGCACATGTCCTCGCCGGCACCCCGCGACCCTTCCGGTTTCCCACCGCCGCCGCATACGCGAACTACACCGGGACCGCTCCGGTTCATGTCTCCTGCGGGATTGCGGTTGAAATCGCCTCTTCCGCTAGTGAATCTAGATTCAAATTCGGCGATTTACTCCATAGCCGTTATCCAGATCCGGACCCGCACCACCGCCGGAAACCGGGCATCAGCGACCCGACTCCACACCGGCGTCATCAACGTCATGGCCTCATACATTTGGTCGACGCCTGACACGTCTGACAGTCACCAGGTCGACTCAGCAGTTGTTCGGCTCGCCGATTTTCACAACGGACAGCACGGCATCCCCCTCGCTGATCGGCATCCCCGCGGGCGGGGTCTGTCCGACGACGATCCAGTTGGAATCGAGGACCTGCCTTCGGCCGGCCCCCGTAGCATCTTCGCTGCGCGAGAAGAACACACCTGCCGCCTGAATCGCATTCTGTGCGGACTGCAGATTCATGCACACAACATTGGGCATCGGAACTATCGTCGGCGCTGCCTGGGCTTCTGGCGCGGGCGCGGGCGGCGGCACGACGGGCGTCGTCGTTACCGGTCGAACGGTCGTGGACGACCCCGGCGCGTTCGTCGCGCCGGCCGTGGTCACTGTGGTGGTCGGTGCGGTCGTCGCGGGCTCATCCGAACCGCAGGCGGCGAGCGTGGCAGCCATGACGAAGGCGCTGACGGCCGCCACAAGCCGTCGCTGAACCCCACCCGAGCGATGGTGGTCGGAACGCGGTGAAGCCGGCGTGCGGTGATCGATCAGCAAGGCAGGTGCCCTTTCGCGATACTGCGGACCGAGCGCCGCACTGTGGTTTCGCTCGCCTTCGGATCGCTGCAAGGGATCCTGGCTGCTGAGCGTGAAATGAGATGTCTGCTGGCACAATAATCGTCTACTGGACCCGGCAGTAGTCGGCCGTTCAGCCGACAAGTTTCGAGAATCCACAGCTCCGACAGAAGAAGGCAAGTATGAGCATCGACCACATCGTGCCGGCGCCGGACACGGACGACGCCGCCGACATTCGCGCCGCAGTGGCCGCCCTCACCGAGGCGGATTCCGAAGACTCGCGCATCGAGCTCGATGGGGTGACCCTTCCCATTTCGGCTTCCGTCCGCGATGCCCTCGTTCAGCTGCTGACGTATCTGGGTGAAGGCCAGAGCGTCGCGCTCGGTCCGGTGGCCGAGCTCCTCACCACCTCGCAGGCGGCGGAGGTCCTGGGAGTGTCCGATACGTACGTCCGTCGCCTTGCGGATTCGAACGAACTGCACACCGAACTCCGCGGAACGCACCGGCGCTTCCGGCTCGCCGATCTCATGGCGTACCGGGAACGGTTCCCGCGCAATCGGTGACACACGCCGGGGTCAGGTGACGATGCCCGCTCGACAGGCCATGAGGCGCTCCCGGGTCTGCTCACCCACAGCGAGAGCAATATGGGCAAGGTACTCACCGGCACACCCACTCCGCCATGATG
>NZ_JBAQEO010000630.1:0-2578 GCF_049286785.1 Rhodococcus sp. (in: high G+C Gram-positive bacteria) | reverse complement strand
CCCACTCCGTGATCCCCCACTCCGTGATCCCCAACCCCGTGATCCCTACCCGAGCACCCCCGTGCGCTGACCTCGTTCTCGTCGACGCTACCGGGTGGGAACGGGGGACGCGGTCGGCGACGGGGTCACATCCGGGTTCTGCACGCCGGCGCCCAGTCGGTATACGTGATCGGGCGAGATGACCTCGGTGATCGCCGTTGCCAGTGTGGTGCTCGGCTCGCTGCCCTGGTAGGCGACGTCGGTGTTGATCAGAATGACGAGTGTCGTCTCCTTCTCCGGCAGATACACCGTGACGGTCTGGTAGCCGGGAAGGCTCCCGTTGTGACCGATCCACCCGGCAACGTCGAACAGCCCCAACCCGTAACCCGCATCGGCGGCGAATCCCGGTGGTGTCACGGTCTCGAGCCGCTGCTTCTGCGTCGCCGGTTCCAGCAGCCTTCCGGTCGCGAGCGCCGGACCCCAGATGTGCAGATCTTCGAGAGTGGAGATCATCGCGCCCGCGGCCCATGCCCAGGACGGATCCCAGTCGGTGGCGGTCGCTTCCTTGCCGTCGGCGGTCTGCTCGGTGTAGCCCTGCGCGTGCGGCTCCGGGAAGGCGTTGTCGGTGGGAAAGCTGGTCTGCGCCATGCCGAGTGGCTCGAGGATCTGCTTCGTCACATATTCCGGGAGTGATTGCCCGCTGAGGTTCTCGACCACCAGACCCAGCAATGTGGTGTTGGTGTTGGAATACTCGAAACCCTGGCCGGGAGGGAAACTCGCGGGTAGAGCAAACGCGTAGCCCAGGAGTTGTTGCGGGGTGAAGGGCGCTCTCGGATCCGCGAAGAACGCCTTCTGGAACTCGTCGCTGGCGGTGTAATTCGCCAGGCCGCTCTGCATCCGGGCCAGTTGACGGATCGTGATCTGATCACCGAGCGGAACTCCGTCGACAAATTTGGCGATCGGGTCGTCGAGTCCGACCCTGCCCTCGTCGACGAGTTGCAGCACACCGGTGACCGTGAAGGTCTTGGTCTCGCTGCCGATCCGGCTGTAGAAATCGGTTTCCATCGGTGCGGCCGTGGCCTTGTCCGCGACACCGAACGCCTTCACGTAATCGCCCTCGGGTCCCCACACTCCGACGAGAGCGCCCGGAACCGACGCCTCGGCCAGCGCACCTTCGATCGCCCTGTCGAGCTGATCCGCTGTCGCGGAGGCGATCTGCATGCCGGATTCTGCAGACTCCGACGTAGGGGTGCCCGAGGTCGCCGTGGACTCGGACGAGTCGTCCGAACACGACGCCGTCACCAGCAGTGCGACCGCTGCGGCGGCCGCGACCAATCCACGTCGTCGCTGTGTCCTGGTCACGACCTGTGCAGTCATGGGCGTCCCGTCGTCGAGATACGTTTTCTCGAAACCTACTCGATCATCCGCTCGTCGGCGTCGGTTCCGGCGCTTCCGAGCAGCGACTCCCCCACGAAACCGCCGGGCTGCGTTCCCGGTGGAAGCACGTACACCGCGGATCCGACGGGGGTCGTCCACTGGTTCAACGCGTCGAACTCGGCCAGACGTTGCTGGACGGGCAGGAACTGGGTGTCGATGTCGCGTTGGTACGACGCGAAAATCAGCCCCGAGTCGGAGGTCTGACCTGCGGCGGGTGGGTCGTCATAGTTGTACCCGCGACGATGGAACCATTCGCCGTCGTGGGTGCGGTGCGCGCGGGCGATGTGCGAGGACTGCGGGATCACCGGAATCCCGTACCGGTCGGTGGCGGCGAAGTCGGCCACGTCGCGCTCCTGCGTCCCGGTGAGCGGCGCGCCGCTATCCAACGTCCGCCCCACCGTCAATTCCCTTCCCGGACGGTCGATCTGCTCCCAGGTGTCGAGTTCCATCCGGATCCGCCGCAACACCAGCGACGTGCCGCTGGCGAGCCATCGGTGCTGCGCGCCGTCGTCCCACACGAGCCTGTCGAACTCCTCGGAATTCGGGTCCGGGTTGACGGTGCCGTCGACCTGTCCCATCAGGTTCCGCATGGTTGCGCGCTCCGGGCGACTGCCCCGGGCGTTCCGGAACCCCCGCTGCGACCAGCGCACCGAGACGAGCGAGCGGACGTTCTTCACCAGTACCCGTACCGAGTGAGCGACCGCCATCGGATCATCGGCACACACCTGCAGCAGCAGATCCGTTTGGCCCCAGGCCTGTTCGTCGATCCGGTCGATCGAGAAGGCCGGCAACGGTTTCAGCCACGACGGCTGATCACCGGCCAGGTCGGCGAGCGCGAACACCCGGGGCCCGAATCCGAACGTGACCGTCAGCCGTGCGGGTGTGACGGCGAGTTCGGGCTCGGTGTCGGCGAGAGCGGGGAGCCCGCTCGCGAGGCGGCCGGCATCCTGCGTCCAGACCTGCATGAGACCGACGAGCGTGGCCCGGTTCACACCGGGCGCCAGATCCAGGCCGACGAATTGCGCGTGGGCTTGCGGCGCGGTGGCGATACCGGCCTGATGCTTCCCGTGGAACGGCTCGGTCAGTTCCCCGGCGAAGCCGTCCTCGGGTTCCCGCACGTTGTCCACCGCCGTGGCGGTTCCCCATCCGATACCCGCAGCGC
>NZ_JBAQEO010000629.1:0-5888 GCF_049286785.1 Rhodococcus sp. (in: high G+C Gram-positive bacteria) | reverse complement strand
TCGAGTTGGGTCAGATCCCTCGCCATGTGCATTGCCTCCATATAACTGATGCGGATGTAGTTGAGCCTACGGCACCGTAGGTAAGTTGCTGAACGTCGGCGACGGGGTGGAAACCGCAGAACGTTACCGATCCGTAATTGGATCTCCAATGTGTGTCGCCGTAACCGGGCCGACTGTTACATCCAGTGTAACGGTTCTGTCGAACATGTCCTGACCTGGGAAGTAGTCCCGCGGGCTGTCGTCGTCGGATCGCCGCAGCGCGAAGGGCGCCTGTTGCGGTTCGCCGCGACGCAGCCAACAATCGTCACATGGGCAACAACAACATGAGCCGTCTGGAGCAGATCGTCGCCGAGTTGCCCGAAACCTTGCGAGTGGACATCGACGCATGGGACGGGCACCCCACCTTCCGCGTGCAGGGTAAGAACTTCGTCTTCAGTGACAGCGAGGCCGCCCGTCTGACGGTGAAGCTGACCAGGGATGAGGCCGCGGCGGTGATCGCGACGGAGCCCGGGGCCGTGCCGGCCGGATACGGGCTCGGATGCCACGGGTGGGTCGCGTTCGATCTCACGCACAGTGAGAACGTGTCGTGGGAGCAGATAAGGGAATGGATCCGGACGTCGTACATGCTCGTTGCTCCGAAAAAGCTCGCCAGGATGGTCCTGGCCGAAGAATCGTCGATCCGGGGAGACGCGTCATGACGACCGACAACACCACGGCTGCACCCACTCCCGCGCGATCCGGGTTGCCGGTGTGGGCCAAGAAGGCCATCGCCATTGCCGTCGCCGTCGCGCTGCTGGTGATCGCATACTTCGTTCTTGCCGCCTACCTTCCTCGCAAGTGGGCGCAGTCGGTGGGGGGACTGGCAGACCAGAGCTTCAGCGCGGGAATCCTGTGGGGACTGCTCTTCGGCGCGCTCTGCACACTCGTTCCCCTTCTCCTGTTCCGCTGGGCCTGGAGACTCTTCCGCCGCCGACGATTCAAGCCACTTCAGATCGGCCTGCTGATCGCGGGCATCGTGGTGATGGTTCCCAACCTGCTCACGCTCGGTGTGGTGCTCGGAACCAACAGTGCCGCGCACGCCGGCGAGCGAATCATGGATGTCGAAGCGCCCGGGTTCCGTGGTGCCTCGCTGGCTGGAGCCATCATCGCGGTGCTGGTGTTCGTCGCAGTCGTCGGTTTGTCCTACACCTATCGCAAGCGCGGCGAGGACCTCGCCAGAATGCGCGGGCCTGCGGAATCGGGCAAGGCAGACCCTGCTCCGGGTCCGTCCACGGCGTCGTAGTCGGGGAACCTGCACAAGAAAGACCCCACCAGGCACGGCGATGCATGGTGGGGTCTCGTGGTGCCCCCAGTAGGGCTCGAACCTACGACCTGCGGATTAAAAGTCCGTAGCTCTACCAACTGAGCTATAGGGGCGCGGAGCCAGAGTCTAGTGCGCCTGAGTTGGGGGTGGGAAACAGGACCCCCGGAACGGCACGCCGGATCATCGGCCAGATGGTTCGACTCGGGTGCGCACCCCCTGCAGCGCACCCGAGTCGGATAAATAGTACCACTCGGTGTGTTTCGGATGTGGTCTGCTTCTGATCGCTTCGCGACCCTCGAGGTTGGCAAACAACCCAATTTTCAGCATCCTGATCGTGCTTGTGTTGCTTGTTTCAAAACGGGGATACTGTTAGGTATGGCTTCAGTCGTTCCGGCAGGGCGGCGAAGCGGGTTCGAATACTTCGAGAGGTACCCACCGCCATGGCACGTCAACAGGAGCGGGCGCGACGTACTCGTGCGGCGCTGGTTGAGTCGGCTGCGATCGAATTTGCGAAACGCGGCTACGCGGCCGCGTCGGTGAACACGATCCTCGAAGGCTCGAATGCCACCAAAGGGGCGATGTATTTCCACTTCCAGTCCAAGGAAGAATTGGCTCGCGCGGTTCTTCAGGCTGGAATCGTGCAATTCACTGCCCTGAGTGAACAGTGGCTGCACCGGACGGACATCGGGCCGTTCGAAGCGCTGCACGGTCTGGTGCTCGATCTGGCCACGTTGTTCCACTCCAGTGTCATCGTGCGGGCGGAGTTCAGGTTGATCGTCGAACCCGAGTTCTACGCGGACGTTCAATCGGGCAGTGCACAGAGGTGGGGGCGCACCGCCTACGAGCTCGCGACACGGGCCCAGCGGGAGGGCCTGTTGCGCGAGGGCGCCGATCCCGAGAAGTTCAGCCGCGTCCTCGCGGCCTCGCTCGCAGGTCAGCGGTACCTGGACGACATGACGGCCACGGGCGGAAGCTTGGCTGAGCGATTCGAGGAATCACTCGAAGTGGTGCTTGCTGCCATGGCGTCGCAGGACTGGCTGGACACGTTCGCCCGCGAAGGTTGGCCTGCAACCGGTTCAGAACTGCCCGAATCATAGCCTGACCAGGTGATTTGGGAAACTCTCGATCCGTGTCCTAAGCTATCCAAGCTCCCAACGGAACGCCGTTGAGGTACTGGTTCGGAGAGATCCGACGGGCCCCCTTCGTCTAGCGGCCTAGGACGCCGCCCTTTCAAGGCGGTAGCGCGGGTTCGAATCCCGTAGGGGGTACGTTTGACCGGTGTCGAGCATGCGGTATGGTTCGGCAGCAAGAAAGTGGCAAGAAGTTTTACGGGTGACATTTTTTACAGTGACATGCAGTACCGCCCTGCTTCGGTAGGGCAGCAGGATAAGCAAGGCCCTGTGGCGCAGTTGGTTAGCGCGCCGCCCTGTCACGGCGGAGGTCGCGGGTTCGAGTCCCGTCAGGGTCGCAACACAATGCGATAGGCATTCGGTTCGGGTGCCGTCCGGCCAGGTAGCTCAGTTGGTACGAGCGTCCGCCTGAAAAGCGGAAGGTCGCCGGTTCGATCCCGGCCCTGGCCACCAAAGATGTCGGTGAACCCCCGCTCGGTGCGAGTGGGGGTTTTCCGTTCTCCGGGCCCTCGCGCGGCAGACGTGTCCGAGCACATCTCACCGTCCAGACCCCAGCGCCTCGTGCAGGTGTTCAAGGAAATTGCCGGCGCTCCGGACATTCGGATCACTCGATCCCAGCGGTAGGCGTGAGTCCGGTAGGGGGTCGGTCGCTAGGCTGACGGCCATGAGCAGTGCTGAAGAGGCGCAGGCCGGGAGCCGTGACGGTCTCCTGTCGTTGCTTCGCGACGGTCAGTTACCTTCCCGGGTCGCCAAGGCGCCACAGAGGGAGCGTTACCAGAGGATCGTTGAGGCGGCGATGGAACTTGCGTCCGAGGGTGGGTACGAGGCCGTGCAGATGCGGACCATCGCGGATCGGGCCGGTGTCGCGCTGGGAACGGTGTATCGATACTTCCCGTCGAAGAACCACATCCTCGTGATGGGGCTTCTCATGGTCATGGGAGGCATGCGGGCCCGATTCGAGAACGTCACGATTCCGGGTGAGGTGCCGTCCGAGCGAATCCTGTTCGTTCTGCGTAAGAACACCGAGGTTCTCGAGAAGGACCGGCCGAGGTATGAGGCGCTGGTTCGAGCGTTCATGTTCGCGGACGCGTCGGCGTCGGCCGAACTCGATGCCTTCGGTGAATTGATGACCGAGATGTTCGCCAAGACCATCGGTGTCGAGCAGATCTCCGAGGAGCAACTCAATGCCGTCCGCGTGATCGGGGACGTGTGGATGTCGGCCCTGGTGTCATGGGTTGCGGGCCGGATGTCCGTGGACCAGGTCATGACGCATCTGGGTTTGGCTGTGCGTCTGGTGTTCCGGAGACTGGGCGGCTGATCGTGCGCGGTCACTTCGATCGGTCCCATATCGGCTGGAGATCGGGCCCTTCTTCGCCCTGATGGTTGTTGCGGTAGCGCAGTGCGAAGACGACCCATCCGATCGCGGCGATCAGGATGAAGCTCACAAGTCGGTAGACGAGGATCGCAGACAACGCTTGTGCACCCGTCATGCCGCTGGCGGTCAGAGCGGGGACCAGGACGGCGTCCATGACCCCGAGTCCGGCGGGTAGTAGCGGAATCGCGGAACGGACGGCATTGGCGGTGGCATACGCCACGGCGAGCCCGGCAAGGCTGGGCTGCCCACCGATCGCGTAGCACGCGAAGGCCAGACACAAGGCGTCCGCGATCCAGTTGGCCAGTGACCACCCGAACGCGCGAGCCGTGTCGCGGCGGTCCATGCGAACAGCGCTCATCTGTGCGACGACGCGCTTCCACCGGCGCACGCCGAACCACCACGGCTTCTTCCGCACCGAGTTCACTGCCCGCAGGGCGGTGATGCCCACTCCCTCGAGGGCGTCGGGCCGAGCCGCGGCGTACTGGGCCACCACTATGAACGCGAAAAGGCCGCCGAGGGTGAAGATCAGGGAGAACGGATTGGTGCTGGCTCCGACCAGGAGGGCGCCGACCACGCCGATGACAGCGAGTGCACTTGCCTGGAGTACACCCGCCATCACCAGTTGCCAGGTGGCAACCACGGGACTTGCTCCCCAGCTTCGTGTTTGGCGATAGGTGAAGGTGGCGGCAACCACCGGTCCGCCGGGGAGGGTCACGCTCATCGAGTTTGCTGCCAGCGCGACGGAGAGTGACTGCCGCTGACGCACGTGTACACCCGCTGCTCCCAGCAGAGACCTTTGTATCCGCGCGAAACACGATATTGCGGCCAGTGACGCCAGGATGGCCGCCACAACCCATCCCCACCTGAGGTCGCCGAGATTCTGGACGCTCTCGGCGAGGTCCGGCCAGATGAGAACGACCTCGACCACCAGCACCGCGACGAGCACGGTTCCGAGGATCCATTCGACTCGACGCCTGCGCGGCATCGGATGGCGATGGGAGTGGTCGTCGTCAGTCATATTCGTCCATTACACATGTTCGGCGCTTCATGCGGTGTAACCGCCGTCGACCTCGAGCTTCTGGCCGGTGACGAATCCCGCCCGGTCGCTCGCGAGGAAGCAGACGGCCTCGGCGACGTCGCCCGCTGTACCGAACCGCCGCAGGGGTATTCGGCTCATGGCGACGTCGAGCGCCTGCTGATCGAGTTCGGCGGACTCGATCAGGCGTTCGGCCATCCCGTCGGTCAGCATCCCCGGGCCCACCGAATTGAAGCGGACGCCGTAGCGCCCCTCTTCCACCGCGAATCCCTTGACCAGTTGCTCGACGGCGCCTTTGGTGCCGGTCGACAACCCGTCACGTACCGCGAAGCGAGTGGTCGCCGCGGTCGTCACGGCGACGACGGACCCCGACGTTTCGCGCAGCGCGGGCAGGGCTGCCTTGACGACGGTGAAGAATGCAACAGCTTCCTGATCGAGGTGGTGTGCGTAGTCTTTCGGCGCGATTCGGGAGAGGTGGATCATCGGAATCTGCGGTCCCGCTGCGTGTACGAGGACGGTGAGCCCACCGAAGTCGTCGACGGTCTGCGCCACAATGTCGGCGACGCGTGATTCGTCGGTGAGATCCGCGCGGAATGCCGTTGCAGCGACACCGAGTACCTCGAGTTCACGCACGAGATCGGCCGCGGCGTCGACGTTGGACCGGTAGGTGATGGCTACGTCGTGTCCGAGTGCGGCGAGCCGGCGGGCGATCGCGGAGCCGATGCCACCTGTGCCCCCGGTGACGAGGGCGGACAGCAGGGGCGGGCGGCTTTCGGCGGTCGATTCCATGGCGGTCCTCGAGGGGTGTTGGGCGGGTAGGGCGTGATAAACCTAGCAAGTGCTTGGTTGGGGTGGTGGGAGCTGCTGCACAGCCTCAGTGCAGCCTTGCCTCGCTACCAGGCCACCCCGTTTCCATTTAGCCTGAACGCATGCCAGCAAATCGCGCCGAACGAGCCAAACCGTCCCACCCCGCCACTGAACCACACGGCTCCGGACTGGCAAGCCGCCTCAACTGGTTGCGTGCCGGTGTTCTCGGGGCGAACG
>NZ_JBAQEO010000628.1:0-1535 GCF_049286785.1 Rhodococcus sp. (in: high G+C Gram-positive bacteria) | reverse complement strand
CACCGTGATTCATACCGACGAAACAGCAGCCGATGTCCGGTCCGCCGAGGGCCGCATACTCCTCGAGCCAGATGAGTTGACGTACCAAGGGCAGTCCTCGACCGCCATATTCGTGGGGCCATGCAATTCCGCCCCACCCACCGTCGTATTGCGTTCGCTGCCAGGCCAAGTCCCACTCACGCGCACCTTGCGGATCGCGTGGTCTGGACGTGGTAGGGATGTTGTCCTGCAACCAGGATCGCACTTCGGTGCGGAACCGGCCGTCCTCGGTGCTGAAGCGAAGATCCATGAAACCCTCTGTTCGACGAATCCGATTTCAATATAGATTATCTATATATACTCTCGCGTCAAGCACCACTACGGGTTGGTGTCCGACCGACCTCTTCGAGGGGTCTAGGATCAGCGGCGCACTCGAAAGGAGTCTGAACGTGGCCGAAGGGTACTCATTCGCCGCCAAGAGCGGTCATTATCGCGTTCGCCCACTGAAGATGTCCGACCAGGTGGCGCAGCAAATCCGCCGCATGATCGCACGCGGCGAACTTCAGGATGGCGATTGGCTTCCCCCGGAACCGGCGCTCATGGAGCAGTTCGGGGTGTCACGTCCGACTCTGCGCGAGGCCTTCCGTCTACTCGAGGGCGATTCTCTCGTCACGATCCGCCGAGGACCTCCAGGTGGTGCGCGAGTGACGGTCCCCGGCCCGGATGCAGCCGCTGACCTGTTCGGTTTGCTGCTGACATTGGCGGGCACCGCCGTCGCGGATGTGTGGGACGCTCGTATGGTCATCGAACCTCATGCTGTGCGGCTACTGACGTTGTCTGCGACGCCCGTGGAACTGCAAGCGCTCGATGGGGCGATCGAACACTTGCGTTCAGTATTCGACAATCCACCGGCGTTCAGTTCAGCGGCCGCGCAGTTCCATGTCCAACTTGTCGAGCTGTCGGGCAGCCGAACGCTCGCAGCAGTGATCGGCATGCTCTCGGAGATCGTCGAGCGTGAACTCGCCCAACATCTCGAGGGGAAAGATCCTGACAACGACGCGATCCGGAAAGCGAACAGGCGCGCCCTGCGTGGATACGAGAAGATCGTCGAACTGATACGTGCAGGGGACGCCGATGAGGCGGAGAAGGCCTGGCGAACACACATGAATTCGGCGCGTCGGTACTTGGGCAGCACCAAGGACAGCGCGAGGTTGGTGGATCTCCTCTACTGATCTCGTCGACTCGTGGATATGAGAGGCCGGATGTGAAGAAGCTTGCGGCGCTGAGTCTTTCATCAACGAGGGAGGCGAGGTCGTCGGCCCCCTGCGACTGGGACAGTGTGGTCAGCGAGTTCGACAGGTTTGGCCGGACGCCGACGATCGGACGCGCAAGGCCGCGGACCCCTTGTTCCGCTCCTCGGCGGGATCTACTGCGTACTCACTGCGTGCCGAGGACCGGAAACAGGCCGCTGAACTGGGGTCTTACACGTTGAAGCGGAACTCTTGTGGGTGCCCAGAAACCCGCCCTACCTGCGGTTATGCGGTATGGGCCGTGTG
>NZ_JBAQEO010000627.1:0-5871 GCF_049286785.1 Rhodococcus sp. (in: high G+C Gram-positive bacteria) | reverse complement strand
CCCCACTTCGTCGGCGGCTACGGCGACTACTTCCTGCTGCCCGTCGGCGCGGTCCTGTACCGCGTTCCCGACTCGGTGCCCGACGAGCTGGCGGCCGGCGCAAACTGCGCGTTGTCCCAGGTCATGTACGGCCTGGAACGCGCGGGCCAGACCTTCGGCGAGACCGTCGTGGTGCAGGGCGCCGGAGCGCTCGGCCTCTACGCGGTCGCGGTCGCGAAAGCGCGCGGTGCCCGCACCGTGATCGCGATCGACGGTGTCGCCGAGCGGCTGGAGCTCGCCACCGCCTTCGGCGCGGACCACGTCATCGATCTCACCGACGTCACTGAGGTCAAGGAACGGGCCAAGCGCGTTCGGACCTGGACTTCTGGCCGGGGCGCGGACGTCGTGGTCGAGGTGGTAGGCATACCTGCCGCGATCGACGAGGGCCTGAAAATGCTCGCGATGCACGGCCGCTATGTGGAGATCGGCAACATCAACTTGGGCCGGACGTTCGACTTCGATCCATCGCGCTTCGTCTTCGCCAACAAGTCGATGCTCGGAGTCTCGCTCTACGAGCCCGACGTGCTGTCACGCGCCCTGGCCTTCCTCGAGGAATGGCAGCACAAGATCCCGCTCTCCCGGCTCGGCACGGCCACCTACTCACTCGACCAGATCAACGATGCCTTCGCCGCAGCGGAGAGCAAGCGCGACGTCCGCGCCAGCATCGTGATGTGACACACCCATGAGAGACAGGGCGATGAGAACAATGTACGAACGCAACCGGCTCTATATCGACGGCCATTGGGTCGATCCGACTGCAAATGCTGTGATCGAGGTGGTGAATCCGGCGACCGAAAAGGTGATCGGCCACGTCCCGAACGGCACCGCCGCCGACGTCGACGCCGCGGTGGCCGCCGCTCGCCGGGCTTTCGACGCCGATATCGACTTGGCCGAGCGCCAGCGCCGTGCTTCGAGCGTCATCGAGGCCATTGCGCGGCACCTGCCCACGATCGCGGGCCTGATCACCGAGGAGATGGGCGCTCCGACCCGGATCGCCGACGGTGTCCAGACGAAGGTGCCGCTGTCTGTGGCCCGCGGCATCCTCGACGTCCTCGACCGGCCGGTCGCAGAGGAGCGGATCGGCAACTCGCTGATCCTGCGCGAACCCTATGGCGTGGTGGGCGCGATCACCCCGTGGAACTATCCTCTATACCAGGTGGTTGCCAAACTAGTCCCCGCCGTCGCAGCCGGCTGCACCATCGTGCTCAAACCCAGCAATGAGGCGCCGCTGTCGGTGTTCGCCGTCTTCGACGCCCTTGCCGAGGCCGATCTCCCACCGGGTGTTGTCAACCTCGTATCTGGTCCCGGCCGGGTGGTCGGCGAGGCGATCGCCTCACATCCGGAAGTCGACTTCGTCTCTTTCACCGGCTCCACCGGTGCTGGCGCACGCGTGGCCGAACTCGCCGGCAAAGCGGTCAGCAAGGTCGCCCTCGAACTGGGCGGCAAGTCGGCCAACATCATCCTCGACGACGCCGACCTGACCACCGCGGTGAAGGTCGGGGTCAGCAACGCCTTCCTCAATGGCGGACAGACCTGCATGGCCTGGACCCGGATGTTAGTGCCGGTGGATCGCTATGACGAGGCCCTGGACCTGGCGGCCGCAGCCGCCGCGAAATTCACGGTCGGCGACCCCACCGACCCCACGACGCGCATCGGACCGTCTGCCTGCGCTTCCCAGTTCGAGACCGTCCGGGGCTTCATCGACCGCGCGATCGCGGCCGGTGCCCGACCGATCACCGGCGGCTCGGAACAGGTGCTGCCGATCGGCTACTTCCTGGCCCCCACCATCCTCGCCGATGTCGACGCGACGGCCGAGATCGCACAGGAGGAGGTCTTCGGACCCGTCCTCGTGGTCCTTCCGTTCGACGACGACGATGACGCCGTGCGTATCGCGAACTGCACCCAGTACGGGCTGTCGGGCGCAGTCTGGTCTGGCGACCAGGACCGGGCAGTCGCCGTGGCGCGGCGTGTTCGCACCGGGCAACTCGACATCAACGGCGGCGAGTACAACCCCCGCGCGCCGTTCGGCGGCTACAAGAACTCCGGTTTCGGCCGGGAACTCGGTTCCTATGGCTACGAGGAATATCTCCAGATCAAGTCGCTGCAACTCCCCTCCTGATCAATGCGCAGCGGACGACCGAAGGGAGGAAACAACCATGAGTGACATGATGCCCCGCATTCGACACGACGCAGGTCGGCGAAGTCACCAAGCATGCCGATCCACCAACCTGGACCCCGCGACGTTCCGACGACATCATCACGCCGCCAATCCGTCTCGACTGATCCAGACACGGGAAGAGGGCTGCCGACCATGACGAGCCCCATGATCATCGCTACCTCCGGGCACGTGCAGACGTGGACCATCGACAATCGAGACGCTGGCAATGCCATCACGGGCATGGATTTCATCGAGGCATTCGAGCGGGCCGTCGATGACGCCAATCACGACTCGAACGCCCGTGCCATCGTCCTCACCGGTGCGGGAACGATCTTCTCCTCGGGTGGAAACGTGAAGGAGATGGCTGACCGGCAAGGCATGTTCGGACTCGACCCGCGCCAGCAGCGACGCGCGTACGTCAACTCGATCCAACGCATTCCCCGGGCGCTCGAACGACTCGAAGTCGCCATCATCGCCGCTGTCAACGGCCCAGCCGTCGGCGCCGGCTGCGACCTCGCGATGATGTGCGACATCCGGATCGCCTCCGACCGTGCCAGCTTCGCCGAGAGCTTCGTCTCGATCGGGCTCATCCCAGGCGACGGCGGCACCTGGTTCCTACCGCGCGCAATCGGCTACGAGCGCGCAGCGCTGATGACTCTCACCGGCGAACGGATCGACGCCGCCACCGCGAAAGCATGGAACCTCGTCAGCACCCTCGTCCCCCACGACGAACTGCTCACCGCCGCAACCGATATTGCCGAGCGCATCGCCGCCAACCCGACCGACTCGCTGCGCATGGCCAAACGGCTGCTCCAGGAGTCCCGCACGGGTGCCCTTGAGTCCGTGCTCGGTATGGCCGCCGCGATGCAGCCACTCGCGCATCTGGACCCCGAACATGAGCGACGACTGAACAGGTGGCGTAGCAAGTGAGCGAACCGAACCGCCTCGTCCCGCCCGCCTCCGGCGATCCCATGGCCACCGCGGACCTGCGTCGAGCGGTCCGGCGGTTTCTCACCGAGCAGCGCTCGGCCGGCCACTACCGGCCCAGCGTCGACTGCTGGCTTTCCGCGTGGGACGAGGACTTCACACGGGCGCTCGCGGCGCAGGGCTGGATCGGCATGACCGTGCCGGCGCAGTACGGCGGCCACGACCGCTCGTTCGTCGACCGCTTCGTGGTCACCGAGGAACTGCTGGCCGGTGGTGCCCCCGTGGCGGCGCATTGGATCGCCGACCGCCAGATCGTGCCCTCGCTGCTCAGGTACGGCACTGCGGAGCAGAAGCAGAGGTATCTGCCCGGCATCGCGCGTGGCGAGGTCTTCTTCGGCATCGGCATGAGTGAGCCCGACTCCGGCTCGGATCTGGCGAGTGTCCGCACCACCGCGACCAGGACGGACGGCGGGTGGCTGATCAACGGGTCGAAGGTCTGGACATCCGGCGCACACCGCGCCGACGCCTTCATCGCCCTGGTACGCACCTCACCCGTCGATCCCTCGAATCGCCACGCCGGCCTCAGCCAGTTCCTGATAGACCTGGACGCACCCGGTGTGCGGGTCAGCCCGATCATCTCGATGAGCGGGGCCCACCACTTCAACGAGGTCTTTCTCACCGATGTCTTCGCACCGGACACGCAGGTCTTCGGGACGATCGGCAAGGGCTGGGAGCAGGTGACATCCGAGTTGAGTTTCGAGCGCAGCGGCCCAGAACGTTTCCTCTCGACCTTCCCGTTGTTGGCGCAGCTCACCGTGATGAACGACGGCCCCGAACTCGGACGGCTCGTGGGACGTATCGCCGGGCTCCATCACATGTCGGCGGCGGTGGCCGGGGCGCTCGAGCGCCGCGAGTCGGCGGATGTCGCGGCTGCCGTGGTCAAGGTGCTCGGCACCAGCACGGAGGGCGACATCGCCGAGGTCGCCTCACTGCTGACCGGTGACGAAACGCTCTGCGAGGCCGGATGGCGGGACCTGGTGAACGCCGGACTGGACCAGCGCCCCGGCTTCACCCTCCGCGGGGGTACGAACGAGGTGCTGCGCGGTGTGATCGCGCGGGGAATGGGATTGCGATGACGACGATTCCCGGAGTCGACAACGACTTGTCGACGATGATGCACGCCGTGTTCGCCAAACATGCGGCGACCGGCGAGGGCTCGGCCGGCACACCGAGCGCCGCGCTCTGGCGGAACCTGACCGAACTCGGACTCTCCCGGCTCACCGGTTCAGCCGAATCCGGCGGCAGTGCGGCTGGCTGGCTCGAGGCAGCCGAGCTGCTCTCCGCGGCGGCGGGAGCCGGAGTCCACATTCCGCTGGCCGAGCACGACCTGCTCGCCGGTGCACTGCTCGAGGCCGCCTCACTCCCCGTCGACGACCGGCTCCGCACCGTCGCAGAGCTCGACACAGCCGGCGTCGCGCGCGCGGTTCCATGGGCGAGCACGGCCGCGAGCATCGTGACGCTGTGGCGCTGTGGCGACTCCTGGCTGATCGCCGATGTCGACACATCCGCAATCGGCCAGATCATCCACGGCACGAACCTGGTAGGTGAGCCGCGCGATCGCGTGACGGCCGATACCGGCGCACTGCGAGGCGCGGCGATCGACGACACACTGGTCGAGCAGTATCACCTGAAGAGTGCCCTCGCCCGCGCCATCCAGGTGTCCGCCGCACTGGACCGCGCGATGATGCTCTCCTGCGAGCATGCAACCGCTCGCACCCAGTTCGGCCGCCCGCTGGCACGGTTCCAAGCGGTGCAAAATCTGATCGCCGACATGGCGGGCGAATGCGCACTGGCACGCGCCGCGACCGAAGCGGCACTCGCCGCCGCGGTGCGAAGCGAGTGGTCCAGCGATGATCTCGGCTTCCGTGTCGCGGTCGCGCGATCATGTGCTGGTCACGCGACGACCACGGTGGTTCGCAACGCCCACCAGGTCCACGGCGCCATCGGTACCGCGCTCAGCCACAACCTCCACCGATTCACCCGCGCCGCGCTCGCCTGGCGCGGCGAGTTCGGGTCCGTCGGCTACTGGGATCGACGACTCGCCGCAGCGGCGGCAGCCGCTGGCCCGGGAGGGCTCTGGGAGCTCATCGCCAGCTGACGCCGCCGCCAACGCCCTTAAAAGTCGGTCGCATATTCAATACGCTGTACATACTGCGCCTGGCCGATGACGAACCGTGTCAGCGCGAGGCCAAGGCCTAGGCCAACCTCCAGGAAGGACGGCATGACCTGGGCCGCACCATCTTCCACGGCCGCAAGGGCGAAATCACCCTCGTCGTCGGTCGCTGGAGCCCGCAGCTCCCGCAGATCACGCACTGCCGCCAGAGCCAACCCACGCCTCCTTGCCTTCACCCGCAGTGAGGAACCGTCGGCCGCGCCGCCGCGTTTCGACCTCGCCGACCGCTGCCGCTTCAGGGAAGGATTCGGTGCCGAAGACGCACAGGATGGCCCAGGTCCAGGCCGAATCTAGAGAAGTCAGGGAAAGTCGGAGCAGTCAGGAACTCATCGACTGTTGGTTATACGGGTCCGGTTGTGTCGGGCGTGCCGGTCATGGATGGCTTCGGTGGGTGTCGTCACCGGGTGGGGTGGCGATGAGGATGTCGCAGTGGGCTTTGCGGGCGAGCTCGATCGGCGGGGTGGACAGCAGCCGGGCCAGCAGTGGTGACCGGTGGGGGTTGGCGGTGACGATG
>NZ_JBAQEO010000626.1:0-8678 GCF_049286785.1 Rhodococcus sp. (in: high G+C Gram-positive bacteria) | reverse complement strand
GTTCGAGGGACTGCCCTTCGGACATCGCGACGAGGTCGCCGCCACCGCAGAACGCCTGGTCGCCAGCGCCGGTGAGGATCACGACCCGCACCTGCGGGTCGTGGTGGGCCCGTTCGAGAGCGTCGCCGATCTGTTCGGCCATGTCCGCGTTCATCGCGTTGCGGGCGTGAGGCCTGTTGAGGGTGACGGCGAGGACCCCGTCGCGGAGTTCGGTCAGTACCGACGGTGCCCCGACGTCAGTTCGTGTCGCGGTCATGACTTCTGCCCTTCCGAACCGGCGGTCACCGGCGCGGCGACACCGTGCATCCGGGCCCGCCATGTATCGAGGTGGGCGGGGTTCGCGCCGTGGTCGAGCATCCACTGTTCCGGACCACCGGGTGCAGACGTGAGTTGCTCGACGATCGGGGTGATCGCGTCGGCGGGCGCGCGCAGGAACTGCTCGGCCAGCGGAGGGGAATTGCGGGTGCGGATGCCGACATCGAGCCACCGGTCGATGAGGTCGAACAGGACATCTTCGCTGCGAATGTAGTCGTCGACGACGGCGCCCGGCTCGACACCGGCCGCGAGCAGCAGCACTGCGACCAGGACGCCCGTGCGGTCCTTGCCGGCGGTGCAGTGCAGCAGGACGGGGCCTTCGGGTTCGGCGACGAGCGCGAGGATTTCTCCCGCGCGGGTTTCGTTGTAGTGGAGCATGCGCGTGTAGAGCGACTGCAGGTCGACCGGTCGGGCGCCGGGCGCTGCCGAATCGAACAACGGCATGTTGTGCACCACCGTGCCGTCCGGCCAGCCGTATGCGAACCGATCGCGTTCGGTGTCACCGCGCAAATCGACAACGGTACTCGGCGGCCAGGATTCGAGGTCCGGAAGCACCGAGTCGCCCGGGTACGGAGCGTCGCCGCGGTACAGAACTCCGTGCGCGGTCACCCCGCCGTCGACGAGCGGCAATCCGCCCACGTCACGGAGGTTGACGAATCCGCGTGCGGTCATTGCGACCACCGCGCCGCGAGGAAGGAGCCAGGTGCCGTCGTGTCGACCGCCACGAAGCGGTGGGCGATGAGCCAGCGGTTGCCGGCCGGGACGAACACGTCCCGGTATCGGCCCCAGTGGTCCGCGCCGTCGGGCCCGAACACCACGAAGTAGGCGCGGGTGTCGATGCGGTCGGGCGTGATCGAGTCGAACATCAGATTCGCGACGAAGTGGCGCTGAAAGAACTTCGCGCCCGACGTCGTCCGTGGCCGATCGGCAGGGGCCGCGCCTCCGCCGAGCATCTTGACGATCGCGTCACGGCCCGTCGCACTGGATCGGCCCTTGATCTCGAGTGTTCCGTCCGGTGTGAAGCACTCGGCGAGTTCGGTGAGCTTCCCACCGTCGCCTGCGTGCGTGTACCGGGCGACGGTGTCGCGGATGGATTCGCTGGTGTGCAGCTCCAGGAGATCCATCGTTACAACGCGGTCACCGACTCGTCGCTCTGCTCGGGTGCGGGCCGGTAGCACGTCCCGAGCAGGATTCCGGCCGCGGCCAGGCCGCCGATCAGTGCGATCGCGCCACCGACCCAGCCGTCGAGCAGGTTGTCGCCGAAGATCAGGTGGTCGAGGCTCGCGCTTCCGGCGCCCATGATTGCGACGACTACCGCTCCCCCGGCGAGCACGAGGTTGTACTCCCAGCCGTCGGCGGCCACGAAGAAGCCCTTGCCTCGGTGCACGGTCCATGCGGCAACGAACATGAGCGAGACGAATCCGGCGGCAGCGAACGGGGTGAGCAGGCCCGATGCGAGCGCGATGCCCGCGCCGACCTCGGTGAGCGCGGCCAACCACGCGTGCACCTTGCCGGGCCGCATGCCCATACTGTCGAACCATCCGGCCGTGCCGGGGATGCGGCCGCCGCGGAAGAGCTTGCCGTATCCGTGCGCCGCCATCGTCAACCCCAGTAGCACTCGGAGTATCACCAGGCCGGTGTCAATCGTGTCCACTTCAGCTCCGTTTCCCTCGACATGGTCACTCGCGGACGGATGTGTTGCCAGTGCCACACCAATCCTGCTACACAAGTCTTACCTGTATAACTAGGTTGTCGGCAAGGGTAGCGGTTCCAGTCTTGCGAGCAATACCTGTTTGCCGTTGTTTCTTACGAACGAAAGGTCACCCTTCCATGGATCTCACCAACGCGTCTGCCGCGGTCACCGGCGGCGCCTCCGGCCTCGGACGGGCAACCGCCGAGGCGTTCATCGCACGGGGCGTCCCGACCGTCATCATCGACCTGCCGTCCTCCGCCGGCGAGACCGTCGCCAAGGAACTCGGCGAACTCGCCACGTTCGCGCCCGCCGACGTCCGCGACGCCGATGCCGTCGACGCCGCACTCGCCGAGGCCGAGAAGAAGGCTCCGCTGCGTGCCGTCGTGCATTGCGCCGGCCGGGGCGGCAAGCTGCGCCTTGTCGAGAAGGACGGCACACCCGGCAGTCTCGACCTCTACCAGGAGGTCGTCGACATCAACCTCGTCGGCAGCTTCAACGTGCTGCGCCTGGCCGCGGCCCGCATGGTCAAGAACGACGAGGTCGGCGGAGAACGCGGCATCGTTATCATGACCGCGTCCGTCGCAGCCTTCGAAGGCCAGATCGGCCAGGTGCCTTACGCCTCCGCAAAGGCAGGCATCGTGGGCCTGACCCTCGTCGGCGCACGCGACCTCGCACGCAAGCTGGTCCGCGTTGTCACGATCGCTCCCGGCACATTCGAGACACCGATCCTGAACAACCTCTCCGACAAGGTCCGCGAATCCCTCGCGTCGCAGGTCCCGCACCCGTCGCGCCTGGGCATCCCCGCCGAGTACGCCAAACTGGCTCTGTCGATCGTCGACAACGCCATGATCAACGGCGAAACCATCCGTATCGACGGCGCGATTCGCATGGGCCCCGTGTAGGTCCGGACATTCCCGCTCGAACAGGGACGAGGCCGGCCGGTGATCCAACCGGTCGGCCTCCTACATCTGCGACCGGAGACGGTGGTAGCGTTTACACCGAACGATCGTTCGCTGTGTTGGGTCCGTTCGGAAGGGTATCCCGCTGACCACTGAAATCGACGTGCGTGCACTGACGCTGTATCTCGGCCGCGCACTCGACGGCGGTGTGAGTGGCGAGCTGACCGTCTCGCTGATCAGCGGTGGCCGCTCGAATCCCACCTATCGCGTCGCCGACGCCGACCGGACGTGGGTTCTGCGTCGCCCACCGCATGGGCACGTTCTGCCGAGCGCGCACGACATGAAGCGTGAGTTCACGGTGATCAAGGGACTGGCCGGCGCGGCGGTCCCGGTGCCCGAAACGGTGCTGCTGTGCGGGGACACGGATGTTCTCGGCGCGCCGTTCTACCTCATGGAGTTCATCGACGGAGTGCCCGTCGGGACGGTCCAGCAGGCATCGCGTCTGACATCGGACGAACGTCGCCGACTCGGGTTCGATCTGGTCGACACCCTGGCCGTGCTGCACGGCGTCGACCCGGACGCGGTCGGCCTCGGCTCGTTCGGCCGCCCCGACGGCTACCTGGAACGCCAGCTCGACCGCTGGGCCCGGCAATGGAACGCCTCGCGCACCACCGATCGACCCGAGGTGTCCGTGCTGCTGGACAAGCTGCGCCGCGCACTGCCCACCTCACTCTTCCCCGGCATCGTCCACGGTGACGTCAAACTCGACAACGTCCTCGCATCCCGGGACGACAAAGGAAAGATCGTCGCAGTACTGGACTGGGAAATGGCCACGCTCGGCGACACCCTCGCGGACGTCGGAATCATGCTGAGTTTCTGGGATCAACCCGGCACGATCGACAACCCGATCACCAAGGGTCTCGCGCGGCTCGACGGATTTCACACGCACAGAGCTTCTCGACCGTTATGCCACTCAGTGCGGGATCGAGATCCCTGACGTCGACTGGTACACGGTGTTCGCGGACTTCAAGATCGCCGTCATACTCGAGGGCATCAACGCCCGGCACGCGCAGGGCGGCACCGTCGGTGAAGGCTTCGACGACATCGCCGACATGGTCGGCCCGCTGCTGCAACGCGCACTCGATCTCGCCGCAGCCTCGTCCGTCACCGAACTTCGCCGCTGATCGCGGCACCACCGAAGAGATGGGAGCCACGGAAGTGGACTTCGAATACAGCCCGAAAGTTGTTGAACTACAAGAAAAAGTGTCGGCGTTCATACAGGAACGGGTGCTGCCCGCCGAGGCGATCGCAGAAGAGCAACTCGCGTCCAAACCGGACCACTGGGGTGCGCCGCCGATCATGACCGACCTCAAGGCCGCCGCCAAACGCCAGGGTCTGTGGAATCTCTTCCTCCCCGCCCGCGAGGGTGCGGGGCTGACCAACCTCGAGTACGCACCCCTCGCCGAGCTCACCGGCTGGAGTCCGCTGCTCGCGCCCGAGGCGTTCAACTGTTCCGCACCCGACACCGGGAACATGGAACTGCTGCACCTCTACGGCACGGACGCGCAGAAGAAGGAATGGCTCGCTCCGCTTCTCGACGGCGAGATCCGGTCGTGCTTCTCGATGACCGAACCCGACGTCGCGAGTTCCGACGCCAACAACGTCCGGCTCGAGGTCGCCGAGGACGGCGACAACTGGGTCCTGACCGGGCGCAAGTGGTGGTCCACCGCGGCGCTGCGCGACGACTGCCGGGTGGCCATGGTCATGGGCGTGACGGACCCCGAGGCCGCGGTCGGCAGCCGCCACAGCATCGTGCTCGTCCCCATCGACACCCCCGGGTTGAACATCGTCCGATCCACCACGGTGCTCGGCTTCACCGACCGCCACGAGGGCGGCCACGCCGAGATCTTCTTCGACAAGGTCCGCGTTCCCAAGGCGAATCTTCTCGGACCTCGTGGCAAGGGATTCGCTGATGACCGAACGCGCCCGTACGCGTGTCGCGTTCGGGCGGCCCCTCGCAGAGGAGGGTGTGGTGCAGGCGACCGTCGCCGATGCACGCATCCGACTCGACGCGGCGCGCCTGTTGGTGCTGCGCGCCGCCTGGCGGATGGACGTCGAGGGCACCAAGGATGCCCGCCACGACATCGCCGCCGCCAAGGTGCTGGTGCCGCTCACGGTCAAGCAGATCATCGACGACGCAATGCAGATCTTCGGCGGCGCCGGACTGTCGCAGGACACCATCCTGCCCGTCCTCTACGCGCAGGCCCGGTTCCTCCAGATCGCCGACGGACCCGACCAGGTGCACCGCCGCTCGCTCGCCCGCGCCGAATTCGCCGCGACCCCGGTCCTGAAAGAAGTCCGCGGGTAAGCGAGCGAGAGCAGATGCGCGGCGTTCACCTCACCGACCCACCTATGTTTAGACTTACTGAACACAAGGAGAGGGGTGGACGTGGCGATCCATGACGAAAGACCCCGGCCGGCAGACGCGATTCTGGGGGCGCAGATACGCGCGGCGCGGATGTCTCGACAGATCAGCCTCCGCGCTCTTTCCCGCACCCTCGGCGTCAGCCCGGCCACGATCAGCCAGATCGAGAACGGCAACACCGGACTCAGCGTCGTTCGCCTCGGCCGGATTGCCGATGCCCTGAATTTGAACGTGTCGCAAATCCTCGACATCGAGGTCGACCCGGAGAACCCGAAACCTTCATCGGAGCGGCCCCAGCCGAGACCGCCAGCCCGACATCGGAACGCACTCGAACCGTCGGGATCCGATTGGCGTACCTACGCGCCGTTGAATTTCGACCCCGTCCTTCGGGCCGCCCTCGACGAATTCGTTGCAATCGGTTATCACGGCGCGAGTATGCGTAGCATCGCGGCTCGGTGCGGGTTGTCCGTCGCCGGGATCTACCACCACTACCCGAGCAAGCAGCACATGCTCGTGACACTCCTCGAGTATGCGATGACCGACCTGCAGCAACGGAGTGAGGCCGCGCGAGACGAAGGACGTAATCCGGTCGAACGATTCAGCCTGCTCATCGAAAATCTCGCCCTATACCACACGCACCGCAGAGAACTCGGCTTCGTCGGGGCGAGTGAGATGCGTAGCTTCGATACCGAAAACCGGCTCGCGATCGCCGACAGGCGCAACATTCAACAGCGCATGATCGACGTGGAGGTCGAAGCTGCGGTTCGCGAAGGTCAATTCCGCGCTGATCATCCCTACGAGGCATCACGCGCTGTCGTCACAATGTGCACCGCACTGCCCACCTGGTGGCGTCCCGATGGGCCACTGAGTCCGGAACAGGTTGCCGAACATTATGTCGGGTTCGCGCTCGACCTCATGCGGTGCGCGTCGCGCGAGATGTAACCGATACCCAATAGTAAAGGCGGACGAGTCGTTCAGGCGGGTGATCTTCTCGGCGGACGATTCCGGTGGCGCTCGTGCCGTGTGCACACCGATCGTGACGGTGCACACCGGCGGTGCCAGCGGGATGGGCGCCGGGCTCGTTCGATCCTCGGGAGCAGCCGGCGCGAGCGTCGCATCCCTCGACATCGACGAACAGGAGGGTTCACGCATCGCAAACCTGTGCGTGATAAGCGCTTTCACCTGCGCCCAGGCCGGACATGAATCGCCCGCCAGAGAACCGTTGAAGGTCGTTTGCCGCGTATGCGAGCGTCATCGGCGAACGTGCGAAGGCAACGGCAATCGAGGTACTCAACTCGATGGTACTGGTGGCGTCGGCTGCCACCAGTACCAGCGGCAGGAATGGATCTTGGTTGATTTCTGCCGCTGTTGCGGCATCGAATCCGATGGCTTGGTTTTCGGCCACGCCGCTCGTACCTTTGGGCGGTGGGCGCCGGATCGACGTGACAAACCTGGCCGGGCGAGACCGATCACCGGTCGGTCTCGCGGACCGACGGCGCCGAATCTCAGACCGGAAGCGATGTCGTGGTCTGCGGATGCACGCACCGGTCGGCCCGGTCCTCACCGCGATGAACGAGGTCGATGACGTCGGTGTCGCACACGCCGGGCGCAAACATCGAGCAGCGGGGATGGAACCGGCAGCCTGCTGGGATCTCGTCCGGCGGCGGCACGCTGCCGGGGACCGGTTCGAGCCTCCCTCCACGACCGCGGCGAGGTGTCGCTGCGAGCAGGCCCTTCGTGTACGGGTGCGACGCCCGGACCAGAACGTCTGCCGTCGGG
The DNA here is from genome assembly GCF_049286785.1 of Rhodococcus sp. (in: high G+C Gram-positive bacteria). GTDB lineage: Bacteria > Actinomycetota > Actinomycetes > Mycobacteriales > Mycobacteriaceae > Rhodococcus_F. The sequence goes on along the minus strand of NZ_JBAQEO010000626.1, from coordinate 1,567 downwards.
CCCTCCTCGACGATCTGCCCGCAATACATCACCGCGATCCGATCGCAGGTCCCGGACGCGACACCGAGATCGTGAGTGATGAGCAGGACCGCGACGTCGAGATCGTGCTGCAGTTCGGCGAGCAACTCCATCACGCGTGCCTGCACGGTTGCGTCGAGCGCAGTCGTCGGCTCGTCGGCGACCAAAACGGACGGTTCGCACGCGAGTGCCATAGCGATCATGACGCGCTGCGCCATACCTCCACTGAAGCTGAACGGCATTTCGTGTGCGCGCCGCGCCGCGTCCGGGATCCGCACCCGATCGAGCATCTCCACAGCTCGTGCCCACGCATCCTTCCGGCTGCTGCCGCGGTGACGCCGCACGGATTCGGCAATCTGACCTCCGACCGACATCGTTGGGTTCAGACTTCGTCGGGGCTGTTGGAAGATCATGCCGATGTCGCGACCGAGAATCGCGCTGCGCCGCTTGGGGGTGAGCGCGAGGACGTCGATGTCGCCGAGACGGACGCTGCCGGCCACGATACGGCCGCCGGTGTAATCCGTCAGTCCCGTGATCGCGAGCGAAGTGACGCTTTTCCCGGACCCGGATTCGCCGACCAATCCGAGCATTTCGCCGCGGCGAAGCACGAGGTCCACGCCGTCGACCGACCGGACAACGCCCGCCCCTGCACCGAATTCCACCGTGAGGCCGCGGGCTTCGAGAACGATGTCTCCAGTGGTCGCACTGTACTTGCTCATCGTGTCCCCTTCGTGTCGCCGACGGCGGTGCGCAGACCGTCGCCGATCTGGGAGAACGCCAGGACCGTCAGCGCGATGGCCAAGCCCGGCGCGAACATCAGGAACGGTGCCGCATAGAAGTTGTCGAAAGCCGTGCGCAGCAGCGATCCCCAACTCGCCTGTGGCGGTGTGACTCCCAGTCCGAGGAAGCTGAGGTTCGCCTCGGCGATCATCGCGATGCCGAAGAGCAGGCTGATCTGGACCAGCACCGGAGGGAAGGTGTTACGCAGTATGTGGACATACATGATGCGCAGCGGTCGACATCCGATCGCGACGGCAGCTTCGACGTATGTTTCGGAGCGCACCGCCATCGTGGCACCGCGAACGATGCGGAAAATCGAAGGCGAGAACACTACGCCGATTGCAAACATCGACGTCGTAAGGCCCGGCCCGACGACCGCAACCACGGCAACGGCGAGCAGGAGAGCGGGTACGCTCATCAGCGCATCGTTGAGTCGGCCGAACACCGCGTCGATCCTGCCCCCGAAGTAACCGGATACCAGGCCCAGTGGCAGACCGATGACCACCGACACGAGCACAGCCTCTGTCGCCGCGATCATGGTCACGCGCGTCGCATCGACTAGTCGACTGAACTGGTCACGCCCGAGATCATCGGTGCCGAACCAAAATTCGTGGCTCGGTGACACCAGGGCATTCCGCAGGTTCAGGGTGTTGGGATCGGTGGCCACGACAAGTGGCCCGATGATTGCCACGAGGGTGACGAATCCCAGGAAGACGAGGGCACACAGCGTTACCCGGTCGCGACACAGCGCTCGTACGGTCGTCGCTAC
>NZ_JBAQEO010000625.1:0-2881 GCF_049286785.1 Rhodococcus sp. (in: high G+C Gram-positive bacteria) | reverse complement strand
TCGTCGTGGTAGTCGGTGACCGTGACGATCTCGGCGAATCCCTCGCCCGGATCCGTACCCACGGCGCACACTGCCACCAGCCGGCCACGCTTCTCCGGTAGCCACTGAGCGAAGGGCAGCCCGGCGGCGCGCGGGCTGATCAGTACGAGAATCATCTGGCAAGTTCCTTCCTCGTCGCGGTCATTCCCTCGACCTTCGTTGCCAACGTGGCGAAGACCTCCGCGGTCCGTACGTCCAGCGGTATCCCCCGCGCACGCCGTTCGCGCTCGTGCGCGCGTTGAGGGTCGCCCGGGGCCACCACGGGTGACCCCGAAGTGGGCGTTGCCCCGCGGACGGTGCCCAGGAGATCTGCCAGCCCAGCCGCGAATCGCGCTTGCCCACTGAACGCTCCGGGGTCCAGAGCGAGGACGAAGTGACCGATCCCCCGGCTTCGACCAGGAGTTCCCTCGCCGATCTGATCGAGCTGCCAGTCGGGCGGCGACCCGGTCAACACGGCCCCCAGCAGAGTGACCGCCATTGCCAGGCCCTGTCCCTTGTATCCGCCGAGTGGCGACAAGGCGTACGCCTCGTCGGGTTCCGCGGTGGGCCGTCCGTCGCGATCGGTGGCCCAGCCGCTGTTCAGTGGTCGCCCCTCGGCCCGGCGGTGCTTCACCTCGCCGAAACACACCTGGCTGGTGGCCATGTCGAGGGCGAGCTCGTCGTCCGCCGTACCCGCGGCCACGCTGATCGGGTTGGTGCCGAACAGCGGCTCGACCCCGCCATACGGGGCCACCCGGGAGGCCGCGGACGTGACCGCGATGCCGACCATCCCCTGCCCGGCCAGGTGCCGGGTGTAGACCGATGCCGCGCCGAAGTGGTTGGAGTTGCGCACGCCCACCGCCGCGACGCCGAAGGTCCTGGCCCGGTCAGCCGCCAGCCGGGCGGCGGCGAGTCCGGCGAGTACGCCGAGTGCGCCGTCCGCATCCAGCAGCAGTCCGGCCCCACGGTCCCGGACCACGGTCGGGCACGCCGCTGCATTCGCGACGCCGGTCACGAGTTCGTCCAGGTATTGCGGCAGCAATCGCAGACCGTGGGTGTCGATGCCGCGCAACGAGGTGTCGACGAGCGCGGCAGCCACCTGCTCGGCCTCGTCCTCCGGCACGCCCGCCTCGACGAGTGCGATCGAGGCGAGGCAGCGGGCCTCCTGCTCGTCGAACAGCGAATTACTGTCCGGCTCTGTCTGGTGGATCATGAAGCACTCCAATGCATGAAGACGTGGGGCCCGATGCCCGGTATGTCGAACTCCGGGCCGAGAATCCGGAAGCCTTGCTTGACGTAGAAGCTGGCGGCGGATGTGCGGGCATTGCACCAGACCGCGCCGGCGCCGGTCAGCACGGCGTTCGTGAGGACGGTGCGCAGGAGTGTTGTCCCCGCGCCGGTTCCACGGACCTCGTCGAGGGTGGCCATGCCGCGGAGGCGCCAACCCTGGCCTGGTAGCACGCCCGGCACGGCATGCTCTTCGGGCGGATCCTCGTGGTACAGCGAGGCCACACCGACCGGGCGACCCGCGACGAGGGTGGCGAAGTGCCGGGTACCGACCTGGTCGTCCTCGGGGTAGGCGCAGGCCTCGGCCGGTTGCCCAGGCCGCAGCACCCTGTGGCGGATCGGTCGCACCTCGGCGACTGCCACGGGCCGGACACGCCAGCCGTGGGCCGCCGGATCGGGGAGGTAGCCGGAACCGGGCCGATCAGGGAGGGTGACGCGGCCGACACCGTCGAGTGTCAGTCCGCGCCCCGTGTTCACCGCGAGAAGGTCGATTGCGTCGACATCCAGGTAATCCGCCAGCACGCCGAGGTGGGCCGTGGCCGACACCCCGGCCGCGGACTCGGGCATGCAGCCGAGCATGGTGATCAGACCGCGACCACGGGCCCGACGCAACAGCGCCAGGGACGGGGTGATGCCCCCGGCTTTCATCGGCTTGACGTTGATTCCGTCGAACGCGTCCATGCAGGCGTCCAGGTCTTGCGGTGAGGCGATACTCTCGTCTGCGATCACGGGGATCGGGCTGCGCTCCTTCAGAATCCGGGCGGCACGCCACGCCGGGCGCGGAAACGGCTGCTCGATCAGCTGCACACCGAGCTCGCACATCTCGTCCAGGACGGGAAGCAGTCGGGACAGCTCCCAGCCACAATTGCCGTCCACGTAGAACGGCGCGTTCGTATGGCAGCGAAGCTCCTTGACCACGGTGAGGTCGCCCGGATCGGCAAGCTTGATCTTGTACGCCGACCATCCGGGCCGCTCGCGGAGTTTGTGGACCATCACCTCGGTCTCGTCGAGCCCGATGCTGAAGCTGGAGCGCGACTCCCGCGGACGTTCCAGACCCAGAGCCTGCCACAGCGGCACACCGAGCAGCCGTGCCCGCAGATCGTGCACCGCCGTGTCGAGGGCGGCCAGGACGAACGGCGAATCGGGCAGCTCCGCGGACAGCGCTCGCCACACGGCGAGCGGGTCGTCGGGACCGAGGTCGATCAGCAACGGCGCAATCCGTCGCAGGTCTGCGTGCATCCCGTCCAGGCCCGAGTTGTAGTGGTCGGTCATGAACGCGGATGCCTCGCCGAACCCGGCGAGACCGTCCTGCTCCACCTCCACCACCAGTCCCCGCTGCACCGGAATCGCCTCTCTGGCAGAGCGCCACAGATGCCGTTGCGTCAAACTGATCTCGTGCGCGGTGACCTTCACGCGTTGCCTCCGACACCGAAGTACTCGCGGTCGCGCGGGCCGTACGGACGAAGGTCGTCCCACCACTGCGCGTGCTCGTCGTATTTCGCGAAGAACGGCTTGCCCACCAGATCCGGCCGGCGCGCCTGCAGGAACCGCAACGCGAACGCACGTCCGCCGTCGA
>NZ_JBAQEO010000624.1:0-9426 GCF_049286785.1 Rhodococcus sp. (in: high G+C Gram-positive bacteria) | reverse complement strand
TTCGACCGGGGGAACCGCGATGGGGGACGCGGTCTCGACGGGGTCCTCGACGGGAACGACGGTGGTGGTGGGCGGCGGCGCCGGTGCGGGGGTCGCGACCTCGGCGATGGGCGCCGCCGTGGTGGTGGGCTGGGTTTCGGCGGGCTGGGACGCGCCTTCGGTGCGGTCCAGGAGTGTGCCGCCGTAGCCGAGCCCGAGGCCGAGGACCGCGATGACGGCCAGCGCACCGCCGGCGAGTGCCGCGCCCCGGATCTGCCGCGGGGCCACCCGCTGGGCGGGGGGCGGGGTTGCGGCATTCAACCAGGACGGAACACTCGACGACGCGTTGTCCCGAGCGGGGTACGCCTCGGGCTCCGCGGGTGGCGGCGGCGCGACTGTCTGCGGGGCGGGAACCAGGCCCTGCTGCGCGAGCAGGGCGGCGCCTTGGGCGGCGACGAGTTCGGGATGGTCGGGAACGATCACCGGCAACGCCAGCCACGAGGCGAGCACCGACCGGACGAGCGGGATGCGCGCGCCTCCACCGAGGAGGATGACGGCGTCGGGCACTCGACCCGACGTGGCGATCACCTCACGGGCGAGACGGGCCGACGATTCGACGGTGACGGCGATGAGCGCTTCGAACACGTCACGCGAGAGGAGCAGCAGCCCGCCGTCTCCGGGTACCGCCACGGCGCCGCCGGTGGACAACTGTTCTTTCGCTTGGCGGCACCGCAGGTCGAGCGCATGACTGGCTGCGGCATCGACGGGCGGCGCGATGCGGTCGTCTCGCAACTGGTGGTCGCGGATGAGACGGTCGAAGACGTCGCCGCTCACGGTGTCGGTGCGGACGCTGTGCACCACGGCCCCGACCGTCCGGTCCACGACGCTGACGGTGAGCCCGGAACTGCCGAGGTCGTAGAAGACGAGGGTGGAGCGGTCGGCGAGCACGCCGGACGCGTCGAGGACGGTCAGTGCGGCGGTGACTTCGGGAACGAGTTGGTAGTTGTCGAGGTGCTGGCGGGCCATGGCGGCCTGTACCGCGCCGGCCTGCGCGTCGTCGCGGTAGGCGACGCCGGTGGCCCGTACGTGTCCAGAACCGGGTCCGACGGCGAGCATCACGCCGATCGATTCGGCGGCGAGTTCCTCGGGCAGCTCCCGCCCGGCGGCCACCACCTGTGCGCGGAAGTCGGGAAAGCGGCGTCCGAGCGGGTCTTCACGATCGACGGCGTCGGGGCGGGCCAGGCGCACCGCGCTCGCACCGACCGACACACCTAACACCGAACTCATGGGCCGCCTTACTGGACTGTGCACGAATCCGATCGTGGAATCCGCTACTGCATGGTTCGGAAGTCTAGCGAAGCCCACCGACGCGGCAACCCTGTATCCGGCGGAGTGCACTTGGAAGTGCACTTCAGGGACGGCCCAGTCCCCGGTACGTCCAGCCCGCCGCCCGCCAGGTATTCGCGTCGAGGCAGTTGCGTCCGTCGACCATCACCCGGGCGCGGACGACGCCGTCGAGGTGGGCGGGCTGCAGTTCCGTGAACTCGGCCCACTCGGTGAGGACCAGCACGGCATCGGCCTTCTCGCACGCCTCCACAGCCGAGGTGGCGTAGTTGAGGGTGGGAAAGAGCCGACGGGAATTGTCCAGCGCTTTCGGGTCGTAGACGCTGACGACGGCGCCGTGCAGTTGCATCATGCCGGCGACGTTGAGGGCGGGTGAGTCGCGCACGTCGTCGGACTCGGGCTTGAATGCCGCCCCCAGCACTGCCACGTTGGCCCCGAGCAGCGAGCCCCCGCACATCTGCGCGGCCAGTTCCACCATCCGGGTGCGCCGGCGCATGTTGATGCTGTCGACCTCACGGAGGAAGTGCAGGGCCTGGTTGGCGCCGAGTTCGCCGGCGCGGGCCATGAACGCCCGGATGTCCTTGGGCAGGCAGCCGCCACCGAAGCCCAGCCCCGCATTGAGAAAGCGGCGGCCGATGCGTGCGTCGTAGCCCAGTGCGTCGGCGAGCTGGGTCACGTCGGCGCCGGTGGCCTCACACACCTCGGAGATGGCGTTGATGAAGGAGATCTTGGTGGCCAGGAACGCGTTGGCCGATACCTTGACCAGTTCGGCGGTGGCAAGGTCGGTGACGAGGAACGGGACGTCCTCGGCGAGCAGTTGCGCATAGAGGTCACGCAGTTTCGCTTCGGCGTGGCCGGGACGGCCGGGATCGACGCCCAGGACGAGCCGGTCGGGATGCAGGGTGTCCTGGACGGCGAAGCCTTCCCGCAGGAACTCGGGATTCCACGCCACCTCCACTCCGTCGCCTGCCGGGGCCAGCAAGCGGGCCCGGGCGCCGAGTTCGGCGGCGGTCCCCACCGGGACCGTGGATTTGCCGACGATGACGGCCGGACGGTCCAGCAGCGGGGCGAGGGTGTCGATCACGGAGTGCACGTGCCTCAGATCGGCGCCGTACTCTCCCTTCTTCTGCGGGGTGCCGACGCCGAGGAAATGCAGGTCCGCGAACGCGGCGGCCTCCTCGTAGGAGGTGGTGAACTGCAATCGTCCGGCGTCGAGGTTGCGGCGCAGGACCTCGGCCAGGCCGGGCTCGTAGAACGGCACCTCACCCGAGGAGAGTTTGGCCACCTTGCCCGGATCGATGTCGACGCCGAGGACCTCATGGCCCAGTTCGGCCATGCAGGCCGCATGGGTTGCTCCGAGGTATCCGGTTCCAAACACGGTGCAGCGCATAAAACCTTGATAACCACTGCAGGTGAGCGCGGTGTTTCCCCGACTCGTGATCCAAGCCAACAGTGCGTGTACGGCAGGCTTGCCCCGACACCTTATGCTTCGCCCATGCATGTTCTTTTCGTCTGCACCGGAAACGTCTGCCGCTCCCCCACGGCCGAGCGCCTCGCAGTGGCGTTCGCCGAGGAGCTCGGGATCACCGATCTGACTGCCGAAAGTGCTGGTACGAGGGCCATGGTGGGTCGTCCCATGGAGCCGACCGCGGCTCGGGTCCTCGAGGGGCTCGGCGGCGATCCCAGCGGATTCGCCGCCCGCCTTCTCACCCCGGAGATCGCCGGCAAGGCCGATCTCGTCATCACGATGTCGGAGCGCCAGCGTGACAAGGTTCTCGGTTTGGCGCCCGAGCAGCTGAAGAGGACGTTCACCCTCAAGGAAGCGGCCCGTCTGGCCGAGGTGGCGAATGCCGCGTCGGTGGACGAACTGGCGGCCGCCCGCCCGCTGTATCAGGCGGAGACGACCCCTGAAGACATCTCGGACCCGATCGGTCAGGACGAGGAGACATTCCTGACCGTCGGGTCCGAGATTGCGGATCTGCTCGGGCTACTGGCCCGGAGTGTTCGGTCCTGACCATTCGTCGCGGTCTTCGCGATGGCGGCGTCCCGATCCCTGCGGGGTCGGGGCGCCCTCTTCCGGCGGACTCGGGTATGCGTCGTACCCGTAGTTCTGCTGGCCGTAGTTCTGCGGGCCGTGGCCGTTCGACTGGGGGCTGTGCTCCTGCCCGTATACCGGCACCGGACGGGGCTGGGGCTGGTGCGGAACCGGGACGGGTGCCTGCTGGTGCACGCCCACGGTGGCCGGCTCCGGTTCGGGCTGCATCTGCGGCAGCGACTTGTCCGTTTCGTAGTAGTACTTGTATTCGTACACACCACGGCCGCGGCTCGGGGTCATCGTGATGATGGTGCCGAGGATCGTGGCGCCCACGCTGTGTAGGTTGCCGACGGCGCGGGCGAGCTGATCGCGCTTGGTCTCGGCGTGCCGGGCGATGATCAGCGCTCCGTCCGCCATCGCGGTGAGCACGGCGGCATCGGTGACCGGCAGCAACGGCGAGGCGTCGATGATCACGTAGTCGAAGCGTTCCCGCAGGTTCGCGAGGACGTGCCGGGCCGTCGCGGTGCCGAGCAGCTCGCTGGGGTTCGGCGGGATGGGACCGGACGCCAGCACGGCGAGCCCCTGATACTTGGTCGTCTGCAGCACGTTGTCGAGACTCGCCTTGCCCGCCAGGACGCTGCTGAGGCCGACGGAACCGACCACACCGAGATATTTCGACACGCGCGGTTTACGGAGGTCACCCTCGACGAGGCACACCTTCTGGCCGGCCTCGGCGAGCACGAGAGCGATGTTGATGGCCGTGGTGGTCTTGCCTTCTGTGGGCAGTGAACTGGTGACCACGATGACGCGAGGCGGATTGTCGACCTCGAGGAACTGCAGGTTGGTGCGCAGTTCGCGGTACGACTCGGCGCTCGACGAGTTCGACTCCGCGAAGTTGATGGCCTGTTCGGTCTGCCGGTCCTTGTCGAACGGGATGGTGCCGATCAGTGCCGACCCGGCCAGTTCCTCGACGGTGAGGCGGTCCTTGACGGTGTTGTCGAGGCGGTCGCGGAGCACGGCCAGTGCGATGCCGAGCAGCAGACCCACCGCGGCGCCGAGCGCAAGGTTGCGCTTCGTCTTGGGAGAGACCGCCACCGACGGCGTCTGCGCCTGCTGCTCCACCACGACGCGCGCCGACGGTGCACCGCCACGTTCGGGTGTCTCCAGTTCCCTTGCCATGACGACGAACTCGTCGGACAGGGCGTTGGCGATGTCCCGGGCTCGTTCGGGAGACGGATCCTGCACCTTGACGTCGATGAGCACCGTGTCGGGTGCGGAGGTGGCCTTCACCTGGGAGGCGAGCGCGGGCGCGCTCATGTCCAGGCCGAGTTTGTCGATGGTCCGCTGCGCCAGCGTTTCACCGGTGAGCAGTTTGGTGTACGACGTGACGCGCTGCTGCGAGAACAGGTTTCCCTGGTAGATCTCGTTGACGGATGCGCCGGACGAGGTGGAGACGAACATGCGTGTCGACGCCTCGTAGATCGGCGTGGTGAGCAGCGAGGCTCCCAGTGCGCCGAGAATTGCCACAACAGTGGTGATGGCGATGATCTTCCATCGCGCTTGCAGTATCCGCAGGTAGTCTTGTATTTCCACTATCGAGTCTCCCATCGACTTCACGCTCGGAGGCTGGCGTGATCGTGCTGTCATTTCTTCGCTTCGACCCGAATGAACCTCTGCATCCTAGTGATGGTCACGGTCCTGGGCGGCAGCAGTGTCACGGTCCCGAGTGGCACCCCGATCCCCGAAGTCGCCGGCCGATGACGGCCAGGGGTCCGCGATCGACCATGTCGGAGTGCACGGCGTCGATGCGGTGTTCCCGGATGGTGCCGCCGACGTAACGCTGCCAGTCCGGCGCGGGTTCGGGATGGCGGTCGAGATCGTGTGCGGCCGTGAAGAACACCGCGTCTCCGTCGAACATCCGGGGCCGGTGTGTCGCCGCGATCCGCTCGAGGTGGGCGAGGAGTTCGCGGAGGAACTGCAGCCGATCGGCCGGTACCGCACCGCCGAGTTCGGCGAACAACTCGTCCGGCGGGGGCCCACCGTCGGCCTCGGTGACGATCGCGGCCCGGTGTTCGGGCAGCAGGGCGTCGAGCATGGCGAGGGTCGCCACGTCCTGGCCGGCCTCGCGCAGTTGTACGGCCATCTCCTGGGCCACGGTGCCGCCGAGCGACCATCCCAGCAGGTGGTACGGGCCGGTCGGCTGGACGGCGCGGATGGCGGCGACGTGACGGGCGGCCAGTTCGGTGACCGAGTGCGGTAGTTCCGGGTTCCCGGTGGCCTGGATGCCGTACAGCGGGCGTCCGGGTAGGTACTCCGGCAGGCCAGTGTAGCACCACGCGACACCGGCGGCGGGGTGGATACAGAACAGGGGCGGCCCGTCGCCGTCGCCGCCGAGACGCACCACGGCCGCGAACGGGTCTTCGGACGGTGCGGTGTCGGAATCAGTGTGTGCTGCGAGGTCGATGCGTGCGGCGAGCTGCGCGGCGGTGGGGTCGGTGAAGAGCCATTGCAGGGGCACCTCACGGCCCAGCCGGGTACGCAGTTCTCCGGCCACCGCGACCGCGCCCATGGACGTGCCGCCGAGAGCGAAGTAGTTCTGATCCGCGCCAACGGAATCCACACCGATGACCTGGGCCATCACCTCGGCCACCACCGTCTCGACGGGTCCGGACGGCGGTGTGACGGCGGTGGCGTCGGGCGCGAGGTGCGGTTCGGGCAGGGCGGTTCGGTCCACCTTGCCCGACGGCAGCACCGGCAGGCTGTCCATGACGGTGACGGCGGACGGCACCAGATGCCGGGGCAGAACGGTGCGGGCGTGGTCGCGCACGGTGTGGGCGGTGAGCGCGGTGCCCGGCTCCCCCACCACGTAGGACGCCAGTGCGGCGGTTTCGGTGGTCACCGTGATCGCGAACCGGATGTCGGGGTGCCGGGTGAGGGCGGCGTCCACCTCGGCGGGTTCCACGCGGATACCGTGCAATTGCACCTGCGCGTCGCGGCGTCCCAGGTAGTGGAGTGCTCCGTTCGCGCTGCGGCGCACCACGTCTCCGGTGCGGTACATCCGGTCGCCCGGCTTGCCGTACGGGTTGGGAACGAATTGTGTTGCGGTGAGCCCGGTTCGACCCAGGTAGCCACGCGCGACGCTGCTGCCGGCGAGGTAGAGCTCACCGGGCACACCGTCGGGCACCGGATGCAGCCGGGCGTCGAGGACGAGGGCGGCGGCGCCGTCGATGACGCTGCCGATGTTCACCGCTCCGGGTTCGAGCGGGCCGGCCACCGATGCGAGGATGGTGAATTCGGTGGGACCGTAGGCGTTGAAGAGGCGGTGCCGGGTCGCCCAGGTGGCGGCGAGGGTGTCCGGCAGGCTCTCGCCCACCGACACGACGGTGCGTGCGCCGTCGGCTGCGAGTTCGTCGGCGTCGAGGGTGGCCAGCACGGTGGGTGTGGCGATGAGGTGGCTGATCCGCGCCCGGCGCACCATCCGGGCCAGCGGTTCGCCGGCGTATCCGAATTCGGGGGCGATCACCAGGGTGCCGCCGGACGAGAGCGCATAGAGCATCTCGAACAGGGAGGCGTCGAAGGTCGGTGAGGCGAGCTGGAGTACTCGCACGTCGGCTCCGGTGTCGAGCACGGGTGCCTGCGCCGCAACCACGTTCACCAGGCCGCGGTGCGGTACCACCACCCCCTTGGGTGTTCCGGTGGTGCCGGACGTGTAGATCACATACGCCGCCTCCTCCACCCGTGAGTACTTATTAACAACGGAGGGGTAAGAAGTACTCACAGCGGGGAGCCAGGGGACGGTGGCGGGGAGGGCGGCGAGGTGCTCCGGCACGGTGAGCCCCGCGACCGCCGCGGAGTCGGTGAGCATCCAGTCCAGCCGCTCGGCGGGGTGCGACGGGTCGAGCGAGACCCACGCCGCCCCCGACTTCGCCACGGCCCACACGGCGGCCACCCAGTGCCGTCCGCGGCCGGTGGCCACGGCCACCACGTCCCCGGGTCCGACACCGCGTTCGGCGAGGGCGCCGGCCCACCGCTGGGCCTGGTCGTCCAATTCGCGGTAGGTCCAGTGCACTTCGCCGTCCTCGACGGCCACGACGTCGGGGTTCGCCCGGACCTGGGCTTCGAAGATCTCGGTGAGGGTCTTCGGCTGATGGGTGCGGGCGGGACCGCGCACCAGCGCCGCCCGCTCCCCCGCGTCGAGAATGTCGATGTCGCCGACGACGGTGGATGCGTCGGCCACGACTGCGTCGAGGATCCGGTCGTACCGCCGGGCCAGGGTGACGGCGGTGGTGTCGTCGAACAGGTCGGTGGCGTAGAGCAGCCGCAGTGTCAGCTCACCGGCGGTGTCGGTGATGTCCCACACGAGGTCGAATTCGGTGGACGCCGAACCGTTCTCGCCACCGTCGACGGCGAGTCCGGGGAGTCCGGCGGGCTGTGCGGCGGCGTGCTGGTATGCCAGCATCACCTGGAACAGCGGGTTGTGGGCGGTGGAGCGGCGGGGTGCCACCCGGGCCACGACGGCGTCGAACGGCACGTCGGCGTGGGCGAAGGCGTCGAGGTCTACCGCCCGTACCTGTTCGAGGAGTTGGGAGAAGGTGTGTGCCGCGGTCACTTCGGTGCGCAGGGCCACGGTGCCGACGAACATCCCGACCAGCGCGTCGAGCGCGGGGTCGGGTCGGCCTGCCACGGCGGTACCGATCACCGTGTCCGACTGCCCACTTTCGCACGAGAGTAAGACGGCGAGCGCGGCGTGCAGCACCATGAACACCGTGACGCCCCGGCTGCGGGCCACCTCGGACAGCCGTTCACGCAGTGCGTCGTTCAGTGTCCATTCGACGACGGCACCGGTGTGGCTGGGTTGCGCGGGCCGCGGCCGGTCGGTGGGCAGTGCGATCGGGGCGTCGACGCCGTCGAGGGTGTGCGCCCAGTAGTCGAGCTGGGTGTGGGCGAGGCTGCCGGGCTCGGCGGGGTCACCGAGTACCGCGCGCATCCACACGCTGTAGTCGGCGTAGTCGACGGGCAGTGGCTCCCAGCGCGGTTCGCGCCCCGCGCACCGGGCTGCGTAGGCGGTCTCGAGGTCGGCGGCCAGCCGGTCGAGGGACCCGCCGTCGAGCGCGATGTGGTGCACGACTGCGGCGAGTACGTGCTCGGCGCCGTCCGACCACAGGCGTACCCGCAGCGGCGGCTCCGACGCCAGCCGGAACGGTTGCGCCGCGAACTGCTCGACGTCGATGTCGGGTACCGGCGTGAGGTCGATGTCCGCGGTGGGCAGGATCACCTGGTGCGGTCCCTGCTCGTCGGTGGGGAACACGGTGCGCAGCGGGGCATGCCGTTCCACCAGGTCGGTGACGGCCAGGCGCAGGGCGTCCACGTTCACGTCGGTGCCGAGCCGGTGCACGAACGTCAGGTGGTGCACCGACGCACCGGGATTCACGCGGTGGAGCAGCCACATCCGTTGCTGCGGCGGCGACAGCGGGATTCGGGCGGCCGGGTCGCGGCGGACGAGGGGAAGCCGGGTGGCGGACGTGTGCCGACGGTCGAGCCAGCCGGCCATCGCGGCGGCGGTGGGATGCTCGAACAGGGCCTTGACGGGTACGTCCACCCGGAACGCCGCCGACAGTCGGCCGGTCACCGCGGTGGCGGAGAGGGAGTCGCCGCCGATGTCGAAGAAGTTGCGGTGCGGGCCCAGGCTTTCACCCCCGAGCACCGCGGCGAACACCCCGGACACCAGTTCTTCGGTCACGGTCCGGACGGGGGCCGCCGCGTCGGAGTCGATGTCGTATGCCTCGAGTGCCCGGGCGTCGAGTTTGCCGTTGGCGGTGAGCGGCAGCTGATCGAGTACCACGATCCGCGCCGGCACCAGGTGCGACGGGTATCGCGGAACCAGTTGGGCGCGCAGCGCTTCGGCATCTACGCCGCCGTCCCCGGTCACGAATGCGACGAGCCGACCGCGGTGTGCCGACACCACGGCGCGGGTCACCGAGGGCAGGGCCAGCAGCGCGGCTTCCACCTCGGCGGGTTCGATGCGCATGCCGCGGATCTTGAGCTGCCGGTCGGCGCGGCCGAGGTAG
>NZ_JBAQEO010000623.1:0-5816 GCF_049286785.1 Rhodococcus sp. (in: high G+C Gram-positive bacteria) | reverse complement strand
TTATCTTTATGCCGCAACCGTCTGTGAGGGACGTGGGATTGCAACACGCCTGCTGACGTCGCTCGCAGATATCCCACACCCTGTGAGGGACGTGGGTTAGCTTCGTCGCATGGATGGGCCGTACACGGTGGAGAGGGCGATCGGGCCGGTCGATGGCAAGGTCACCTGGCTGGTGCTTGATGATCGGCTGGATCCCGTGCCCGAGGTCGCCCGGTTCGCGTTGTACCTCGACGGCGGGGGTGCGAGCGTCAACACGCTCCGGGCCTACATTCCGCGGCTGGCCCGTTTCCTGAACTGGTGCCATCGTCAGGGGGTCGACTGGACAAAAATATCTCTGCCGCAACTGATTTTGTACAAGCGCGGTCTGGAGGCGGAGCCGGGTCCAACGGGTAAGGCGCGGGTCGGGAAGACGGTGAACGCGCATATCACGGCGATCGTCGAGTTTCTGAGGTACTGCGCCCGGGTGGGCAGGATCGACGACGCTGTCGTCGACAAGTTCGTCGAGGCCAAACATCTGCGCTTTGTGCCGGAGACGATGCCGCAGCGCGAGCGCGGCGCCCACCGATTCGTCGCGGCGAAGGTCGTCAAGGCCAAGGAGTTCACCCGGCCTCCGGAATCCCTCACCGACGATGAGGTGAGCGCATTGCTTTCCGCGACAACGAATGTCAGGGATTTGTTCTTGATTCAACTGATGGTCGAGACCGGCCTGCGGATCGGCGAGACGTTGGGGCTGCGTCGTGAGGATCTGCACCTGTTGCCGGACTCGCGGGCGTTGGGCTGCACGATCGGCGGCGCTCACGTGCATGTGCGGCGCCGGATCAACGACAACGGTGCGCTCGCGAAGAGTCACTACCCGCGCAGCGTGCCGGTGGGTGCGGATACGGTGGCCGTGTATCGGGACTACCAGTACGAACGCGACCGGCTCGTCCCGGACGGTGGGTGCGGTTTCGTGTTCGTCAACCTGTACTGGTCGACCGCCCCGGACACCGCGATGAAGTATCCCAACACCCGCAGCTGCCTGACCCGGGTGGCCCGCCGGGCGGGGGTGCAGGCGCGGCTGCACATGCTGCGACACACGGCGGGGACCGCCTGGGCCCGCTCGGGCACCCCGATCGACGTCGTCCAGAAATTGATGGGGCACCAAAGCCCGGTGTCGACCGCGAAGTACCTGCATCCCTCCGACGAGCAGATGCGCCACGCGGTCGACACCGTGGCGTCGCTGCGGTCCGGCCGACCCGCGACGACGCGATGAGCGCGGCAGCGACCGCGGGGGTGCTCGCGCCCGCAGCGAGCGAGACCGACTCGCGGTGGCGGGCGTTGTTGACCGAACGACTCGTGGAGCCGTGGCGCCCCGGCGAGTGGAATCCGCAGACCCTGATCTTCACCGGGGATCCGGGCAACCCGAAGACATTGGTGTACCTGTGCACGAGTGCCGGGTGCGTGAACCCGACCGGGACCCGCAACTCGATCTGCACGTTCTGCACATCCAGGCGCAGACCGCGCAGCAAGAGTGTGACACGGCGCTTTCACGACACGGTCGTCGAGTCGTGCATCGTCACCGGCGACGACGTCCACTGCGCGCGACCTCGCTACTCGGCCACCGGGCTGTGTTTTACCCACCAGAACCGGTTTTCGCCCGCCGCGAAGACCCGCGGCACCTCCTTGAGCGCGTTCGTGGCCGCGGCCGACCCGCTCCACGCCCTGGCCCTGTGTGCCGTCGAGCAGTGCCGCCACCAGGTGCTTCATTCGTCCACCCCGCTGTGCTTGACCCACCACCACCAGTACCGTGCCCGCGGCGAGCGCGGCGAGCCGCCGATCGACCAGCACGCCTTCGCCGCCCGGGCGCTGCCGCTGATCCGCTCGCACGAGTTCACGCTGGTCGGATGCACCGACACGGTCCGGGCCGAGGTGTTGTGGCTGCTGCAAGAACGCGATCGGCGGGGCTTCGGCATCTCGATGCTGCGCATGCGTAACCTCCTCGCCGCCGCCCGCGGTGCGCGCACCTTGTTCGACATCGACGCCCGATACGAGCGGGACGAGAGGTTGCTGCGGGTGTCGTTGCCGCTGCTCACCCAGCAGCGCGCCGCGTTCGACGGGGTCGACCTGTTCGCGGCCGATCGGTGGGGACCCGAGGTGCTCGAGCGGTTCCCCAGCGCCCACCGCACACGCAGCCGGCACATCGTCATCGACTGGTCCGCCGTCGGCTGCCGCTGGCTGCGCGAACTGGGCAAGACGTGGGCGAAGGAAACCCTTCCCCGCTACGAGAACCTGCGGCCCTCGCTGAGGGCGTTGACGTGGGCCTCGGAAGCCCTCGAGACCAGCCCCGCCTTCGCCGACCCGACGGTGGCCGGGCGCGGCGAGATCGCCGTGATCATCGACCATTGCCGCCGCAAGACCACCGTGGACGGCGCACCCTTCGCGGGTCACTATCCCGATTGCCGACTGTGGGACATCAAGACCATCCTCGCCTACGGTCGCGCCGCCGGGCATATCGACCACGTTCCCGGCTCCTTCGCTCTCACCGCCGCGCACCTGAAACAACGCCCGGCCCTGCCGGCCCGCAACGACGACGAGCCAGGCCGGTCCCTGCCCGACGAGATGGTCGAGATCCTCGACCGCAACCTGGCGTTGCTGCGGCCGGCGATGAAGGCGGGGCACCGGGTCCAGGGGTGGTCGAACGAGGACTACGCGCAGATGCGGCAAACGATCTACCGGCTGCTGCGGGACACCGGCCGGCGCCCGGGAGAGATCACCGCACTACGTCGCGACTGCCTCGATGTCGACCTCGACGGCGGGCCGGTGCTGATCTACACCAACACCAAGGCCAACCGGCTCGACCGGCGACTGCACATCACCGCTGGCACCGCGGCGGTGATCACCACCTGGCGCGAGCGGGTGCGGCTCCTGCGCCCGGACCACAGGAACGGATACCTGTTTCCCCAACTGCACCTTGCCGATCCGTACTCCGACCGGAATTTCACCGCCGCCGCGTTCGGCGTCATCTTCCGACATTGGATCGACTCGATCGACGAACTGACCGCCCTGATCCGGACGGCCGACCATCCCGCCGGCATCATCGACCGCCGTGATCTGGTCGCCTACTCGCTGCGCCACACCTGGGCGCAGAACCATGCCGATGCGGGCACGCCCGTCGACGTGCTGGCGGCATTGATGGACCATCGCAACCTCAGATCGACCCAGACCTACTACCGCATCGGCCACCAGCGCAAACGTGAGGCGATCGAGCGCGTCGGCAGGCTGGTGACGGACCGTCGCGGCGCCCTGCGCCCAGCCGCCGACCTCATCGAATACGAACGTCGCTCGGTGTCCACGCTTCTCGGTGGATGCGTCGAACCGTCCAACGTCAAGTCCGGCGGCAAGGCCTGCCCCATCCGGTTTCAATGCGGCGGCTGCGACCACTACCGCCCCGACCCCTCCTACATCCCCGAGATCGAGCAGGAGATCCGCAAGATCAAGGCCGACGTGAAGGAGGCCGAGCTGTGCGCCGCGCCGCAGGTCGTGGAGAACCTGCGCTACAACCTGGCCATGTTCGAACAGATCCTGGCCAAGATGACCGGGCACCTGCAGCGACTCGATCCCGACGAACGCGCCGCGCTCGACGCCGCGATCGGCACCATACGCAGTGCCCGGGACCAGCACCGGCGAGCCCTGCCGCTGATCGTCCCCGACCGGGGAAACACCGATGACTGACCCGCGCACCGCCAAGCTGATCGCCGCCCGCCGGCAGCACAGCCGCACCAAACACGAACAGGCCCTGACCGCATTGGACGAACTCGTGCGATCGGGCGCCCGGATCACCTTCACGCGGGTCGCCCGCGACGCCGGCGTGTCGACCTGGCTGCTCTACAACACACCCGCGCTGGCGAGCGCGGTCCGCGAGGCGATGACACGGCACCACGGTCCCGAGCTCCGACCACAGTCGTCGACGGCGTCTGGCGACGCGTCCAGCGACAGCCTGCGCACCGACCTGGCACTCGCCCGGCAGGAGATCGCCACGCTCCGCGAGTCCGAGCGCAAGCTCCGCGAGCGGCTGCGGCGCACCCTCGGCAGCGAAATCGACAACATCGACCGACCTGAGCTGGTCGCACGCATCGCCGACCTCGAGTCCCTCGTGGCGAAGCTGCGCACCGAGAACTCCGACCTGCGCGAGACCAACACCCGGTTGACCGAGCTGACCGACGGTCAACGCGACGACCTCGAGACCGCGAACACCCTGCTGCGCCGGTACATGAAGGAAGCCAGTCTCCACCTGCCGGGCGACGGGAACCGCCCGCAACACCTCATTGCGCCCGATGAGACCGGCGAGGTTCCGGGAGGGATTCGCTGACGGCTCGCGAAGGGTGGATCGGGCCCGGGGTTCCGCCACACGACATGAACACATCCGCGCTACTGGTCTTGGTGAGCATGGTCGGGGCACAACAGCTTTGGCGATACGCACCAACCCTCGGCGGCAAGCCATCGCTGCGCGGGCAGAGGCAGACGGTCGTCCGCCCCGATAACGAGGTCTCCGACGAGAATGGGCCCATCCCCGCACAGCGTGCAAGCAATGTCGATCACCGGCGGCTCCGGCTGACACCGGCGGCAGTGGTGGCCGGTGATGACCTCGCCCACCGTCGTCGGATCGGGATGCAGCCAGATCACGGCGAGGTCGGCGCGCTGATGCGCCGCCTCGGCCCGAGTGGTCGGCTCGTGTCCACAGGTCGAACACGCCCATGATCGCCGCGGAGGTCGTGTGGCAGGTTCCCCGGTTCCGATCGGGTCGGCGGCGGCCTCGCTCGCCGTCTTGTCCAGTGCTGCAGTAGGTTTAGCTTGCTTGCTGAGATGTCCGTAAAGGGTGGTGCGGCGCACGCCCAGCAGGTCCGCGATCTGCGCGACGGTGTGCTCGCCGCCGTCATAGAGGCGTTGGGCGAGTTGGACCTGCTCGGCGGTGAGTTTCGGTGGGCGCCCGCCCTTGCGGCCGCGGGCCCGGGCGGCGGCGATCCCGTCCCGGGTATTCGCGACGGTCAGCTCCTGGGACAGTTCGGCCAACACCGAGAGCATCCCGAACATGGCCCGGCCCTCGGCGGTGGCGGTGTCGATGCCCTGCTCGAGCACCCGCAGCCCGACCCCGCGCTCGCGCAGCTCGGCGCCGAGGGTGATCAGGTGCAGCACCGACCTGCCGGGGCGGTCGAGCCGTGTGACCACCAGCGTGTCGCCCTCGCGGAGCAGCTCGAGCACCAGATCCAGCTGCGGGCGCGAGGCCTTCGCGCCGCTCGCGTGATCGACGTAAGTGTCCTCGGCCGCCACCCCGGCCCGGCGCAACGCGTCGACCTGATGATCCGGGTTCCGGTCCGCGCCGGACACCCGTGCGTAGCCGAGCAGCATGCGTCGACAATACCCCGGCACAGCCAGTTTTCGACGTCGAGAGTCGACGTGTTTGACCTGAATAAAGCCATATCTGGACCGTGTCGGAAAATGGTGCATCTCGACGACGCCGACCTGGGGGATCAAGCGCATCTTCGGCTCCGCTCCCAACACTCGCTGCCGGAGCACCCGAGCTAACGAAATGAACTCGACACCGACGCCACCCGAAAGCGCGGGCCCGTGGTCGCCGCACGCGCCCTTGCCGCGGGCCGCCGCAACCACTTTCGCTCGGCTCCTGCTCAAGAAATGACCTAACGGCGCCCTGTCGGGCAACACCAAACTGACGGGAACTTGGCCTTCGTCCCACACGTCACTCACACCAGGATCGCCGTCCGTCTTCGCGTTTCACCAGCTTGGAGCCAGATTCTCGTTGCTGCGCATCTAGATAATGG
>NZ_JBAQEO010000622.1:0-8198 GCF_049286785.1 Rhodococcus sp. (in: high G+C Gram-positive bacteria) | reverse complement strand
GATGATGGCCGCGCTTGCCTTCACGCTGTCATTCGACTCATTGAGGCAGCTAGCCGTTGAGATCGGCGTACGCCCCGGATTCTCCTGGATGGCGCCCGTTGCAATCGACATTGCACAGGCCGCCGCAACGATCGGTCTCGTTGAGCTGAAAGCTGAAAAGTACCGCACGTCCCGCGCGTACTGCAGGGCGTTTGCCGTGGTAACAGTGTTGCTGAGCGTTGCAGGCAACGGCTACCACGCCTACCAGCTCGCAGTCCGCAACGCGGCCCGCGTCGCCGCGGGGGAGGACCTCGGCTTCATCCCGCAACCGGCCCCCGCCGCACTCGGCATGGCGATGATCTTCCCGCTGCTGTGGCTGGGACTGCTGCACATGTTCACCCTGATGTTGCGTGCCCTCCGAGAGGAGCGTGCACACGCGCTGCAGGCGCCTGCAACCAAGCGTGCACCGGTGATCGAGCGAGCAGCACCCGTTGCTCTCACTCATGCGGTTGCACCTGAAGCCACACGCGCTCCGCAACATGTCGAAGCAGCCGCTGAACTCGGCGCCATTCGAACCGGAAACGTCAACATCGTTGCGCCGCCCAAGCAACAGGTCGAACCGGTTGTGGCGCGGACCCGCAACGGGTGGCCGCAGACCCACGAAGGGCTCACCCAGTTCCTCAGGGAATGCACGCTGCCCGATCCGGTGAAGGACGTTGCAGAAATGCTTGTGCGTGAACCGCACCTCAAGCAGGTCACCGTTGCGCAGCAGATCAACGTAGACCGATCCACTGTGTGCAGGCGATGGAAGTCGTTCGTCGCCGCTGCAGAAGACGAGGGATTCACCGTGCCGCCCCTGCCGCAACCGTTCGACACCGAGGCCGACTTCCGGCCCGCGCGAGATCTACAGCCCGCGTAGGTATGGCCGTTGGATGGCCGGAGCGAGCGACGCCAACGTGCGGGCGTTGCGCTTCCGGCCATGCAACGCAGTTGTCACGTGAAGAAACGGACGGCAAGCCTCTGTCGTTCTCCTCGCGTGACTGTCAGGTCGTGCGGGTGCGCGCGTCGCAGGTGGTGGTCAAATAGTTCGTCAAGATTCGCCGGTTCTCCTCGGTCACCGGGAATGATGCAACATCCTGGCACCTTCCCAGCGAAAGACGGTGATCGAGTTGACCGACGCGATGCACGTCCCCCGCCACTGGCTCGTCGAACAATTCCGTTTCCCTCAGCGCGCACGCCGAACCACGGAAGTCATCGCCTGGTCCACAATCTCCGCAACAACACAGTCGGCAGTCGTCGGCCTCTCGAACACGATCATCGACCCGAACGACCTCGTTGCACAGCCGAGTTGGTGGCGCAGCTTCACCGGACGCCCCCCGCGGATGCCCGCAAGTGACAACCGGGCCAGCGTGCAGAGCTTTAGCAGGCGCATACTTCGTTGCACTGGCCGTTGCGTGAGGAGAGCCCCGAGATCCGCCTCGTTGCAGTCGTCGAGGACGTTGTTGCACGCGTTGTTTCCCACCCCCCGCATGGCGCACCCGCTACTCAACTGCCCGCTTGAGGCGTATGCAACGGTCTAGAGGCGTATGCAACGGTCTATCCGTCGCGGGCAGCCCGGATCGCGTTTTCGAGTGCGAGGGTGATGCGTCCGCCTTTCCTCCGGTATCCCAGTTCATCCATGGCGGCGCGTACCAGCGCATCCTCGGTGCGTAGAAGTCCATCGCTCTTGATCCATTTGATGAGGGCAATCAGGTCGCTTTGGGTGTACTCGGTGATCGGGACGCCGCGGTAGATCCCGGGTTTGATTCCGGTCCTGCTGGTGCTAATGAAAGGATCTGGCGTCGCGTCGGTCTCGGTGGTTGTCGGTTCCGGGGTGTGGCGCGGGCGCTGGCCGGAGTCGCTGTCCGTGACTGCTGTCTGGTAGGCGGTCAGGGCTTTGGCGACTTCGGTGTCGGGATCACGGAACCAGTCGGTGGACCAAATTCGATGGAAGCGCCAACCCAACCGTTCGAGGTGTTCTTGCCGCAGACGGTCGCGGTCGCGTGCGGTGTATGACGAGTGGTAGCTGGCGCCGTCGGCCTCGATGGCCAGCACCATCCGCCCGGGCTGCTCGGGATGTTGGGCGGCGAAGTCGATGCGGTAGCCGCCCACCCCATACTGGGCCGTCAACGGGATACCGGCGCGGGTGAGGCGGTCACGGACGTCGATCTCGAATGGGTTCAAAGGGGGTGGGATCGGGGTCGAGGCACCGAGATCTTTGCCGCCGGATTCCATAAAGGCGAGGTATTCGCGGAGCAGCTGGGCTCCGCGGGCATGCAACCGGTTCGGGTCCAGGTCGGTCGAACCGAACGAACTGGCCAGCGTCATCCGCCGCTTTGCACGGCTGACGGCGACGTTGAGCCGTCGCTCGCCGCCGTCGTTGTTGAGCGGTCCGAAGCGATAGACCATGCGTCCGTCGGCGCTCTTGCCGTAGCCGATGGACAGGATGATGGCGTCTCGTTCGTCGCCCTGCACGCGCTCGAGGTTCTTGACGAAGAATCGTTCATCCCGGCTTTCGAGGAAGAACTCGTTCAGCTCGGGTCTTCCGGCGAGCTTGGCTCGCAGGGCCGCTTCGATGCGGTCGGCGTGCTTGAGGCCCATGGTGATGACACCCAACGACTCGTCGGGCCGGTCCTGCGCGTGCTGGAGAACCAGGGCGACGACCGTGTCGACCTCGGCGGCGGCGGACTCCTCCGAAGCGGCAGGATCCGCGCTGAAGGGCACCAGGACGTGCTGCAGAACACCGTCGGTGTGTGAGCCGGGGAACGTCGTCAACGACCTGTTATAGATGTGGGCGTTGCTGAAGGCGATGAGGCGTTCGTCTTGGCTGCGGTAGTGCCAGGCAAGGCTGCGAAACGGGACGATCGCGGTCAACGCGTCGAGGATCGACTCGTAGCCGGTGGTGAGTGCGACGGTGTCGGAATCAGTTTCTGCCTGATCGTCGTCGGTCGGCGCAGCCCCGAAAAAGTTGGTGGGGGGAAGCTGTCGCTCGTCGCCGGCTACGGCGATTCGTTTGCCCCGAACGATGGCGGGAATGGCATCAGCGGGCGGGATCTGGCTGGCTTCGTCGAAGATCACCACGTCGAACAGTTGCTGCAGGGGCAGCACTTGGCTGACGACGAGCGGGGACATCGCCCAACAGGGTTTGAGGGCCATGAGAACATCGGGGGCGCCGGCAAGTAGCTCACGCATCGAGCGGTGTCGAGTCTTCTTTCCGGCTTCGGCCCGCAGGAGTGTCGTCTGGTCGGGATAGGCATCGAGCACCCGGAACAGTGTCTCGGAGCAGGTGCGTTGCACGCGTGCGGAGGTGGTGTGGATGTGCCGGTTATCCGCCTGCTGGTACGCCGTCACCGTGCGAGTCATGGTCGAGCCCTGGAAGGCCCCATAGGTGGGATCGGTGAAGGAGATTTCATCCAGGATCGACTGCAACCAGGCTTTGTCGAGTAACTCGGCGACGTGATCAGCGTTGATGTGGAGACGGCGGCACTCGTCGAGGAACGAACCGAGGCCCGCGCCGTGCAGCCGGGTTTCGAGGTGGTGGCGGCGTGGCAGCCGGTGCAGCGTGGCCTGGTCGGCGATGAGGTCGCCGACCAGACGTGACAGCTCCGCTGTGCTCAGCGTTTCGAGGTTGACGGTCTGGTTGATGTGGGATGTCAGCGCCGCCAGATTGTTCGTGAGCTGCTCGTACGCGCCATGTCCTGCGGGGAGATCGGCAGGCAAACGCGGACCGCGCCCATCTCTGCAGGTCTCGCGCCACTGCGCATTGAGCATCTGGGCGGCCACCAGCTTTGTGTGCAGATCGGCGGTAGAGGGAGTTCCCATGTGCCAGTGGATGCGTGCCTGCTTGCGGAGCCGGCGGCGCTCGCTCCAACCGAGGGTGATCGCGTGTTGCTTGCGCCAACCGCGACTTGCGGTGGCGGCGATGAGCGGGGAGAGGTCCTGTTCGAACACCTCGGGGGTAAGGGATCTGAGAATGTCGGCCACACCGTCGAGCAGCCGAAGGACGTCCGGCCAGTTGCTCACAGTCTGGGGTTCTGGAAGACCGGTCTCACCGATCATGGCGGTCAACGTGTTCGCGGCGAGAGGGAGGGTGTGACCGCGGAGCTGGGTGACACAGTCGAGGGCCGCGCGCACCTGCTCGGGCGTGGTGATCGGCGCGCCGTTCCAGGGACTCTCCGACAGTGTGAGTCCGCCGAGCTCGGCGTATTCGACGACCTCATCTCGAGCGGTGGCGATGAACGTCTCGGTTGCTCGGTGCAAGTCTGCGCCGCGGAACCGGAAGTCGATGTTCTGGCGCGGCAGGCCGAGCAACCTCGCCTGTAGGTCGAAGACGCTGATATCCCACGGTGTCCGGCGTTGATGCAGGCAGCGGGTGTGCGCAAGCACCCGATCACGGTTCGTTGCCAGATCGCGGTGCTGGTCGGCGAGGTTGGTCGGCGGCGTCTGGCTTGCACGGTCGAGTGTTGCAGCCAGATCGTGGGCGACCTTGCGGCGATTCGGAGATCCGTCGTGCAGGTCCATCACCAGACCGCCGAGGTCGACCCGCTGCAGCCGCGACAGCACGGCGTCGATCGCTGCCCGCTTCTCCGCAACGAACAGCACCCGATATCCACGTGCGATGAGGGTCGCCACCAGGTTAGTGATGGTCTGGCTCTTGCCGGTACCGGGCGGTCCCTTGATGACGAGGTTCTTCCCGGCGGCGACCGCATTGATGGCGTAGTTTTGGGACGAGTCGGCATCGGCGACGAGGAACTCGTCCTGCGGCGGCGTGTAATCGGGCAACGACTCGTCCATCGCTGCCCCACCGTCACCACGGATCGCCTGCTGTGCGGCCCGGTCGCCAGCCAGCGCGGCCACAACATCGTGCGCCTCAAGCAGGTCCACACCATTTTGCAGGTCGTTCACCATCGGAAGCTTGGCGTAGGTGAACGTCCCGACGACCATCCGGTTCTCGATCGCGAAACCCGCCACCTGGCTAGCCTGCTTACACAGCCGCTCGAACACCGGTCGCGTATCAAGAGGTGCCGACGGTTGGATCAACTCGACCAGATCCTGACCGTCGATGTCGATCCCGAACTCATCGGACAGTCGATGCAACAGCACCGGGTTGATCTCAACCTCGTCACCGAGCGTCAGCTCGAAGTCGTCCTCGGTTGCAGACCGCGGCTTGATCGCGATCTGCCGCAGAATCACTGGCGCCGCCGGTTTTGCAGCTCCGCGCTGCGTCTCAGGCTCGTGCCAGGTCGCCATGCCCGAGGTGAGGTAGCCGGCGTTGATGCCGCGCTCTTCGTGGAGCTCCTGGATCTTCTTGTGGATCGTCCGCAGGCGCTTCTGGACCTCCAGACGGCGGTTCTCGTCCGGGTACAACGCTGACATCGGTACCGCGCGCCCGGCCAGCAACGCCGTCAATGGCTCGGGACGGGCATCGCTGAGATCCAACGTTCCGGCCCGAAGGTCCCGGTAATACAGCAGGGTATTGCGTTTGCCGACGTCGATCAGGTCCTTGCGCCACTGCTCGATCGCCGCAGCGACTAACCGTGAACGTGCCCCGACACCACTCTCTTCTGCCATCGCCCGTCCTCTGGCTCGCCTCGACCTGCTGCCGTGGTACCAGTCGAGACCACCCGAAAGAGAACTCGGCCATCAGGATCCGCGCACAGGGCGAAAGTTCTGTAGCCGGGGGGTTGCTCGACTGTTCGGCATGGCGATCATTGTGGCATTGGCAGGTGCGGATGTACGCCACGACATCGGGCGTGGGGTCACCGCAAATCAATCACACCTGGAATTGATGAATCGCAGCCTCGGGCGACCTAGTTCAATGTCATTCAATCGAATGTCATTTGAATGAATGACATTCGGAAGTGGTGCCAAGCGGTGGAACACCCACGCCACCTGCTAGGGCAAGGCAGACCGCGGAGTAACCACAAGCCGCGTAGTCCGCATCGGCATCCCTTGAAGGACCGAACCCAGAATCCGCGGCCGGGTGGCGCGATCGGCGACACGATCACCGCAACGCAGGCTGCACCCGCTCGCCACCCACGAGGGAAAGTCGTCGCTTCACCGAGGGTAGCGACCGCATCGACGCGCTGGGCCCGCAAGCTCACTGTCTCTCCGGGCGACGGCAATGCGGCCCTTTGGCTGTGATTCGCTACCCGGTGGGTTCTCGCACTCGGTGTACCTACTGCCGACTGGGCCCGTACGTACTCCAGCCATTCATATACGGTTGGAGTTCGTCGCGGTTGCAGGTGGCTACCTCAATGATCTGCAGCGACCCATTGATCGGGTCGGTGTTCTCGGCGTGCCGGCGGATCCACCCCGCCCACTCCTGTGCACTCTGTTGGTCGGATGTGCCGAGTGACGCGACGTGGGCGTCGATCTCGTCGGCGTAAGCCCGCATGGCTTCGGCCGCATTGCGCCGTGCCAACTCGTCGCGAAGACGCTCCGCGTTGCGCTCGTAGGTCAGCCTGGTAAGCGCCTCCTTTTTCACCTCTTCCCAGCGAACCTGACGGATCTGGGCGCGGCGAGCCTCTTCTTGGAGCGCCCACTGTGCCTGCGCCTCGGTGACCTCGAGTGTGTGGACCAAGGTGGGCAGCTGCTCTTCGAGCGTGGTTCCGTCGGTGTCTCTCAGGCTCAGGATCGGCTGCTGTTCCCACGCCTTTGTCAGTGTGACTTCCAGCCGGCCGGAGGTCAGGAAGTTTTTGTTCGTGATCGTGCGTCGGGTCCGTGTGTAGTAGTCGGTGTCGGTGGTGAAGGCCAAGCCGACTCGGCCGCGTTGGTCGATTTCACGGACCGTGACCGCAATCTCGCGCGAGGGCAACCCGAGTGCTAGATCCGACTGCACCTCGCCATGACCACCAGAGATGTTCGCAACCTTGCCAGGCACCTTCCAGCCCATCTCGGTCGCCGCGGACACGATCGCCTGGAGGAACCTGGCCGCGCGCGCGATCTGAGACTGTGACACGTACATGCGTTTGTCACGGAACGCCAATACAGAGGGATGAGGATTACGCAGCTGCCGAGGAACATCGAATTTCCTCTGACGGGTCAGCGTGGCGAAGTCCGGCTCGAGGTAGACAGTCACTCCCAGGTCTGGGTCCATTCGGGTCGGCTCCTGCGTAAGTCGCTGCCCCTCGGGCAGCAACCGTTCCCTCACCAGACACTCGGCGATCCTTGCGCAATCGTGAATGCTGACGCGTGCACCCAGATCGAGGCGCCCGCCTGCAGCAACAACGGCTTCGAGGACCTCGACGGCGTGTGCCCGAAGCTGCTGTTGTTCGCGGTCGCGCTCGACTATGACCTGTTCCACACGGCGTGCACGCTGCCGCTCAGCCTCGACGCGCTGGGCCTGCTCCTCCAAGCGACGCGTGCCCGCCGGAGTGATCGTCGCTGTCCAGGTCTTGCCTCGTCCCTCGACCTGGATCAGACCGCGGTTGTGCAGTACACGCGCCGAGACTCGGTGTGAGCTTCCGTCGTACACCCCGTCCTCACACCCGCGCGATACCCACTTCAGCAGATCGAACTGTGCCACCGTCAGATGGTTAGGTGAACGCGCCATCAGCACTTCCTACCGTCACGTTTCTTCCACCCTTCTGCGTCCCGCCGGCGTTCCGCGCCGATACAGATGTACAGGGCCGGGGATGAAGATGGAAAGAGCAGTGCCCGTAAAACGGCGTCTTCGGTGTATGTCTAAACCTCAGTTCTCGCTGACCAGTCGGAGTCTTCCGGTGCTGCTCTCTGAGCTGGTGCCGAGGTCAGGGCAGGGGCAAGTGACACGAAATGCGGAAAGTGACACGCGAGTGACACGAAAATTGGAAAGTGACATCGCTCCGCAGAACCTACAAGAGCTGTAGATTCCAGGCTTCCGTGTCGGTTACGTCGCCCGGTGTCCTGTGGTTTTCCAGAGGCATGTCAGCGCTGGATTCCAGCGATCTTGTCGGAATCTTCAACAGTAGAAGCGGGTCACAGCCTGCTGAACTGCGGAAACGTTCCGGAGGAGCAGAACTACCGACACGAAATCTGGAAACCGACACGGAAGCGTGGAACCTACAAGAGCTGTAGGTTCCATGGCTCGGTGTCACTTCTCTGAATCTTTGACCTGCGGGTTCTCAATGTCGTGTCAGTGCTTGATTCTCATTAACTTGTCGGAATGCTCAGCTGGTCGCATCCCGTTAGCGGATGGT
>NZ_JBAQEO010000621.1:0-13656 GCF_049286785.1 Rhodococcus sp. (in: high G+C Gram-positive bacteria) | reverse complement strand
GTGTACACCACCGACGTCGAGAAGGGTCTCGAGGTGGCGGCCCAGGTCCGCACCGGCACGTACGGAATCAACTGGTACGCCTTCGATCCGGGCTCGCCGTTCGGCGGATACAAGAACTCGGGTATCGGCCGGGAGGACGGACCCGAGGGTCTCGAAGCCTTCTGCGAGACCAAGTCCGTGCTGTACCCGCCCGGCTACACCGACTGAGCGACCGCACCGCCGGTGAGTGGTCGACGGGTCTTCGAACCCCTCGACCACTCACGGGCGTATTGCGCTCAGCTACCGAAGAGGCTCGCTCAGCTACCGAAGAGGCTACCGAGACCGGCGAGCGGTCCACCGACCAAAACGATCTGCGGTGTGCTGGTCTGCGGATTCGTCAGGTCCAGTGCCGATGTGCATTCGCCGATCACCGCGTATGCCCCGTCAGGAAGCTCCGGCGTGGCGTACGACTTACTGGCGTCGCCGGTGGCGTTCGGGAACACCCGATCGAGAGGCGATAGGGTTCCCCATGCCACGACACCCTGATCGAGGATGCTGGTCGGATCTGCCAGTACTCCCGGGAGTTTGGCGGCGTCGAGAACATACGCACCGCACGTGGGGTCGAGCAAGCCCGGGTTGGGGTTCGTCACGGTCAGATTCAGGACGCTTCCCTCCAACGATTGCACGATGGTCGGCGGGAGAACCTCGGTCTGCGGGGCGGCTGTGGCCATGGCCGGCAACGCGATTGCGACGGTAGCCGCAGCGGCGGCAGCGAGTGCTGCGCCGCCGAGAATTCGGTTACGGCCCTCACGGGTGAGCATCTGCATATATCCAATCCTTTCGAGGTATCCCGACGTCGGATGGTGCGGGCCCAGGCCGAAAAACGGTACGACCGTGCCTGGTCGGACTCTAAGCGTTACTCATGAGTTGCCGATGCATTACAGCGAAATCGGCGATCCACCCGGCGCGATCAAGCGCCGTTGTCGACTTCCTCAGGTTTTCGCGGCATGAGGAAGTGGGCCAGCACTGCGACCGTGAGGGGCAGGGCCGTGACGATCAGCATCGTCAGCCGGATGCCGTCGGTGTAGTCGAAACCGAGGGTCAGTCCGTGCGCCAGTTGGATCACGTTCGGGTCGTATCCGGAGGTGCCGCCCGTGCTGTTCGCCATCGACATCGTCACCGCGTGCACGGCCTGTTCGGCATCCTGCGCGGACAGCCCGCGCGACTCCGCGTCGGCGAGCCATTCGCGCTGGAACATTGCGTTGAGCAGCAGGATGTAGAGGGTTGGCCCCAGCGCGTAGCCGGCCATCGAGAAGGCCGGCTGGACGGCCGCTACCGAGCCGGCCGTGGCTGGGGTGGCCTGGGCCAGGACTGTGTCGGAGGTCGCGGTTCCGGTCACGAAGCCGCCGAGGTTGCTCAGCCATGTCGCCAGCACCAGGACGGCAATCCCCATCACCGGTGACGCGGTGAAGGCCATCACCAGCCCGCCGGCGACGAGGAACAGCAATCCGGTCACCATAACGGGCCTCGCGGAGTACTTCGCGACCATCCGGCCGGCGAGAATGCTCGCGCCCGCGATCACCAGCGTTCCCGGAAGGTACAGCAGCCCGATCTCTTCGGCGCCCAGCCTGAGCACGGTGCCACCCAGTTGGCCCAGCACCGTGCCGAGACCGGCCGCAAGCAGATTCACCGTCACCACGGCGAGCACGGCAACGACGAATGCGCGGTCGCGAAACAGGGTCAGGTCGAGGGCGGGCTCCGGCACCCTTCGTTCGTGTCGCAGGAAGGCCACGACAGAGAGCAGGCAGACCGACAGCGGCACCCAGGCCGCAGGGTTCTGCACACCCGCCGGCACCGCACCGATACCCGCAACCAGGCCGAGCAGGGCCACACCGAAGAGGAGGACACCGAGAATGTCGAAGTTTCGCGCCGGTCGCCGCGGTGGATCGGTGACGTAGCGCGCTATCAGGACCAGCGCTACCAGAGCGAAGGGCGGGGTGACCAGAAACAGTGCTCGCCAGCCGAACGTTTCCACGACCCAGCCGCCGAGGGCCGGTGTCACCCCGTACATCACGGTGTCTATGGCCATGAGGATTCCGATCGCGGCCGGACGGAGCCTCTCGTCCACGGACACCGTGACCAGCGCCAAGGACAGTCCCACCAGGGCGGCCAGCGCCAGCCCGTCCAGGAAGCGCATCACCAGCAGCGTCGGATGGTTCGGGGAGAACGCCGACAGCACGCCCACCGCGATGTTCGCGACGAGCGCGTACATGAGCACCCGTTTGAGGCCGTGCCGGTCACCGAGATTGCCCACGGCGAGGACCGACGCGGCCACCATCAGCGTCGACGCGCCCGCGAGTAGACCCATGCTCTGGGCGGGCACATCGAGGCCGCTGCCGACCGCCGACAGATTGAGGGTCAACATCAGCGGGTCGACCGACGAGAGGGCATAGGCGATCGCCGGGCCGAGGACGGTCAGAACAACCCGGAGGGTGATACGGGGCCTCGCTTCAACACTCTCCGACATGTCGATCGCGTCCTTCGTGCGGCGAATCGGTCTCTGCCCAATACGTCTCTGACAAATACTGTGTCAGACCCACCGAGCGAGTGTGCCCGTGTCGGAAATATTCAGCGGCCATGCACCCACCCCGAAACGCCGAATGTCACAGTGGTTCAGTTGAACTGAACCACTGTGACATTCGGTCACGCGAAAGCGGGAAAGCGGGGACTAGCCCAGACGCTGCTTGAGAGCCTCGAACTCGTCGCGGATGCCGGAGGGCACCTTCTCACCGAGGAATTCGAACCACTCGGTGATGTAGTGGATCTCCGTCTTCCACTCGTCGACGTTCACCTTCAGGGCCTCGTCGACGTCGGCGGGATCGATATCCAGGCCGTCGAGAGTCAGATCCTCGGCGGTCGGGACGTAGCCGATCGGGGTGGACTGCGCGCCCGCCTTGTGCTCGATGCGGTCGACGATCCACTTCAGGACGCGCGAGTTCTCGCCGAAACCTGGCCACAGGAACCGGCCGTCGTCGCCACGACGGAACCAGTTGACGTAGAAGATCTTCGGCAGCTTCTCGGAATCCGCGGCCTTGCCGAGGTTGATCCAGTGATTCAGGTAGTCGCCGGCGTTGTAGCCGATGAACGGCAGCATGGCCATCGGGTCGCGGCGGACGGTGCCCACGGATCCCTCTGCGGCCGCAGTCTGCTCGGACGACAGGGTGGCGCCGAGGAAGGTGCCGTGCTGCCAGTCGAAGGACTCGCTCACCAACGGAACCGTGGTCTTACGACGTCCACCGAACAGGATCGCCGAGATGGGCACACCCTGCGGGTCATCCCATTCGGGAGCGAGAATCGGGCACTGCGACATCGGGGTGCAGTAACGCGAGTTCGGGTGAGCGGCGGGCGTGCCGGACTCGGGCGTCCAGTCGTTGCCCTTCCAGTCGATCAGGTGCTGAGGTTCGCCCTCGAGGCCCTCCCACCAGATGTCACCATCGTCGGTGAGCGCGACGTTGGTGTAGAGCGTGTTGCCGGCCTCCAGCGTCTTCATGGCGTTGGGGTTGGATCCGTGGTTGGTGCCCGGTGCGACGCCGAAGAAACCGAATTCCGGGTTGACGGCGTACAGGCGGCCGTCGTCACCGAAGCGCATCCACGCGATGTCGTCGCCCAGGGTCTCGGCCCGCCATCCCGGGATGGTCGGCTGGATCATCGCGAGGTTGGTCTTGCCACACGCCGACGGGAACGCCGCCGCGATGTAGTAGGCCTTGTCCTCCGGCGAGACGAGCTTGAGGATCAGCATGTGCTCGGCGAGCCAGCCCTCGTCGCGGGCCATGGCCGACGCGATACGCAGCGAGTAGCACTTCTTGCCGAGCAGCGCGTTTCCGCCGTAGCCGGACCCGTAGCTCCAGATCTCGCGATCCTCGGGGAAGTGGGTGATGTACTTGGTGTCGTTGCACGGCCACGGGACGTCGGCCTCGCCCTTCTCGAGCGGGGCGCCCAGCGAATGCAGTGCCTTCACGAACGGCTTGTCGGCGCCCAGCTTCTCGAGGGCGGCGGCACCCATGCGTGTCATGACGCGCATCGAGACGACGACGTACTCGGAGTCGGTGATCTCGACACCCAGTTTGGGGTCTTCGTCGCCGAGCGGACCCATGCAGAACGGCACCAC
The DNA here is from genome assembly GCF_049286785.1 of Rhodococcus sp. (in: high G+C Gram-positive bacteria). GTDB lineage: Bacteria > Actinomycetota > Actinomycetes > Mycobacteriales > Mycobacteriaceae > Rhodococcus_F. The sequence goes on along the minus strand of NZ_JBAQEO010000621.1, from coordinate 9,509 downwards.
GTACATGGTGCGTCCGCGCATGCATCCGCGGTAGAGCTCGGTCATGATCGACCGCATCTCTGCGGGGTCCATCCAGTTGTTGGTGGGACCCGCGTCGATCTCCTCACGGGAGCAGATGTAGGTGCGCGATTCGACGCGCGCGACGTCCGACGGGTCGGAGTTGCCGAGGAACGAGTTCGGCTTCTTCTCGTCGTTGAGACGGGTGAACGTACCGGCGGCGACGAGCTGAGAGGTCAGTCGATCCCATTCGGCGTCCGAGCCGTCGGCGAAGACGACACGATCTGGCTGAGTGAGTTCGGCAACCTCCTGTACCCAGGAGAGCAGCTCGCTGTGCTCCGTGGGGGGCGTGCCGTCAGTTCCGTTCAGACCGGGAATGGTCGCTGAGGTCATCAAACTCTCCTGGGGTGAGCCGGAACCGGATCAACTGCCGCCCGCTGCAAGACCTCGCATCGGGTGCCAGACGATCCGATTTCCCCTCTCGGCGGGGTCCAGCCAGGCCGTCCATGCCACATGGAAGACGCGGGCGCCGGGTGTCCTATCCCTAGAGGTTAACGCCGAGCGTCCCTTCTAGGGGAATCGGGTGCGATCGGAATGGTCACAGAAACGATTCAGTACCGCTACCCGGACGCAACCGACGGGTGCCGGACCGGGTTTCACCCCCGACCGAGCACCCCACCATCGGTCTGGTCCCAGCGCACGATGCCGTCGTCCCCGCGGCGGAATTCCCACGCGGCGTACGCACCGTCCTCGTGGATCGTCGTGACGTGGTCGGCATCGCCGTCTCCGTCCATGTCGGACGCGATGACCACGGACTTTCCGGCGTCGAAGGTCTGGGTGTCGAGGATGCCGTCCCCGTCGATGTCGTGCGTCAGGTCCGTCAGCGTGACCGCGCCTGAATCGTGACCGAATGTGTAGGGATCGAGATCGGGCACATCCACAATCGGAAAGCTCTCAGCCGTCGCCATGAAGGTCTCCTCACCGTCGAGTAGTTGCACGGACGTGCCGAACGTGTGGTCACCATTCAACACGAACACGATCGACGCAGCGGCGCCCGCTCATGTAGTCAGACGTCGGATATCGCCTTCCGGTTCCCGGGCTCACGCACGCGGCGCAGTTCTTGCAGTCCCCGGTCGAGGGTGGCGAGGTCGCGTTCGCACGCCGCCAGCTGGCTGCTCCGGCGCGCGGAGAGGTGCCGGAGTTCTGCGTCGATCTGCGCGACTCGCTCGTCCGCAACCTGCATTCGACCGCGGCTCTCGACGATGATCGCGTCGCTCACCTGCGCGTCGGCCGCCAGCAGTCGTCCGAGAACGGACTGCTCCCATTGGGAGCGGACGTGCACCAGCGATTCGGTGGCCCACTGCCGCAGATGGGCGCGATCGGCGAGGTGTCCGCGGGCGCGGGTCAGCCACCAGGCCGCAACGGCTCCCAGCACAAGGGTGACGGGGATGGTCGCGATATCGAGTGCCGGGACCATCGACAGCGGCGACACCACCAGTCGCCCGAGGCCCAACCCCGCGGAAGCTCCGATGAGGATCGTCATGCGGTCTTCGAGTCCACGGTGTCGCGGTTCGGGACCTTCGGGCACCACCGGTTCGCGGTCCGGGGTGGGCGCCGATCCGCCGGGCATCGCGATCCCGGCGAGGGCACGCAGATCTTCGACGCGGGCGGTCAGAGCGGCGTCCACAGCACTGTTCATCTCGCCGATCAGCTCCGAAAGCCGGTCCGGGTACGCGGCGAGCGCCTTCCGGTCCGCTCGATCGAGCTCGGCTCGGATGGTGGTGCCGACGGTCCGAACGCGGAACGCGACGTCGTGCATCAGTTCGACCTTGGCGAGCTGGACCCGGCCGCGCAGCTGCGCCACCCGTTCGGTTCGATGCCCGTCACGCCGGGCCCGCACCCGCGCCCGCTCAGCGCGTAGATCCGCGCCGGGTTCGGTGTCGCGGATCGTCCGCGCGGTGGCCACGATCATGCGCTTCGTTCGCTCGAGCACCGTCTCTGCAGTCGGCGGGCCGACGCGTGGCCGCTTCCCCTCTGCAGCGACCAGCGCCGCGAGTAACTCCTCGACGCGCGACCCTTCACTCTTGCGCACCGACACCGGGTGGATCCGGGAATCGGCGAACCGGGCGGAATGACCTGCCAGCAGGGCGTGGTTGCGGTCCCTGACGGCCCGCCAGTCCCGGTGGACATCGGTCTTGGTGAGCGCGAAGACCACGGCGCACGCGGGTGGTGCCACCACATCCAGAACCGACAGTTCCTCCCGGCCGAGCGGGGCAGCGGCGTCCAGCACCATGAGGACGACCCCGGCGTCGACCGGATCCTCCACGAACGAGACCGTCTCGTCGAGCGCGCGCAGCTCATCCATCAGCGTGGACTTGCCGGCGCGGCGTGGCCCGGCGACGAAGACTCCGCACCCGGGTGTGCCGGCCGTCTCGGATTCGGTGACGGCATCCGGGTTCCATCGGGTCACCACGTCCGCTACGTCGGCGGGCAGAGAAGAAAGGAGTGTCGTCATCCGTTCATCCGCGCCCACGTCCGCACGTGATGCCGCCGGATGTCGAGCACGGCCTGTCGCTGCCGGACGGTCGCTGCCGGTGTGAGCCGGGCCGTCCACCACGTGGCGGCGCGCAGTGCGTCGTCCGGGGTCCGGGGCGGTCCCGGCGCCTGCGCGGCCCACTCCTCGAGGTGTGTCCGGGCGGCCGCTGCGGCGAGAGCGACGGCGCGGTCGCCGGCAAGGAAGTTCTCCAGCAGGTCGCGAACCGAGATACTGCGCGCCGCCTGCATCCTGAGGGCGCGCAGCAGATACTCGCCGCGGCGTGCCTGCATACGGTGCACCCTGTCGGTGACGGCACCCGCCACGGCGTCGATCCCGCTCGTCTCGCGCAGCGACGCCACCGCCGCGTCCGTTGCGATCAACGGCAATGCCACCAGCCCGCCGTCCCGAGAGCACTCGTCCGCCCTGGCTCGCGCGGCCGCTCGCACATCGGCGGGGCTGCGCGACTCGCCCAGCGTGTCCGCCTTGTTCAGGACGAAGAACGTGGCCGCAGGATCGAGCGCCCGCACGGCGTCACGGTCGGCGCCACGCACGGACTCGACCAGAACGTAGACGACGACGTCACCGTCCAGCACCGGGTCGGGGACACCCGGCACATCGACGGCCGCGGTTTCCTCGACGACCCATCCCGTCACCACCCCGGGCACGGTGAGTGCCGCGGCGACCGTGGACCGGCCCACCCCGGCGCGACCCGCTACCTGGACCCGGATCGGTGCGCGAAAAGCATGCACGGCCGCGCCGACCTCGACGCCTGCCGCCGAATCCCGGGTCGCGGCCTTCCCTGCGAGTTCCGCGAGTTCCCGCTCGAACGCATTATCGGTCCCCATGACGCGGTCACCCCCTTCGTACGGCGCCGATTCTGTCAGACTTCGACCGAGCCGGCGCACGCAAACCGCGCAGGCAGAACGCCGGTTCCACGAAAAGTCTCAAGGTGAAGTTCAGACCCGTATGCCAGAAATGCTCTCCATGCGTGACAATGGTGCGGTGAACCACGCTGATCAGGAAGCACCCGCCATCGCCGAGGAAGGACACATCTCACGCTCGAAGGGCTCCCGCCTCCATCCGAGGGTGACGAGTTTTCGTTCCCGCAGAGGTGCTCTGACCACGGCCCAGCAGGACGCGTGGGATCGGCAGTGGCCGAAGATCGGCGCCGATGTCTCCGACGATCGCCTCGACCCCGTCGCATGGTTCGGCCGTGACGCCCCCCTCATTCTGGAGATCGGATCCGGCACGGGCACCGCCACTGCGGCGATGGCGAAGGCCGAACCCCACGTCAACCTCATCGCCGTCGAGGTCTACCGGCCCGGACTCGCGCAGTTGCTGCAGCAGATCGAGCGGGATGGGATTCCGAACATCCGCGTCCTGCGCGGCGACGCCATGGACGTCCTGGAGAACATGATCGAACCGGAGTCACTCACCGGAGTCCGGGTCTTCTTCCCGGACCCGTGGCCCAAGGTCCGGCACCACAAGCGCCGCCTCCTCCAGCCCCCCACTTTCGCGCTGATCGCGAACCGCCTGAAGCCGGGTGGAGTGTTGCATGTCGCAACCGACCACGCCGAGTACGCGGAGGCGATCGCCGAGGCGGGAACCGCGGAACCCCTCCTGACCTCGCTGGATTGGGAGTCACCGATGACGCACGAGCGTCCGGTCACCAAGTTCGAGGACAAAGCCCACCAGGTCGGCAGCGAAATCACCGAGTTGATTTGGGGGAAGATCAGATCATGAGCGTCAGCGAGAACTACACCGACACAGCCGCAACATCCGATACGGCGGTGTCATCAGGATCTCCCGCAGCGGGTTTACGTGATGGACGCCACCAGAAGCGCGTACTCCTCGTGTGGGACGCGCCCAACCTCGACATGGGGCTCGGCGCCATTCTCGGCGGCCGGCCGACCGCCGCCTACCGGCCACGATTCGACGCACTCGGCCGATGGCTGCTGTCGCGGACCGCCGAATTGTCCGCGTCCGGCACCGACACGCTCGAACCCGAGGCCACCGTCTTCACCAACATCGCGTCCGGCAGCGCCGACGTCGTGAGGCCCTGGGTCGAGGCCTTGCGTAATGTGGGTTTCGCGGTGTTCGCGAAGCCGAAGATCGATGAGGACAGCGATGTCGATTCCGACATGCTGAACCACATTGCTCTTCGCCACAGCGAGGGTATGGCCGGCGTCATGGTCGCCTCGGCCGACGGTCAAGCATTTCGTGAACCGTTGGAGAACATCGCCGCGACCGGCATTCCGGTTCAGATACTCGGGTTCCGCGAGCACGCCAGCTGGGCGGTCGCGTCCGATCTTCTGGACTTCGTCGATCTCGAGGACATCCCCGGTGTCTTCCGTGAACCACTGCCGCGTGTCAGCCTCGACACGCTGCCCGACGAGGGTGCCTGGTTGCAGCCGTTCCGACCGCTTTCCGCCCTGCTCGTCGGGCGGAAAAGTGCTGCCGAGTAGGAGTTGATCAGTGTTCGCGAGCTGGGGAAGCCTCGTCTACCGGGCCCGATTCACCGTCATCGGCATCATGGTGGCTCTCATGCTCGGTTCGGCTGCGTACGGCCTGAGCCTCCAGGAACATCTCAGCCAGAGCGGCTGGGACGATCCGGGTTCGGAATCGGTGGCGGCCGCCAAGCTGGCTGACGGCACCTTCGGACGCGACACGAACAGCGACGTGGTGGCGCTCTACACGGCTCCCGAGGGAAAGACCATCGAGGATCCGGAGTTCCAGGCGAAGGTCGTCGAGAACCTCGAGCGGGTCGCTGCCGAATACCCGGACAAGATCCTCAAGATCAACGGTGGCTACTTCAAGGTCGGCAACGCACCACGATTGGCAGCCGCTGCGGATGCCGACAAGCGGCACGCCATCGAGAGCATCGCGATCGCCGGTGCCAACGACACCGAGGTCACTGCCAACTTCCGCGATGTCAAAAACGCGTTCTACATCGACGGCGTGGACGTGCAGCTCGCCGGTCTGCAGCCGGTGTCCGGCGCACTGAACGACACGATGGCCAAGGACATCAAACGCATGGAGATGCTGGCGATCCCTGCCGTGGGGGTTCTGCTGTTCTTCGTGTTCGGCGGTGTCGTGGCGGCCGCGCTGCCCTTGATCATCGGCGGGCTCACCGTGGTCGGCGCCAACGGTGTCGTCCGGTTGATCACCAATTTCACCGAGGTCAACTCGTTCGTCGCGCCCGTGGTGTCTCTCGTGGGTCTCGGTCTGGCCATCGACTACGGACTGTTCATCGTCAGCCGGTTCCGTGAGGAACTGGCCGAGGGTTACGACACCCCTGCCGCTGTCCGGCGAACGGTCATGACCGCGGGCCGCACGGTGGTGTTCTCGGCGACGATGATCGTCGCGAGCCTCGGCGGTCTGCTGCTGTTCCCGCAGGGCTTCCTGAAGTCCGTCGCCTACGGCGCCATCGCGACGGTGGGACTCGCGGCGATCGCCTCGATCACGATCCTGCCCGCCATCCTGGCGATCCTGGGAAAACGCGTCGACGCGCTGAGCTTCGACCGGTTCCGTCAGACCAAGAACGCGGACGAAATCGAGGCCAGCGTGTGGGGGCGCCTCACCCGCTGGGTGATGCGCAACCCGCTCAAGGTCACCATTCCCATCGTGGTGGGGCTCCTGCTTCTCATCGTCCCGCTCACGGGAATCAAGTTCGGCGGTATCAACGAGACGTATCTGCCACCGGACAGCACCACCCGCGCCGCGCAGGAGCAGTTCGACGAGATCTTCCCCAATCTGCGGACCGAACCCGTCAAACTCGTCGTCTCCGACGCAGACAACAAGGCGCTCGGCGAGATCATCAAGGAAGCCAGTGCTGCGCCCGGGCTGATCGAACGGTTCTCCCCCGACGGTGCGGCCAAGGACGGCGTCGTCGTCCTCAAGGCCGGTCTGGTCGATCGCAACGAATCCAAACCCACCATCGATTACTTGCGGGCGATGGACAACCCCGACGGCGCGCAGGTGCTGGTGGGAGGAACCCCGGCCATCGAGCAGGACAGTATCGCTGCTCTCCTCGACCACCTGCCCACGATGGTGATCTCCGTCCTCGCCCTGACGACGATTTTGATGTTCCTGACCTTCGGCTCGTTGGTGCTGCCGATCAAGGCCGCATTGATGAGTGCACTGGGGCTGGGGTCGACTCTCGGCATCCTGACGTGGATCTTCATCGACGGCCACGGCGCGGAGTGGCTGAACTTCACGCCCGGTCCGATCATGTCGCCGGTGCTCGTACTGATCATCGCCATCGTCTACGGACTCTCCACCGACTACGAGGTCTTCCTGCTCTCACGCATGGTCGAGGCCCGCGCACAGGGTGCGAGTACCACCGAATCCATCCGCATCGGCACCGCGCACACCGGCCGCATCATCACCGCTGCCGCCCTGATCCTCATCGTCGTCACGGGCGCGTTCGGCTTCTCCGAACTCGTGATGATGAAGTACATCTCCTACGGCATGATCGCCGCGCTGGTCATCGACGCCACGCTCATCCGCATGTTCCTCGTGCCGGCCACGATGAAGCTTCTCGGCGACGACTGCTGGTGGGCACCCGCCTGGATGAAGCGAATCCAGCAGAAGACCGGCCTCGGTGAGCCGATTCTCGACAGCGAACTGATGCCGGACGACGTTCCCGAGCTCACCCCGGTCGGCACCGTCCCGCCCCGTCCCCGGCAGCGGACTGCGCCGCCGGCACCGCGCAAACCCGAGCCACTGACCGAGCCGATCCCGTTGGTCACGGCGCAGGCACTGAAAGCGCAGTACTCCGAGGAGGAGCGCAAAACCCGTCAGGCGGAGACCGACGCCAGGCGCTCGGCCACCGGCCGCCCCGCTCGGGCGCCGAAGGACGTGGACGGCACCCCGCCGGCGGAACCACCGACTCCTGTCCTGCCGCACCCCACACCGCAGCACCCCACACCGCAGAAAGCCGCACCGCCGCGTCCGACGCCGCCGCAGGCTCGTGTCAACCCTCGCCCGACACCGCCGACACCGCCGACACCGCCCGCACCGTCAGCTGCGGCTCCCGGACCGGCGACGCAATCGCGGCCCATCGAAAGTTGGCTCGCGGATCTTCGTTCCACGTCCGCCGGCGAGCCGCGTTCCAGCACTCCCGTGCACCGGCCCGAGCAGTCTCTGCCCACGCGGTCGCCTCGTTCGGTTCCGGCGCCGTACCAGCCGGAGACTCCGCAGTCCGCCCCTGCCCGCCCGCTCCCGTCCATGCCGTCTCGGCGCAGGGCCGTCGACCGGTCGCCGGTCGACACGCCGCCGCCTGCCACCGGCACCAGCGGCCCCCACGGCCCGGGTCGGCGCAGGGCCGAGGTCCAGCCGGTCGAACCCGGCGACGTGTCGTCGAGCGGACGGCACCGCGCGGAGGAAGGCAAAGCGGTGAGCGTCAGCGAGCTCATCGCCCGCCAGAACCGGCGCTGACAGCGCAGGTTACCGGAACAACTTTCTGATCGTCGTCCCGTAAGAATGCCGGGCGGTGACGTTCCCGAAGCGGACCTTGCCGTGGACGACCAGGTGCAGCGGTCCGATCGGCGGCCCGGTGCGGACCCTGTTGGTCGCGTTGGCAGCCACCGTCTCCAAGCCGTTGAGATCGACGGTTGCCTCCGGCGGCAGCGTCAGCGTGATCGTGCTGCCGTAGTCGTTGATCACCAGGTGCACCACCTGCGTCGACATGACGGCGCGGGTGAAGTCGAGATCGACCGTCGAGAATCTCGTCTCGATCGCCAGCGACGGCGGCACGTTCCAGGGGCCGGTGCGGCGGAGCGACGACATCCGTCCTCTGATGACATCGTTCCGGGGTGGCGGTGCCGGGACGGGGTGCGGTGCGGCGACGGGCTGCGGTGCATATGGCCGTGCGGGATACGGCGGGGGTGTGAAGTCGGAAATCAGTTGGATGCCAGGAAGATCCACCAGCACTGCGTTGAGCTCACCTCGGGTCTTCGCGGCCAGCGCCGTGTCCATCCTTTCGGTGAATTCCCCGAGCGACAGCATCCCCTGACCCACTGCCCGCTGTAGCAGTTCGCCGACGTGTTCCCGTTCGGCATCCGATACGCGTAGGTCCCGTGCCTCCATGACGACCAGGATAGACGCGGGTGCCCCCCGTCAGCAGCTCTCAGCGGTCCGAACCGGGTGGCGGTGCGTCCTCGGGGTGTACCGGGTAGAGGGCGCCTCTCTGTGTCAAGGTCAAGCCGGACCCCGTCGGTCGGTTGCAGGGTGGAATTCGGTGGGTCCGGGAAGTGACTGATCCGAAGTGCCGGTATGCGGGGTGTCAGCCGGCCGCGCAGGACGTGAGAGCCGCCCCCCAGTGTCCTCCCGGCTCTGCCGTGCAGTAGCGAAGGAGCTGCCGGGCGGACGACGTAGGCGCCGACGATCAAGATGAACGCGCCGATGTACACCAGCGACGCGAGTGGCCGGGGAACTCGAGGAGGAACTCACCCCGCAGGGCACGCTCGCCGAACGACTGCGCGCCGGAGGTTCCGGTTGGCGGCTCGCGCCGCCGCCGAGATGATCGACGGCGAATACGTCAATCTCGGAATCGGGCTGCCGACGCTCATTCCCGGCTACCTCACCGACGACGTCCGCGTGATCCTGCATTCCGAGAACGGCATCCTCGGCACCGGTCCGTACCCCACCGAGGACGCGGTCGATGCCAACCTGATCAACGCGGGCAACGGCGCTGTCGTTCGGAATGATCCGCGGCGGTCACATCGTGTCATCGTCCCGATGGAGCACACTCGCGTTAGACGTCGTCGATGCCGAAGGTCTTGATCTTCCGATACAGGGATGATCGCGCGATGCCGAGACGTGCCGCGGCCTGCACCCGGTTACCCGCGGCATCACGCAACGCAGTGATGATCGTGTCCCTTTCCGCAGCTTCAATGGGCGTGAGCGTGTGCAGTGACGATTGAGAGCAATAGCCGGGCAGGTCTCGCGGTTGAATATCGCCGAGCGGGCGACG
>NZ_JBAQEO010000620.1:0-4150 GCF_049286785.1 Rhodococcus sp. (in: high G+C Gram-positive bacteria) | reverse complement strand
GTTGGTCACTCCTCAGTGGGCCGGAACCGTCGCAGCAGTCGTCGCCGTCGCCGCGCTGACGGTGCTGCTGCGGTTGCGTTCCGGGATCGGCGCAGCCGCAACCACCCTCATGGGCGCCGCAGCGATCGGCCTGCCTGCTGTTGTGGCGGTGTCGACCGAACCGGCCCTGACTCTGAACGCGGTGGGTGCCGGCCTGATGCTTGGTGCGGCGGCGTACTCGGCTGCAGGGCGTCGGGCTCCACTGATTGCGCTCGCTCTCGGGGTGCTGGCGGCGACAGTGTTCTTCACCGGGGCCCGCTTGTGGCGGGTTCCGGCGCAACGATGGTCGGTCACCCTGCCCGGCGATCCGTTCTACGTTCCGGCAACCGTGCCGCTGCCCATCCTGGCTGTCGCCGTGATTGTTCTCGGCGGAGTTGCGCTCGTCACCCGTGCCGACGAGCCTGCTGCCGGGGGTCGGCCGGCGATCGTCGGTGTCGGGCTGCCGGTGGTGTTCCTGCTGCTCTACACCGTGCTGGGAACGACCGAGTCCGGCCCGGTGTCGTGGACTGTCGCGGTTGGGCTCGCCGTCGCGGCGGCCCTTGCCGGGGCATGGCTGCTGCCCGCCCCTGAGGGGCACGTGCTGCTGGTGGGGTTGGCCGTGGCCGCTGTAACGGTCGGGCAAGTGCACTACTTGTCGGGTGCTTGGTGGTGGGTCCTGGGCGGTCTCATCGCGTTGGTCGCCGGGGTGATGGTCGGGTGGCGGTACCCGAGGGCGGCGGTCGGGATGGTTCTTCTCGTCCTGGTCACGGCCACCGGGCTGCTTCCGGACAGTGGCATCTTCGACGCCGTGACGATCACGGCGTACACGCTGGTATTGCCCGGTGCGCTGGGGTTGTCCATCACCTCCGTCTTCTCGACCACCCCTGCGGACGCACCGGTAGTGGTCAGCGCCGCGATGTTGCCGTTGACCATGACGTTCTTCGCCGTCTCCGCGCCACTGGCCGTCACCGACTACGGGTGGTCGAACGGCTACCCGGTATCCGAATCGGGACCGGCAGTCACCGTCGACTCGCCACTGCCCCTCGGTATCGTCGTCGCGACCGTCACCGCCATCCTCGCCACGCTCGCCCTTGCCCGGCGCTCGGACCCCGACCGCGTCCGCGTACTAACCCGACGCGGAGGCCGATAACTTCCGCACGAGGACCAGGGTTGTCCGGCGCTCGAGGGTCTATCCGGGGATATCGAACTCGGTGCGGGTCGCGCCGAGCAGTGTGTCCACATGCTCAGCGTAGGTGGCGCAGGCGTGCGACAACGCCTGAAAGGCAGCGACGATCGGCCGTGGGTCTGCCGCGCTGAACAGCGCCGGCATCGCGTAGTACGGCCGGTGCACCGGCCCGTGGTCGAACATCTTCCCTGTCGGTGACTTCTCCCCACCCGGCGCCGCACTCGAGCGGTAGGGTCCGCCCTTGCCCTGGGGCGGAAGGTTTTCCGCCGCGAGACGGCTGGACGCGGACTGGGGATCGTCGAACGGTGCCGGGAGTGGATCACCGTTACGCAAGGCCTCCAGTGCCGGTGTGACCCAGGCGCAGTCGGCGAGTCCGGCGAACTCGAATGCGCGGATCGCGGCCCATTGCGCCAGTCGCCGCTGGGTCTGCGGGTCCATCGCCACAATCGCGGCTGCGACGTCCGGTGCACAGTCGTCGAAATCGCGCAACGCTAGCACCTTTTGCAGTTCGGGACGTGCCTCGAAGTCGATCGCCGTGGACCGGGTTGTCGTGGTGGCGATCGTCGTGCCAGTGGCCGACGAGCTGCCGTGAGCCGGCTCCTCCTCGTGGGCGGGCGCAGGGGGCGCAGTGTTCTCCGGTACGCCAAAACCAGGCATGCCCCACATCAGAGCCGGGGTCTTGGTGACCCCGTCGTACGGCCACATCCGGATCCGCCACACATCACCCGGTGTCGTCGATCCCGGCCACCCGTAGTTGACGAATCCTCGTCCGGAGATCTCCACGGTGTACCGGCCGGCAGGAACGGTGACGTCCACCGGCTCGGCCGTCGGTGATGACAAGGACAACACCTCGCGACCATCAACTTCCAAGCGCCCTTCGCTGACCTGCTGCCACTGATCCCGGTCCGCGGGGGGTCGTGACGGCCACACCTGCACGGTCACCGACATCTGGAAGTTGTTCTGGTGCGGGCACAGCACCAGAAGCATGGCCCCGTTGCCGGCTGCGGGTTGATCGGCCTGGGCCCGCTCCAGGAGGGCGAGCTCGACGTCCGGATCTCCGAGACCGCCGTCGACACAGAACTGGCCGTAGTCCATCGCCACGGTCTCCTGCGTTTCGCGGACCGGCCGGGTGCGCTCATCCATGCCCGTGATCCTGTCACGACGGCCGATCACAGCAATCTCAACTCAAGCGAGAACGAAGCTGTCCCGCTCGGTAAGGGTCGCTGGTGATCCGGCTAGGGATCGGTGAGTGGGAATCGATGCGTCCGCCAGTTCATCTGCCGAAGCTGACATAGTGGGTCAGTACAACCGACCAGCAGCCTCTTGCGTGCAAAGGATTCCGATGACGTCTCGGCTCGTTCCGGCTCTACTCGCAGGAGCGGCGGTCACCACAGGCCTGCTATCCGCTTGCGGTTCGGACAACGGTGACGACGATTCATCCGCATCAGCAACGGGCGTGCAGGCAACATCCTTCGCAGCAGCTGCCCCCGAGGTTCCGGCTACCGCGGACCCGACACCGGCGGAGTTGACTGCCCTTGTCGAGACCGCTCTCGATTACGATGTCCGGTTGGCCGATCGTGTGAAGCTATTCCAGGGGGTGAGCGAGAGCGATCCGGCTCTCGCCCAACGCTTCGTCCAGGAGAAACTGACGGTCGAGTTCACCTCGGTTACCAGCACTGGTGAGGGTGAAGTATCCGCCCGTGGGCAGGTCGCCGTCGACGGAAATCCGCCTGGTGACGTGGGCCCGGTGGCGTTCGTCGCCGAGGACGGTACCTGGAAGATCGCACGTAGTTGGGCTTGCCCAATCACCGGAGCCTGTTAGCGAACCAGTCAATAGTCCGGTGACCGGTTGCCGATCCGCTTACGGAACCACCTGTCCGCCGGCGCGCTGTCGGTCGGAGTGCCCCGCTGGTGGTTCCGCTTGCGGAACGCCTGTCCGTCGGCGCGCTGTCCGCCGGAATTCCCTGCTGGTGGTCCCAAGGGGATCTGTTTACCTGGATAGTCTCGATAGAGAGTTACGAGCCTGACTCGCCAACGACGATGACGAAGGATCCATTGGTGTGGTGCAGCAAACCAACGTGTGGCCCGGGGTTGGTGGTCCTCGTGGTGATGGCAGCTCTTGTGATGACCGGGTGCGACGACGGACTGGGCACTCATTCGATTGACGAGGAGGCCGCCCATGATGCATTGAAGAGTCGTGGAGTGGAGATCCCGTCCACGTTCAGGTTCGGTCAGATGTACGAATCCCGGGTCTTTCCGGGCGCAAACTCGTACCTGGGACGCTACGACGGCCCGCAGACCGCGTTCGCGAATTCGGTCCAGCTGTCCGCTGCCAACTCTTCGTTCCCGCCCCTGCAACCAATCAAGTGCACCGAACCGGTGCTCGACGATGTGGAGTGGGGAATTCTAGGCTTCTCATGTACAGAGCAGATGCAACTGCTCGTCACCGTGAACCCGGCCAACAGCGAGCTTCCCACCGACAAGGTCACGATGATCCTTACCAGCGACGGCAGCCGCGCCCACCTCTTCGTAAACGCCGAAGGACACTGACTGCGTACGGGATCAGTCACACGCAAAGGGACCACACGACGTGAGTACCCATCAGCACCCTTTGTTCCGGGGGCGGATCGCTGACCGGCGAGAGCTTCCTGCATCATCGGGAGATGACTTCACGTGGCGTTGTCCGGTTCTGGAACAGTGAAGACGGATGGGGCACCATCGACTGTGCGCAAACCCCGGTGGCTACTGGGTGCACTTCAGCGAGCTCGACACCGCTGGATTCAGAAAGCTCGACCCTGGTCAAGAGGTCGACTTCGAGTGGCAGAAGCCGACCGGTCCGGTAGAAGGCTTCGCATTCGTGGCCACCAAGGAACGACCAGTGCAGACCGATTGACGATCGTCGAGGGAGTGCTGATCGACTCCATCTGCTCTCGCGCTGTTACCCGT
>NZ_JBAQEO010000619.1:0-2111 GCF_049286785.1 Rhodococcus sp. (in: high G+C Gram-positive bacteria) | reverse complement strand
ACGGGAGTAGTGCCGAGAGCACGGCCCAGATGTTCCGCAGCAGCAGTCAGCGCGTCCTCGGCAATCAATTCCGTCACCGCCCCGCCGGACAATCTCTCGGCCACCCGTCCGAGACCCTCGAAGTCGAACGGCTCACCGCCCGATTCGACACTGACCACCGTCAGCTCCATGTGTTCTCCTCGTCGCAAGCCGGTACGGACCGTGATGCAGATTACTCTAGCGCTAGAGTAATGCGGTGTCGAGAGAGGCCGGGGCGATTTCGTTCAAGCTGACAATCCGCCAACGTCCCTCGACTCGCCGATAACGATGCAGCGACGCATAACCCGGCTCCATCACCCGGATACGGTCGGGCACGCCCAGAATCTGGCACGTCCACGCATTGACGACCCCGCCATGACACACGGCGAGTACCCGGCCACCCTCATGACGATCTGCGATGCGATTCATGGCACCCTGGATGCGCGCATGAAACTCGGCCAGGGTGAGCCCCCAGGGCGACAGGTCGCCCGCGAAATAGCTCCGCCATACCGGCGCGGCCCCGTCGTCGTAGTGAACATAGGGCGCCCCGTGATCGAACTCCACCAACCCGTCGTCGAAGGCGAGTGCAAGTCCGAACGCATCGGCGGCCACGCGGGCCGACTGCCGCGCACGCATCTGGGGCGAGCTGTAGATCGCCGTGAGCGGTCCACCCCCCATCAGGTACGGGAGAGTTCCCCTGACTTGAGCCCATCCCACGTCGGACAGACCAGGGTCGCGAGAATTCGCATCATTACGTTGCGGTTCACCATGCCTCATCAGCACGAGATCCACTCCGCCCGAATCCTTGCTAGACATGTGATCGACCTCTCAGCTAGTGTGGATATAGTCTATCACTAGATCATCGGAAGTTAGAACAGCTGACCGTCAGCTTCGAGATCACAGAAGAGGAATACCCGTGACTCACGAGCTCGCCCTCCTGCAAGCTGCACGCCTGAAAGGACGCCTGGCCCCCGAACTGGCAGCACAATCTGTCGGTGTCGATGTCGAGACGGCAGCCACCGAGCTGGCTGCGCTTCGAGACGCCGGGTACGTCAAAGGCGACCCCCAGGTTCGTCTGACACCCGAGGGCAGACAACGCCTTACGGAGCTGGTCGCGGCCGAACGCCCGACGATCGATCGCGAGGCCCTGATGGGGCTCTATCACGAGTTCGATCAGCACAACACCGCCCTCAAGGAGATCATCAGCGACTGGCAGATGAAGGGTGGCGCACCCAATGACCACACCGATACCACCTATGATCAGTCCGTCCTCGATCGTCTGACAGCACTCGATGAGGGCTTCCAACCGCTGGTCCAGCGGATAGCCGCGATCGCCGTTCGCCTGTCCAACTATCATTGCCGCTTCGGCAACGCCATCGAACAGATCCACGCCGGTGACACCGGATTCGTCGCGCGGCCGATCGCGGACAGCTATCACACCGTCTGGTTCGAGTTCCACGAGGAACTCATCGGACTCCTCGGTCTCAGCCGTGAGGAAGAGGCGGCCGCCGGCCGCGCTGTGTAATCAAAAGGAGCTTGAGAATGACTCTGATCTGGCTGGGCGACACACCTGACCTCGATCCACAACTCGTCGGCGGAAAAGCACGCAGCATTAACCGGATGCGTGCGCTGGGAATGCCCGTGCCCCACGCCTTCGTACTCTCGACCGATTTCTGCGCGGAGGTCAACGACAACGACGGCAACCTCACCGAGTCGATTCTGTCCTGTCTGCGCCAGGGGCTGGATCAACTCGAGACCGCCGCCGAACGCCGGCTGGGCGGCGCGGAACGTCCACTCCTCATCTCGGTTCGATCCGGCGGCGCCCAGAGCATGCCCGGGATGATGGACACCGTTCTCAACCTCGGGATGAACGACACCGTCGAGGCGCGAATAGCAGAAATCACAGGCGACAGCGCATTCGCGGCCGATACGCACCGACGCTTTCTCGAACAGTTCGAGAAGGTTGTCGGCACCAAGTCCACCGGCGATCCGTGGAACGACCTCGTGCTGGCCGCGCACGCAGTGTTCGCATCGTGGCGATCACCACGCGCCCAGTCGTACCGCAATCACCATGGGATCAGCCACGACGGCGG
>NZ_JBAQEO010000618.1:0-1914 GCF_049286785.1 Rhodococcus sp. (in: high G+C Gram-positive bacteria) | reverse complement strand
ATCTCGTTGCCGGGAAACTGCTTCTTCAGAAGGCCGCTTCGTCCAGGCCCATCACGGAATCATCGACGGTACCTGCGATCCGGGCCTCGGCCACCACGACAGGAAGGACATTACGAGCGAAGAACCGTGCTGCCGCGACCTTGCCCTCGTAGAACGACCTCTCGGCAGCGGGAAGATCCGTGTCGAGCGCGCGGAGAGCGGTTGCGGCACTGCGCAACAGCAGCCATGCGACGAGGATGTCGCCGAGCACGTACAGCAACCGGGTCGCGTTGAGTCCGACCTTGTAGACGTTCTTCTCGTCGCCGCCTTCGACAGTCGGATTCGACTGCTGCAAGTCGGCTGTCATCTTCGCGACGATCGACTCCACGCTGTCGGTCGCCACGACGAGAAGGTCTCGTTCGAACGCGAGGTCGGTGGCCGCGGCCGGATCGTCGACGAATCCCGAAATCTCCCGCACGAGGTGCCCGAACGCCACTCCCCTGTTCCGTGCGATCTTGCGGAAGAACAGGTCCTGCGCCTGGATGGCGGTCGTACCCTCGTAGACGGTGTCGATCTTGGCGTCGCGCACGTACTGCTCGAGCGGGTAGTCCTGGAGGTATCCCGATCCGCCGAAGGTCTGCAGGGATTCTGTTCCGAGGATGGTCCACGAGCGTTCGGAGCCGTATCCCTTGACCACGGGCAGGAGCAGGTCGTTGACCGCCTCCGCGAGGGTCGTGTCGGTGCCGGCGGCGTTCCCGATCGCGATCTCGTCCTGCCACGACGCGGTGTACAGCACCAGGGACCGGAGCCCCTCCGCGAACGACTTCTGTGTGAGCAGCGACCGGCGGATGTCGGGGTGGCGGGTGATGGGCACGCGGGGTGCCGCCTTGTCGGACGAACGTGTCAGGTCGGCACCTTGCAGCCGGATCTTGGCGTACTCGAGCGCATTGAGGTACCCGCTCGACAGGGTCGCGATCGCTTTGGAACCCACCATCATCCGGGCGTCTTCGATCACGTCGAACATCTGACCGATGCCGTCGTGGACCTCCCCGAGAAGCCAGCCGCGTGCCGGTTCGTTCTCGCCCAACGTCATCTCGCAGGTTGCGGAGACCTTCACGCCCATCTTCTTCTCGACGTTGGTGGCATAGACACCGTTGCGCTCGCCGGTGAGCTCACCGGTCTCGAGGTCGAAGTGGAACTTGGGGACGAGAAACAGACTGAGTCCCTTGGTGCCGGGCCCACCGGCGCCCTCGACACCCACGGGACGGGCCAGAACCATGTGGATGATGTTGTCCGTCAGATCGTGTTCGCCCGCAGTGATGAATCGCTTGACACCCGTGATGTTCCAGGTGCCGTCGTCGTTGGGGGTGGCCTTGGTGCGGCCGGCCCCGACGTCGGAGCCGGCGTCCGGTTCGGTGAGCATCATCGTCGCGCCCCACTGCTTCTCGGCGGCGATCTGCGCGATCTTCCTGTCGCGCTCGGTGCCGTGACGCCATACCACGCGGGTCGCCGTCGGGAACCCGACGTACGTCCACAGGGTCGGGTGCG
This sequence comes from Rhodococcus sp. (in: high G+C Gram-positive bacteria), assembly GCF_049286785.1. Classification (GTDB taxonomy): domain Bacteria; phylum Actinomycetota; class Actinomycetes; order Mycobacteriales; family Mycobacteriaceae; genus Rhodococcus_F. The sequence continues at coordinate 387 of NZ_JBAQEO010000618.1, read as the reverse complement.
CCCCGAGGACGAACTCGCCGAGAGCCCAGTTCAGGGAACTGGGCGCGTGGGTTCCGCCCAGTTCGGGAAGCACACGCAGGCGCCACCATTCGGCGTCCATCCAAGTCTTGTACGTCGCCGCATAGGACGGCGGGACGGTGACCGTGTGCGAAGCGGCATCGAAGATCGTAGGACTGCGATCGGAATCCTCGAACGATGCCGCGAGCTCCTCGCGGGCGAGGCGATCGACCTCGCGCAGTGCGACCTTCGCGGTATCGAGGTCTACCTCCTCGAACGGCCCGGTCCCGAGTACACGGTCGCGCCCGAGAAGTTCGAACAGGTTGAACTCCACGTCACGGAGATTGCTTTTGTAATGCCCCATGGTCGGGTACCTCTCACACTCGTGGG
>NZ_JBAQEO010000617.1:0-3889 GCF_049286785.1 Rhodococcus sp. (in: high G+C Gram-positive bacteria) | reverse complement strand
CTTCTCGGCCTCCTCGCTCGCATTGCCACACCACGTGTGCGACCAGGATGCGAGGTCACCGGAGTCCGGGATATGTGCCGTGGGTCGTCAGTCCACGGGAATGGCCAGCGACCACAACCAGCCGGCCAGTACGAAGCCGGTCCAACCGGCGTGCAGGCGCCGGTGAACCACCCAGGATCGAGTGGAGACTTCGCTCAGTGCGGTTTACCCACCGACCGATCCTGGCTTGATGAGTTCTGGGTCAGTGACACACAAGCAGCATGGGCACACACGCCCGGGTGGTAACGGCAGAGCTGTTGGGGCACCCCCGTTTCCGGCCTTCGGTGACGGATCGGGACAGTACGAGTCCGAGTTCGTGACCACTTGAACCACGAAAACAGGTAGGCGAATGGGCCATTCGGCCGTTGTCCGGCTGGTTCGTGACCGGGATGTTATGGAGTGTCTCGTCCGAGCGGCACGTCTGTCATCGGACACCGTATAAATCGAAGGACTCAGCTCAATGGCCAAGCATAGATTGCGTCGGGGCAATCGCCTGCAGTTTTCGACCGGTGGTCTTCTGACCGCCATCGGAGTGGGAGTGGGAGCATTCATGCTTCCAGTGACTCCTGCTGCAGCGGAGCCGATCACGATCCCAGGGATCGGTACGTTCGACATACCACGTGTACCGGCGCTACCTCCGGTTCCGAACCCTGCGCCCCTCCCGGTTCCCAATCCTCCGTCCCTCCCCGGAACGCCGCCCTCCCTGCCGGCGTTGCCATCGACCCACGGTGCGCAGGCTCTCGCGTCTGCCGAGTCGAAGATCGGATCGCCGTATGTCTGGGGTGCTACGGGACCGAATGCGTTCGATTGCTCGGGTCTTGTGCAGTGGGCCTACAGGCAGGTAGGTGTCTCCGTACCTCGCACCACCTACGACCAGGTGAACGGTGGAATGCCCGTGGACAAGGGAAGCCTGCAGCCGGGTGATCTCGTCCTGTTCTACGGGGCGCAACATGTCGGGCTCTACGCCGGGAACGGCACGGTCGTCCACGCGCCCACCACCGGGCAGTCGGTGAAGGAGGCGCCACTCGACTCGATGCCGTTCTACGCGGCACGCCGGTACTAGGCTTCTCCGCCCGGTGTGCCTGTCGAGAAGCAGCTGGCACGAAGCATGCATGGGGGCGGAGCCCTACGAGTTGCGGATCGAGTCGGAGGCCCGTGATCAGAGGTGAGCGACGAACCGCAGCAGACCTCGAGCGCGAACTTGCCATGCTCGCCTACGTACGCGACCGCCTCCGGGCTTTTGAGGGCAGATACTTCCGTAGCCCGACCACCGGCGTCGACCAGGTTCTCGATGAGCTCGACAAGACTCGAACGATCGCGTTGGGATTCAACATGATTCCGCACGTGCAGTGCATGAGTGCACCGCGGTATTCGATCCGACTTCGATATGTTTCGCTACGTGCCGTGTTCATACTGTCGTGCAGATCGAGCCTCGATCGCCATCAGCCAGCCCTATGAGGCTGGTAGCCAGGGAAGTTGGCGGAGCAGGAATCGAAAGTCCGGACCTCGGTCAGTGTCTCAGGAACCCTCATGCTGTGATTCGACGACCCACGCCGCAATCTGTGCGCGTGAGGCGAATCCTAGCTTGGACAGTAGGTGCTCGACGTGCCCCTGCGCGGTTCGGGGGGAGATCACCAGGCGAGCGGCGATCTCCTTATTGGTCAGCCCGTCGGCGATCAGTTTGGCGACCTCGCGCTCACGTTTGGTCGGTGTGGACGACGGACTGGCAACGGATGCCGGTGTAGGCGTGTTCTGTTCACCCAGAGCGTAGGCTACGGCGGCGTGAAAACCGAGTGCAGCGCCCTCCCTGCGGGCCGCCGCGAATGCCTGCTCACTCATCGTACGTCGAGTTTCACGTTCGCATTCATCCTGGTGCACGAGCAGATCGGGCAAAAACACCGTCGGCATCCCCACCGACCGGCTCAGTTCCTCCGCCGCTGCCGTCAACACGACCGCGCGCCGGGCGTCGTGCTCCTCGGCAGCGATCCAAGCCAGTGCTTGCAGGCCCATGCTGGTGCTCAATCGGTCATTGATATTTCGACCGACCCGCAGTGCTTGCCCGAGCAGACGCGCAGCTCGCGCTCGATCACCCTGCCTCCACACCGCAACAGCCAGAGCCCACAGCGAGTACGCCCGATACACCGATTCGCCTCGCGCCTCGGTTATCGCGAGTAAGCGCTCATAGCATTCGATGGCCCGGTTCGTGTCGCCCAGCAGTTCGCGCGTCACTCCGAGGGTCACGAGAGCGACGACCTCGAAGAGTATGTCGCCCCGCCCGGCGTACTCCTGGAGGGCAGTCTCGAGGTGCAGGCGTGCATCTGGAAGATGACCGTCGAACAGTGCCAGATATCCGTCGGCGAGGTCGATGTGTGCGCGCAGCGTCGGGTCGGTCGTCTGGTCCGCGAGCGCGCGACCCTCCTCCACGAGAGCGGTCGCCACGCGAACCTCACCCTGCAACCCGGCCAGGACACTGTCTGCGAAAAGGGCCTTGGCCCGGTCGACGGTCGGTAGACCCGTCTGGCGGGCCAGGAGGCGGTCCAGCCAACGACGCCCCTCGCTGAACAAACCCCGGGAAACCCAGAACTGGTAGAGAGCAGCGGCGATCCGAATCCCCGCGTCGGGATTGTCGGATACACAGAACTCCAGTGCTTCACGCAGATTCGGCTGCTCGAGTCCAAGTCTGGTGATCCACGCGAGCTGGCGGGAACTGATCCAGTCGGCTTCCGCCTCGACCACCAACCGCTCACACCAATCACGGTGCCGGCGGCGAAGATCGGCATATTCTCCGGAGTCCTCGGCCTTCTCACGGCCGTAGTCGCGTAAGGTCTCGAGCATTCGGAATCGCACCGCAGCACCGGAGTCTTCACGAGTCAGGATCGACTTGTCGATGAGGAAGGAGACAGTATCGAGGAGATCCGGTGCTGTGAGGTTGCCGCCGCAGACCTGTTCTGCAGCATCGAGTTCGAAGCTGCCAGCGAACACCGACAATTGAGCCCACACCCGTTGTTCCAGTGGCGTGCACAGGTCATGGCTCCAGTCGATACACATCCGCAGGGTCTGCTGCCGCGACGGGGCGTCCCGGCTGCCGCGGGTCAGCAGTGCGAAGCGGTCGGTCAGCCGTTGCAGGATCTGCTCGGGCGACATCGCCCGCAGTCTGGCCGCCGCCAACTCGATCGGCAGTGGCAATCCGTCCAGTCGCTGGCAGATTCGGGCAATGGTGGCCTTGTTGTCCTCGGTGAGCTCGAACCCGGGGACAGCTGCGGCGCCGCGTTGAGCGAATAACGTCATCGCGTCGTTTCGCGGTAGTCCCTTCGCCAGGTGATCGGGATCGGGGACTGCGAGCGGCGGAATCAGCAGCACAGCTTCTCCGCTGATACCGACCGGTTCACGACTGGTTGCCAGAATCCGCAGCCGAGGGCAGACACGGAGTAGAGATTCGGAGAGCTTCGCTACCGCATCCACCACCTGCTCACAATTATCGAGCACAAGTAGAAGGTCTCGAGGGGCGAGGAACTCGACGAGTACCTCGTGTGGGGGTCGCCCCGATCCGTCTCGTAACCCAAGCGCACCAGCCACGACACCCAGCAGCAGCGACTGATCACGCACTTCGCCCAGCTCTGCCAAGATCACGCCGTCGGGAAAGTCCCGTTGCGCCGTGGTGGCGATCCGTAGCGCCAGACGAGTCTTCCCCACTCCGCCGATCCCGGTCAACGTCACCAACCGTGAGGTCGCTAACAAGTTCTTGGCCTCGACCAGTTCCGCGCGACGGTCGACGAAGCTGGTCAGCTCCAGCGGAAGGCCACCGGTACGGCCAGAATCCAGAGTGGACGGTGAAGGCAACGACCCACCC
>NZ_JBAQEO010000616.1:0-3043 GCF_049286785.1 Rhodococcus sp. (in: high G+C Gram-positive bacteria) | reverse complement strand
CGAGTCACTTTGGTCGGTAACTCGTTCATCACTACGCGATGGCCCACCCACATGCGGGCAACGACACACCCCCACCAGGGGCTATGCCGCCTCACCGAATTCCCACCACTCCACGGGACTCTCCCGTTCGACCAGTCGCTGTCGGCGAAGTTCAGTGCTGCGGAGAACAGGATGCGTGAGGAACTGGCCGAACGCGGCAAGACCGGAGAGGACCGGCAAGCGCTGCTGGATGAACTGCTGGCGATCATTATCGACCCGCAGATATCCGACGAGGATGTCGGTGGATTGATTCGGGGCGAGGGCATCGGGTGGGAGCGGTTGCGGGCGGCGAAAGCCAAGCCCGCCCGCGGTTGCCGCGCGATCATGGACATCTGGCCGCCCTCGATACCTCGTATTCATATCTGCGGAAGTTCACTCCGGCGGTGTTGTCGGCGGTGCGGTTCGCCGGCGGTACCGGGTCGACGGAGTTGCTGGTCGCGGTGGACATGCTGCGCGAGCTCAACGCGACTGGTCGCCGGAAAGTGTTCGACGACGCGCCGACCGGGTTCGTGCCGATCAAGTGGCGCGGCTATCTCGACGATGCGCGCAAGACCGGGAACACCGTCGGCTACCGGCACTATTGGGAGCTGTGCGTGCTGATCGGGTTGCGGGACGGGCTGCGCACCGGGGATGTGTTCGTACCCGGATCTCGCCGCTACGCCGACCCTGCCGCCTACCTGCTCACCGGTGAACAGTGGGAACCCCAACGCGCCGAATTCTGCCGCCTGGTCGACAAACCTGCCGACCCTGCCCGTGCACTGGCCGCGCTCACCGACGAGTGGGGTGAGGCGGTTGGCGAGCTCGAACAGATGCTCGCCACAGGTGACGGGCCGGTGCGACTGGATGAGAACGGTGATCTGGTGATCTCACCGCTGACCGCCGAAGACATCCCGACCGAGGCCATCGCACTGAAGGCCGAGCTGACCGAAATGCTGCCGTTCGCACCGATCGTGTCGCTGCTGATCGAGCTCGACAAACGCACCGGATACCTGGACTGCTTCACCCACGCGGGCGGCAAACACGCCCGCGGCCCGGAGCTGAAACGCAACCTCATCGCGGTGCTGTTGGCTTCGTCGACCAATCTGGGGTTGACCCGTATGTCTGAAGCGTCCGGGATCTCCTACGACATCCTGGCGTGGACGGAGGAATGGTATGTGCGGGAGGAGACGCTGCGCGCAGCAAACCTGGCGCTCATCGGCTATCACCAAAGACTGCCGCTGACAGCGGCTTTCGGCACCGGCACCCTGTCCTCCTCGGACGGGCAGCGGTTTCCGACGCGCGGCAAATCGGTCACCGCGCGTACGGTGTCGCAATTCTTCGCCGATCAGGGCTTGTCGACCTATACCCATGTCACCGATCGACACGCCACCTATGGCACCAAGGTGATCGTCACCACCCGGCGCGAAGCCCACTACGCACTCGATGAAATCCTCGGTAACGCAACCGATCTGCCGATCACCGAGCACGCGACAGACACTCACGGGGTGACCCTGGTGAACTTTGCGTTGTTCGACCGCTCGGGATGCAACTCTCCCCGCGCATCCGGGATCTGGGATCTGGGATCTGGGATCTGGGCGAGATCACCCTCTACCGGCCGTCACCGCGCGGGGATGTCGAGGCACGGTTCCCGCATGCGGGACCTTTGCTGACCCGCAAGCTGAACCTGGACCTGATCGCGGAACACTACGACGACCTGCTGCGGCTGGCCGGATCGCTGAAATTCGGGCACGCCACCGCATCCCTGCTGGTCGGCAAGCTGTCGGCGTCGGGTCGCCAAAATGCCCTCGCGGCGGCGCTCAAGGAATACGGTGCCATGCGCCGCACGATCTACGCCTGCCGATATTTGACCGATCCGGATTACCGGCGCAAGATCTCCCGTCAGCCCAACAAGGGCGAATCCATCCACGCCCTCAAACGCGACCTCATCTACGCCCACGACGGGGCTTTCCGCGCCCGTCACCTGGAAGCCCAAACCGAGCAGGCGTGGTGTCTGACCCTGGCCACGAACGCGGTGATCGCCTGGACCACAGAGTATTACGGGCTCGCGGTCGATCAGATGCGCCGGGCCGGGCGGCGAGTGGACGAGGAGGTCTTGGCCCATATCTCGCCCGCGCACAGCGCCAACATCAACTTCTTCGGCGCGATCGAGGTCGATATCGACGCCGAACTCGCCGCGCTCGGTCCCACCGGGTACCGGCCGCTGCGGGTCCGCGACACTCTGTTCTGACCGCGCGGTCCCGGGTCTGCGGTTACGGCGTGCCGTCCTCGGTCGGGGTGGTTGCTGGCGTACCTGTTCGGTGGGTGGCGAGGAAGTTGTCGACGAGGCGGGTGCAGTCGTCGTGGTCGATGGTGCGCAGTCCGGTGAGGCGGGCGAAGACGATCGGGCCGAGGAGTTCGATGAGGGCGAAGGTGGTGTCGAGCTCGCCGAGCACGGCGCGGGCGTCGGGGCTGGTGAGGATGTGGTCGAAGGGTTGGCGGTATTGCTCGATGACGCGGGCGCGTAGTGAGGTGACCGCGGCCGGATCGGGGTGGCGGCGGTCGGGGTCGGTGTGGTCGTCGCCGAGGGATCCCATGGCCAGCCAGGCCAGGGTGGTCATCTGTACCGGGGCCTGTTCGATGAGGTCGGCCTGGGTGGTGAGCAGCGCGATGAGCCGCTCGCGCACGGGTCCGGTGCCGGTGGGGGTGTCGACGCGGGGGAGCAGCCGTTCGAAGGTGGCCGCGAGCAGGTGGGTGGTGCTGCCGAAGTGCCGGTAGAGGGTGGCGCGCGCGACCTTCGACACGCGGGTGACCGCTTCGACGGTGACCGCCTCGACACCGCCGGTGGACAGCAGATGGGTGGCCGCATCGAGCAACCGGTTGCGTGAGCGTGCCAGCCGCGGATCGGCCTGCTCGTCGGCCGCGGTGAGTGGGTCGGTCGCGGCGGGGTCCGGGGCGGTCATGGACGCGCGCTCCTCCGATTCGTGTCGTTCAGCCCTGGGTGTATGTGTGGACTCTATCCCACGCC
>NZ_JBAQEO010000615.1:0-7112 GCF_049286785.1 Rhodococcus sp. (in: high G+C Gram-positive bacteria) | reverse complement strand
TCCGAGTACAGACCGAAATCCTGGGCCGCCAGGAACTTCGAAGCCTCGGCGACGTCGTCGAAACCCGCCATCCGTTCACTGATCCGATCACGCAACATCTGCACATGCAGAAGCTGTTTGGCGTAATCCCACTCGTACAGGGCACGGTTGTCGTCGAGACCCTCGTAGCACTGCAACCGGACGAGCTTGCGGCCGGCGGCTTCGGCCAGCGACTTCGCCAGTTCCGTCTTACCCACCCCGGCCGGCCCCTCGAGCAACAGCGGACGTTCGAGTGCGGTCGCGAGGTGCACCACCACGGCGAACTCGTCGTCCGCGATGTAGTCGACGTCCCGCAGCGCCTCCTTCAACTCTGCGCCGTCGGCAAAGCAGACATCGGCCGGTTCCGGGACTGGGTGCGGTGCGGTCATGGTCGGGCGTCCGTCCTTCGTGAGCGAGTCTCGGCGGGAACGCATCCGGGGCGGGGTCGGCTGGGACTTCGGGCCCGCCCCGGACACGGCTGGTTGGTGTCGGTCAGTACGAATTGTTGATCGCGTGGTCGACCACCGGGATCATCGATTCGACCGTCACCTCGCGCGGGTTTCCGGGCGTGCACCAGTCGTCCTGGATGTGCTCCGAGATGGCGCGCACAGTCTTCTCGTCGCCGCGGATGGTGTCGCCGCGACCCTCGTACTTCTTGGTGTTCATCTGGTTCTTCTCGTACGAGTCGGTGCGCACCTGACCGAAGTTGTCCGGGATCCCGACGTCCTTGGCCAGCCGGATCGCGGCCTCGACGGCGGCGTCGGCTGCCTGCACCGTCGTGAGGTTCCGGGTGTCGACGCCCAGCGCGCCCGCCAGTTGGGCGTACCGCTCGTAGCGCGACGGCAGGTTGTACTCCCAGACCCGCGGCAACGCGATCGCGTTGTTGAGGCCGTGGTGGCTGTCGAAGAAGGCACTGACCGCATGCGAGATGGAGTGCACGATACCGAGGCCGCCGGAGTTGAACGCCTGACCGGCGATGTACTGCGCATTCATCATTCCCTCTCGGGCCTTCAGGTTGCGCGGCTCGAAGACCGCCTCGCGCAAGTTCTTCGCCACCAGTTCGACGGAGTAGAGAGCATTTCCGAGGGACGGCGCGAAGTCGAGGCGCGACACGAAAGGCTCACTTCCGTGCGCGAGGACGTCGAAGCCGCAGTACGCGGTGAAGTGCTGCGGGCAGGTGTAGTACAGCAGCGGATCGTCGATCGCAAGTGTCACGATGGTCGCCTCGTCGAAACCCACCCACTTGTGCGGGTTGTTCATGTCGGAGGTGTCGGTGATGACATAGGCCCAGGACGTTTCCGAACCCGTACCGGCCGTGGTGGACACGGCGATGTGCGGCGGGTTCTCCTTGTTGGTGGACTTCGCGAATCCCTCGAACTCGTTGATGTTGCGCCCGTCGTGCGCGACGACGACACGCGCACCCTTGGCGGCGTCGTGGCTCGAGCCGCCACCGACCGAGATGATCGAGTCGCACTTCTCCTTCTGGTAGAGCGCGGCGGCCTCCATGACGTTGTAGTCCTTCGGGTTGGACTCCACCTTGTCGTAGAGGACCACCTCGACGCCCTGGTATTCGATCTTGCCGACGAGTTCCTCGATGATGCCCGATCCGCGCAGGCCGGTGGTCATGAGGAGGGTGCGCTTGAACCCGAGGTTCTTGGCCTCCACACCGATGATGTCGTGGGCTCCCACCCCCATCAGTGCTCGCGGGAACGGATGGAACTCCTTGATGGGGAAGTCCCAGATCTGGTTGAGCTCGATGGCCATTGCCGTCTCCTCGATTGTCGGTTCCGAACTGAACGGTGTGTGGGAGGTGAAAGAGTGCCGACGTCGGGCTTGTGATCGACGTCTCACCCGGAACTCACTGTGACGCAACCTCGACCCCGGGCACAGGCCCTGGTGTTCGAACCGTCCGATCGCGGCGAAGAGACTGCCCGAACGGGTAGTGGCGGACAGGACGAAGCGGAGGGGACGCCCCTCGATACGCTTGCGTCTGCACCGCCGAGGCACGCACTGGGAAAAAACTAGAACCTGTTCTATATTTGGAGCGAGTGTTCGAGCGCTCCGGCGCCGGACGAAGACGAGAGGACGACACACCCGATGACAACTGTCGACGTACCGCACAGCTCACGATCTGCGGTACTCACCGTGTCCGGCGTCGTGGACGAGACTCGCGACACCCGATCACTGGTCTTCGACGTGCCCGCCGATCTCGCCGACAAGTTCAGGTACAAGCCCGGCCAGTTCCTCACGCTCCGCATACCCAGCGATCAGACCGGATCCGTGGCCCGGTGTTACTCGCTCGCCAGTTCGCCGTTCACCGATGCCGCACCGAAGGTCACCGTCAAGCGCACCGCGGACGGCTACGGATCCAACTGGCTCTGCGACAACGTCGCCGTCGGGGACGCTCTCGAAGTCCTTCCGCCGTCGGGTGTGTTCACCCCGAAGTCGCTGGACCACGACTTCCTCCTCTTCGCTGCAGGTAGCGGCATCACCCCCGTGATCTCGATCCTCAAGGCGGCCCTCACCGAGGGCACCGGCAAGGTCGTGCTCTTCTACGCGAACCGTGACGAGAAATCCGTCATCTTCGCGGAGGAACTGCGCACACTGGCCGGCCGGTACCCCTCGCGACTCGTCTCGATCCACTGGCTCGAAACCGTGCAGGGGCTACCCGGCGTCGACCAGCTCGCCTCCGCGATCGCGCCCTATCTCGGGCACGAGGCGTTCATGTGCGGTCCGGCACCGTTCATGGACACCGTCCACAAGGCCCTCGCCGACGCCGGGATGCCGCGCAGCCAAGTGCACGCCGAAGTGTTCAACTCGCTGGCAGGCGATCCGTTCCGTGACGTCGATGTCGTGGAAGTCACCGAGGACGAGGCGGCCGACTCCGCCACGGTGGAGGTGGAACTCGACGGCGAGACCCACAACCTGACCTGGCCGCGCAAGCAAACGCTCGTCGACATCATGCTCGCCAAGGGAATCGACGTTCCGTATTCCTGCCAGGAGGGCGAGTGCGGGTCCTGCGCCTGCACAGTCCTCGAGGGCAAGGTGGAGATGGACAACAGCGAGATCCTCGATCCGGAAGACATCGAGAACGGGTACATCCTGGGCTGCCAGGCCCACCCCGTAACGGACCATCTCAAGATCGAGTTCTGAGCGGGCTACCCGCTAGCGCCGTGCGCGGTAGCGGGCCCGGTCCTCCGCCGTCAAATGCTCACAGGCATACGAGAGCGCGGTGCGGCCCATCTCGGCCGCGTGCCGGTCGAGGAAACCGGTAAGCAGATCCCGGTCCACCCTTTTGCCGACCTCCCGCAGCATCCATCCGGCGGCCTTCTGGATGAGGTCGCGGCGGTCGGCAAGGACCCGCTCCGCCACCTCGAGCGTGGTGGATGCATCACCGCGCCGGAGGAACGCGAAGGTGCTGAGCAGTGACACCCGGCGACGCCACAGGTCGCCGTCCGCGGCCAGCGCGAAGAGCACGTCCCGCGGCCTGTCACACAACCACTCCCCCAGAATGTGATCAGCCGACGCATCGACGAGGTCCCAGTTGTTCACTCTGCCCCGCATCACAAGGTCGAGGTAGAAATCGGCGATCTTCTCGCATAGCGCCTCGTCTCCTGCGCCGGCCGACCTCTCGAACTGCGCGACGAGAACGAGGAGACCCGCCAGGCGATGCTCGTGTACCGGACTGTCCAGCAGGACACCGACTTCGGACAGATCCAGATCGGAATGCCGACGAACGACAATGCGTGTTCCTGGCACCCGGACTCCGATGAACACATCCCCTTCGCCGTACTCTCCCGGACCGGTCTTGAAGAACCGTGCCAGATTCGCTGCATCGCGGTCGTCCGCCAGATTCGCGAGGGCCTGCTTCACATCGTCCGCCGTGGAGGTCACGAGAGCACTGTCCCACAGCCGCCCGACAGGCCCGGCGGATCACCGGGATGAAGATCACAAAACATGCTCTGACCTGGGCTGTCCCGTTATATGAATGCAACCGGGTCCACTATTGATCGGGCGGTCAGTCAGGCGTGTACTCGAAGTGGACACAATCCACTCGAGGAGGCTGGACATGAAATCGTGGAGTCGTATGCAGGATGTTGCGGCGATCGTGATCGGAGTCTTTGCGGCGATCTCGCCGATCTGGCTCGACACCAACAACGCCGCGATGTGGTCACTCATCGTTCTCGGTGCGCTCGTGGCACTGTCCGGTCTGGTCCACATGTACCGGCCGGACATGACGGTGGCCGAGTACGGAATGGCCCTCTTCGGTGTGCTGTTGTTCCTCGCCCCCTGGGTGATGAACTTCGACTCGCTGCGGGGCGCCTCGTGGACCGCATGGGTGGTCGGTGTACTGACAGTCGTCGTGGCTGTCACCGGTATGCCGGTGATGAGTGCTCGGATGCACGGACACGGAGGCATCGCCGCGCACTGATCGGATCCGTGACAACCGTCGAGAACAACGATTCGGGCGGGGCGCAGACCAGGTGAGAGGTGATCTTCCCGTGGCCTTCGCCCCGCCCTTCACGTCCGGATGCACACCATGCCCACACCACACTTCGGTAAGACCGGTCCCCCCGAGTCCCGCAAGGGCCGCCGGCGGCGTAGCGCGAAGGTAGACGGTAACGCTCGCGAACTCATCCTCGATGCAGCCGAAAACCTGATTGCCAGAAACGGATTCGATGCCACCTCCACCGCGTCCATCGCATCCGCCGCGTACGTCCCGAAAGGCCTGGTGTTCTACTATTTTCCCGCCAAGACCGACATCCTCCTGGCACTGCTGTCCGAACGGCTGCCGATCGAACCATTCGCAGACGTGGATCCGCTGGTCAGTCCGGGCGATCCCGCAGCGAGCCTGGTGAATCTCGACACCGCGTTCAACACGCGCGATCACCAGGTGATGCGTGTGATTCTGTGGCGGGAGGCCGACACCCACCCGGATGTGCGTGCGCACCTACGGCGCTTTCTCGACAACCTCGGCGATCTCACGGTACGTCTGCTGAAGGCCAGCTCACCGTTCCCCGTGCGGGAAGGCACGCTCCGTGCGTGCGCCAACGCCTGGGTGAGCGCGATGTTCTCGTTGGCCGGCTACGAGCGCCTGCGCGAGCAGGACGGGCTGTCCCACAGGCAGGACGAAGAGTTGAACAACGTCGCGCGCGTGGTGGCCGCCGGGATGGTTCAGCTGGGCTGAGCGGATCCGGTGAGCAGCCGACCGGCCGGGAACGCCCCCGCGCTCGCCGGAAGCCGCCCGGCGCGTCCGCTGAGAAAGACCTCGATGGTTCCGTCGCCAGTCACAGCCCGTCCGAGCGCGTCGATGCGGCGAAGAGTCTGCGTCGCGACGGCCTCGGCGCTGTCGAACAACCGCACACCTACCGGCAGCTGCGCCGCGATTTCCTCGGCGACGAGAGGGTAGTGAGTGCATCCGAGCACCACCCCGCCCACATCGCCCGGTGTGCGTTCGACCGCCGACGCAATGGCCGCGGACACGGTGGCCCGGTCGCCCCGATCGATGGCGTCGGCAAGTCCGTGACAGGCAACGCCGACCACGGAACTCCCGTTACCGAACCGATCGATCAGATCGGCCTGATAGCGACTCGCGGTGGTGGCCGCGGTGGCCCAGATGGCCACGGACTCACAGACGGCAGCGGCCGGCTTGATGGCGGGCACCGTGCCGATCACCGGCACGTCCTCGCCCACGAAGTCACGGACGTGCTCGAGGGCCGTGACGCTCGCCGTGTTGCACGGCAGGACGATCACGTCGGCGCCGTGGTCGAGAGAGCGCTCCACGGTCATGAGCACCCGATCGATCACCCACTGCTCCGGTTTGGGACCCCACGGAGCCCCCTCCGGGTCCAGCGCGAGGATCAGATCCAGCTCGGGCCGCAACTTGCGGAGCCACGCCGACGTCGGCAACATCCCCAGGCCTGAGTCGATGAGCGCAACGATCACCCGATGAATCTATCGCGACCACCCGGACGCCCCCGAGCCGACACGGCGTCCGGGCCGGGTGACACGGCGCCCGCGCCTAGGTGGATACCGCCTCGAGGACCTCGGAGATCGGTGTCCGCGACGCGATCTTGCCGCGCATCTTCATGACGGCACCTGCCATGCCGGCGCCGACCACGCCGGTGAGAATGCCGTCACGCTCGTAGTAGGCGAGAAATTTGCGTCCGTCGTCCTGGACCACGTGCACCTCGTCGGTGGCGGCCACCGTTCCCAGCGCCTGGATCTTCAGGTTGTACTGATCGCTCCAGAAATAGGGCACCTGCTCTCCAGGAGCTTGCTCGCTGCCCATCAACGCGGCGGTGAGGACCTTGGCCTGCTCGCCGGCGTTGGTCCAATGCTCGACGCGCTTTCGCCCACCGACCTGCAACTGCCACGCGGCGACATCCCCGACCGCCCATACGTGCGGGACCGCGGTCCGGCCCACTTCGTCGCACACCACGCCGTTGTCGAGCTCGATGCCCGAACCGTCCAGCCACGCCGTGACAGGAACCGATCCCACTCCGATCGCGACGACGTCGACGTCGACCTCACTTCCGTCCCCGAGTACCGCACCGGTGACCTGATCGGTACCGATCAGCGAGGTCAGGCCGACTCCGGTACGCAGATCGACACCTTCGTCGACGTGCAGCCGGGCGACCAATCCGCCGATCTTCTCCCCGAGCACCGACGCGAGCGGCGTCGGCTGCGGTTCCACCAGCACCACGTCGAGTCCGCCTGCGCGCATGCTCGCCGCCAGTTCACAGCCGATGAAGCCGGCGCCGACGATCAGAGCCCGCTTGGCCTCCGCGAGATCCGCCCGCAGAGCAAGGCACTCGTCGATCGAGCGGAGCACGTGGACCCCAGTCATCTCCGGCAATCCCGGGATGCGCCGGGGAACCAGACCGGTAGCGATCACCAGCTCGTCGTAACCCAACTCGGAACCGTCGGCCAGTCTCAGAATGCGGGATCCGGTATCGACCGAGACCGCCTCGACCCCCAGCCGCAGTTCGATGTTCTGTTCGTCGAAGAATTCCTGCGGCCTCAGCGTGGTGTCGCTCCTCTCCCCACGCACCACTTCCTTCGACAACGGGGGGCGATCGTAGGGCAGGTGT
>NZ_JBAQEO010000614.1:0-30129 GCF_049286785.1 Rhodococcus sp. (in: high G+C Gram-positive bacteria) | reverse complement strand
TGCTGGAGCGTCTCGATCTCGATGCGGTGCTGGGCCGTCTCGATCTCGATGCGGTGCTCGAATCGCTCGACGTCGATGCGCTGGTGGCACGGCTCGATGTCGATGCGCTGGTGGCACGGCTCGATGTCGATGCGCTGATGGGGCGGGTCGATGTGAACGCGCTGATCTCGCGTGTCGACATCGACGGGATCGTCGGCCGGGTCGACGTGCCCGCGCTGGTGGAACGGGCGCAGATCGATGTCATCGTCAGTAACGCCAGCCGCGGGGTGATGACCAGACTGCTCGACGCGATCCGCCGTCAGCTCGTCGGCGTCGACTTGGTGCTCGTCGGTGTCGTCAGCCGGATCTTGCGCCGGCCCCGCGAAACGGCCACCATCACCGACGGCAGCGTGACCGGTCGGCTGGCCGGCGGCGTCACCCGCTTGACCGCCTTCGCGGTCGACGTCTTCACCGTGTCGTTCTCCTATGGCGTCGTCGTCGCGGTCGGTGTGTTCCTCGCGGAGTTGTTCACCGGCGGTGAGTTCACCGCCGATCACACCGGGTTCTGGTACAGCCTCGGCTACCTCACCTTCGGGTTCCTCTACTTCTGGATCGGGCTCACCCTGACCGGTCGTTCGATCGGCAAGGGTCTGGTCGGGTTGCGTGTGGTCGGTCGCAACGGCAGCCCGATCAGCCCGGGCCAGGCCGCGATCCGCACGCTCGTCTTCCCGATCAGCTTCATCCTGTGGATCGGCCTGATCCCGATCGTGCTGGGCAAGCGGCGTCGAGCCTTGCACGACTGGGCGGCGGGCAGCACCGTGGTCTACGACTGGGGCGACCGGCCGAGCGAACTGCCGGCGCCTCTCACCGACTGGCTTCGCCGCCACGACGTCGACCCGGGCCGACCGGGCACCGTTCCGATCACGCCGTCCTGATCCGGGTATTCGCGGCGAACTCGTTGCCGTCCCTGCCGGTGCGAGGCAGACTGACTTCTTACGCTGGCCTGCCGATTCGCAGGCATCCGAGGAGGCGATCGTGGAGCTGCACATCGTGGCGGTCGACAAGCCCGAGGACATGAACGTGATCGTCGGGCAGGCCCACTTCATCAAGACCGTCGAGGATCTGCACGAGGCACTGGTCGGAGTGAGTCCGCACCTTAGGTTCGGTGTGGCGTTCTGCGAGGCCTCCGGGCCCCGTCTCGTGCGCTGCTCGGGCAATGACGACCGCCTCGTAGACTTGGCCACGCGCAATGCGCTCGCGGTCGGCGCGGGCCACTCGTTCTTCGTGTTCCTGGAGGACGGCTATCCGGTGAACGTCCTGAACACGCTGAAGCAGGTAGCGGAGGTGTGCGGCATCTTCTGCGCTACGGCCAACCCCGTCGAGATCATCGTGGCCGAGACGGAACTCGGCCGGGGCATTGCCGGTGTGATCGACGGGGGCCCACCTGCCGGCGTGGAGACGAGTGCCGACGTCGACGACCGCAAGGCGCTGCTTCGCACGATCGGTTACAAGCTCTGAAGTGCAGATCGCTGAATTCGGGCGGTCGCGGCGGATACAATCGGGATTCCGCGCTGGTACGGGGGGTGCTCTCGGTTAGGAGCTGATCTCGTATGGCCGATCAGGCGAAACTCCTCGATTATCTGAAGCGGGTCACCGCGGACCTGTACCAGGCCCGGGAGAAGCTTCGCGAGGCCGAGGGGGTGAGCCGCGAACCGATCGCGGTCATCGGCATAGGTTGCAGATTTCCCGGCGGGGTGCGGTCGCCGCAGGACTTGTGGCGCTTGGTGGAATCGGGTTCGGATACCGTCTCCGAGTTCCCCGCGGAGCGGGGCTGGGGGCTGGCGGAACTCTACGATCCGAAGGCCGAGCAGGCCGGTAAGACCTACACGGTGCAGGGCAGCTTTCTCGACGACCCGGGCGGGTTCGATCCGGAGGTCTTCGGCATCTCTCCGCGCGAGGCGCTGGCCATGGACCCGCAGCAGCGTCTTCTCCTCGAAACGAGCTGGGAAACCTTCGAACATGCCGGCATCGATCCGAGGTCGGTGAATGGTAACCAGATCGGGGTCTTCACCGGGCTGTCCGGTATCGACTACTCGGCGCTGGCCGGCGGCAGGCCGCCCGAAGACCTCGAGGGTTACTTCATCACCGGCAACGCCATGAGCGTTGCCTCCGGCAGAGTGGCGTACAGCTTCGGCCTGTGTGGTCCCGCGATCACTGTCGATACTGCGTGCTCGTCGTCGTTGGTGTCCATCCACCTCGCCATGCAAGCGCTGCGCAGCGGTGAGTGTGAACTGGCACTGGCCGGCGGAGCGACCGTCATGTCGACCCCAGGGGTGTTCGTGGAGTTCAGTCGCCAGCGCGGGCTGGCCCGAGACGGGCGGTGCAAGGCGTTCTCCGCCGCCGCGGACGGTACGGCTTGGGGCGAAGGCGCGGCGATGATCGCGTTGGAACGCCTGTCCGACGCAGAGCGCAACGGTCGCCGGATACTGGCCGTCATCCGCGGCAGTGCGGTGAACCAGGACGGTGCCAGCAACGGCCTGACCGCACCGAACAAACAGGCCCAGGAGCGCGTGATACGGCAGGCGCTGGCAAGCGCCGGACTCGGCCCGGCAGATATCGACGCGGTCGAGGCGCACGGTACCGGCACCACACTGGGGGATCCGATCGAGGCATCGGCTCTGTTGGCAACCTACGGCCGCGAACGTCCCGCCGAGCGGCCGCTGTGGCTCGGCTCGGTGAAGTCGAACCTCGGGCACACCCAGGCGGCCGCCGGCGTCGCCGGAGTGATCAAGATGATCATGGCGATGCGATACGGCGTCCTACCGAAAACGCTGCACGTCGACCGGCCCACCCCACACGTCGACTGGTCCGCCGGCGCGGTGTCCCTGCTCACCGAGAATCAGGAGTGGCCGGAGGTCGAACGGCCCCGCCGGGCGGCGGTCTCGTCGTTCGGCATCAGCGGGACCAACGCGCACGTCATTCTGGAACAGTTCTCACCGGCCGAGCCGCGGTCTCACGAATCGACGTCTCCCTCCGCCGAGGTCGTAGCCTGGTTCGTTTCGGGCCACACCGAACTCGCGCTACGCAATCAGGCCGAGCGGTTGCGCGAGTACGCCGCCGCCCACCCCGAACTGACGCCCGCGGTGGTGGCCGCGGCTCTGCTGGGGTCGCGTGCCACATTCGACCACCGCGCCGCCGTGATCGGCGCAGAGCCCCGGGGGCTACTGGCGGGCCTCGACGCGCTGAGCCGAGGCGCGCCGAGCCCCGACGTGGTCACCGGCACGGCGTTGGAAGCGGGGGACCGGCCGGTGTTCGTGTTCCCCGGCCAGGGCTCGCAGTGGGTGGGCATGGCCACCGAGCTACTGGATTCGTCGCCGGTGTTCGCCGCCGGCGTGCGGGAGTGCGCCGACGCGCTGGCCCCGTACACGGAGTTCTCGCTGGAGGGCGTGCTGCGCGACCCTGATCCGGACTCGCTGAACCGGGTCGACGTGGTGCAACCGGCGCTGTTCGCGGTGATGGTGGGTCTCGCACAACTGTGGCGTTCACACGGCGTCGAACCTGCGGCTGTGGTCGGGCACTCGCAGGGCGAGATCGCCGCCGCCTACGTCGCCGGCGCGCTGAGCCTTTCGGACGCGGCACTGGTCGTCGCGGCACGCAGCAAGGTGATCGCCGCGTCGGCGCGGCGTGGCGGCGGGATGGCTTCGGTGGCACTGCCGCCGGACGTCGTGCGGGCGAAGATCGAACCCTGGGCCGGCGCCGTCGAGGTGGCGGCGATCAACGGGCCGTCCGCGACGGTGCTGTCCGGCGCCGTCGACGCCCTCGATACCCTGGTCGGGCAGTGGCAGGGCGACGGCGTCCAGGCCAGGCGGATCGCTGTGGAATACGCATCGCACTGTGCGGATGTCTCAGTGCTGCGCGAGCCGATTCTCGAAGCCCTCGACTCGATTACGCCCCGCCGGTCGCGGATTCCGTTCTACTCGGCGGTGACGGGTGGCGCATTGGAAGGCACCGCGCTCGACGCGGACTATTGGTACCGGAATCTGCGCCGCACGGTTCGGTTCGAGCAGGCGACGAGGTCGCTGGCCGCGGACGGGTACCGATTGTTCGTCGAGGCGTGTAGTCATCCTGTTCTGACCGTGCCGATGCAGGAAACTCTCGAGGCGGCCGCCATTGCCGGCCGAGTCATCGGCACCCTCCGGCGCGACCGTGCAGGCCTACGCCAGTTCACCGCCGCACTCGCCGAGGCACAGGTGTACGGAGTGAACATCGAGTGGAACCGGGTGAGGTGGGCGGGGCGCGACGATCGGCAGCAGTGGGTGGACCTGCCCACATATGCCTTTCAGCACCGCCGCTACTGGCTGGACAGTCCTGCGCCGCACGGTGACGTCGCGTCGGCGGGCATGGAAACCGGTGGGCATCCGATGCTCGCCGCGTCGGTCGAACTCGGCGACAGCCGCGGTGCGGTGTTCACGGGATTGCTTTCGCGACAACGTCTTCCGTGGCTGAGCGATCACGCGGTCAGCGGCACCGTGATACTGCCCGGAACGGCCTTCGTGGAGCTCGCCCTGCACGCGGGGAACCGCATCGGGTGCGGTCGGCTCGAGGAACTCGCCATCGAGGCGCCCCTGGTGATTCCCGCCGAGGGTGAGGTCGCGGTACAGGTGAGCGTGCTCGCCGACGGCGAGGCCGGCCGATCCACGGTGTCGGTGTACTCCCGGCCGGCGGAGGACTCGGGAGAAACTCCATGGACTCGGCACGCCGCCGGCACGCTCTCGGCGGCCGTGGACACCGCCGAGTCCCCCGAACAGCAGTGGCCGCCCGCGGACGTCACGCCGATAGACGTGCGAGGCCTCTACCGGCTGCTCGACGAGGCCGGCTACGGGTACGGCCCCACGTTCCGGGGTCTCCGGGCAGCGTGGCGCCGCGGTGACGAGTTGTACGGCGAGGTGCGGCTGGGCGGAGAGGACCCGGCCGCGGCGGTTGCGGGATACGGGATCCACCCGGCGGTACTCGACGCGGCGCTGCACGTGATTGCGTTCGGAGCCGCAGAGACCGGTGCCCGCGACATCCGGTTGCCGTTCGCCTGGGACAACGTGCAGCTGCACGCCGTGGGCGCAACTGCCTTGCGTGTGCACATCACCACGACCGGGCCCGAGCGATACCGGGTATCCGCTTACGACGCGGCAGGCACAACGGTGGTGACCGCGGATTCGCTGGCGCTGCGCCCGCTCGGGGATGCGGGCGTACCGGCCGCCGGGGCCGCTGACAGCCTCTACCGCGTGGAGTGGATGCCGGTCGGTGCATCCATCACGCCTACGGCAGACCTCATGCCGCTCGAGGAGGCGCTCGCCGGCGGTGATCCCGCAGGTCGCGTGCTGTGGCTGGCCTGCGAACCGGGTGACGGGCCGGATATGCCGACCCGGGCGCACGCCGCCGCGGAGGCGACGTTGCGGGCGGTCCAGTCCTGGCTCCGCGAGGATCGTCTGGCAGAGACCCGCCTCCTGGTCACGACCAGGCTCGCAGTGGCGGTCCGCGACGAAGACCCGATCGAGAACGTGTCTGCCGCACCCGCGTGGGGCCTGATCGGTGCGGTGCAACATGAGCATCCGGACCGCATCACCCTGGTGGATCTGGACGTGCGGCGCAGTGAGCTCCGCGACTCTACGCTGCTGTCAACGGCATTGGCCTGCAACGAACCTCAGCTGGCGATCCGGGAAGGTGTACTGCTGGCGCCCATGCTCGCTGCGGTGACGCCCGCCCAAGCTGCACTCGAAGCGGACCCGGCCCCCTTCGGTCCGAACGGAACGGTCGTGATCACCGGTGGCACAGGAACTATCGGCAGACTGATCGCCCGACACCTGGTGGCGCGGTACGGGGTGCGCCGGCTCGTGTTGACCGGCCGGCACGCGCTCGATGCCGAGAGGGTGGCCGAACTGCGAGCCGAGTTCACCGAACCGGAGTCCGATTTCGGGACGGAGGTCCGCGCGGCCGTCTGTGATGTGGCCGACCGCGCAGCGGTGGCCGCGCTGCTCGCCGACATTCCCGACCTGTCCGGGGTGATCCACGCCGCCGGTGTCCTCGACGACGGCACCGCTGCCACGTTGAGTCCGGAACAGTTGCACACCGTCCTTCGCCCCAAGGTGGACGGTGCCTGGAATCTGCACGAACTCACGCGCGACCGCGACTTGTCGGCGTTCGTACTCTTTTCCTCTGCGGCGGGTGTTCTCGGTGGCGCCGGCCAGGCCAACTACGCGGCAGCGAATGTCTTCCTCGACGCACTCGCGCAGCACCGTCGTGTCCGCGGGTTGCCGGCGATCTCCATGGCGTGGGGATTGTGGGACCGACCCAGCGGGATGACGTCCCATCTGAATGCGGCCGACCTCGATCGGTTGCAGCGCACCGGCATCGACACCATCAGCCCGGAGTCGGGACTGGCCATGTTCGACGCCGCGCTCGCGGTGAACCGTCCGTTGATCGTGCCGATCCGGCTCTCGACACGCTCCTCCCGGTCCGACGGTGAATCGGTACCGCCGATCCTGCGCCGAGTCCTCGGTACCCGTCGTCGCCGCGCCGCTGCCGCCGATTCGGCGACGGGCCTGGCCGACGAACTGCGTGCACTGGATCCCGGAGAGCGGCACAGCCGAGTTCTGGATATCGTCACCACCCACGTGGCCGCCGTACTCGGCCACGACGGAAAAGAGGCGATCGACCCGGAACGTGCCTTCAAGCAGCTGGGATTCGACTCGCTCACCGCCGTGCAATTGCGTAATCAGTTGGCGACCGCTACCGGTGTAAGACTCTCTGCAACTGTCGTTTTCGACTATCCCACCGCGGATGCGCTCACCCGGGAACTCGAGGATCGCCTGCTCGGCAGCAGTGCTGCTCCGCAACCCACCCGGCCGGCGCAGACTCGCAGGGGCGACGACCCGATCGTGATCGTCGGGATGGCCTGCCGGTACCCGGGAAAGGTGTACTGCCCGGACGACCTGTGGCGACTCGTCCGCGATGGCCACGACGCCGTGGGCGCGTACCCCGACAACCGAGGCTGGAATCTCGACGAGGTGTACGACCCCGACCCGGACCGCAGCGGCACGACCTACATGAGCTCGGGAGGGTTCCTCTACGACGCCGACGAATTCGACGCCGCGTTCTTCGGCATCAGCCCCCGCGAGGCGATCGCGATGGACCCGCAGCACCGACTGCTGCTCGAGTGCGCCTGGGAAGCCCTCGAGCAGGCGGGTATCCGGCCGAACTCGCCCGGTCTCACCGACACCGGGGTGTTCGTCGGGATGATGGGTGGCGACTACGGCTTCCATCTGATGAGTCAGCGAAATATCGACGCCGAGGGCTACCTGATGACCGGGACCAGCAACAGTGTGGCTTCCGGCCGGATCTCCTACACTTTCGGCTTCACCGGTCCCGCAGTCACCGTCGACACGGCGTGCTCGTCGTCGCTTGTGGCCATGCATCTCGCGGCCCGAGCGCTGCGCGACGGTGAATGCTCGCTTGCGCTGGCAGGCGGGGCGACGGTGATGGCCACACCCGGTGTTCTGATCGAGTTCAGCCGTCAGCGCGGGCTTGCCCCTGACGGACGGTGTAAGCCGTTCTCCGGCTCGGCTGACGGCACCGGGCTCAGCGAAGGCTCGGGCATGGTGGTGCTCGAGCGGCTCAGCGACGCAGAACGCAACGGTCACCGGGTGCTGGCGATCATCCGCGGATCGGCGGTCAACCAGGACGGCGCCTCCAACGGGCTGACCGCCCCGAACGGGCCGTCCCAGGAGCGGGTGATCCGGCAAGCGTTGGCCGATGCCGCGCTCGGCCCCGCCGACATCGACGCCGTGGAAGCACACGGCACCGGCACGACCCTCGGTGACCCGATCGAGGCGCAGGCCCTGCTGTCCGCGTACGGGCAGGATCGGGGGGGCAGGCCGCTGTTGCTCGGTTCGGTCAAGTCGAACATCGGTCACTCCCAGGCGGCGGCGGGGGTGGCCGGCGTGATCAAGATGGTGATGGCGATGCGGCACGGTGTGCTGCCACCGAGCCTGCACGGCGACGCACCCACCCGGCACGTCGACTGGACCGCGGGCGAGGTGTCTCTGCTCGCCGAACCGGTGGCGTGGCCGGAGACCGGACGGCCTCGCCGCGTGGGGGTCTCGTCGTTCGGCATCAGCGGAACGAACGCGCACATGATCCTCGAACAGCCACCTGCCGTCGCAACCCCGATCGTCTCGCCGCCGGCAAAGCCACTGGTCTGGGTGATTTCCGGAAAGACCGGCGACGCGCTGCGGGGGCAGGCCGCGCGGTTGGCGGACTTCCTCGACAAGAGCGAGGAAGATCTCCCGGATCCGGCCGACATCGCGTACTCGCTGGCCACCCGATCCGGCTTTGCGCATCGCGCTGCGGTGACCGGTGAGACGTTCGCCGACCTGCGTGGCGGCCTGGCCCGCATCATCGAGGGGCGACCGGGCGGCAACGTCATCGCCGGGACGAGCGACCGCGGCAAGACGGCATTCATGTTCACCGGCCAGGGCGCGCAACGGATCGGAATGGGCCGCGGCCTCTACGAGGCCTACCCGGTGTTCGCCCGCGCCCTCGACGAGGCCTGTTCCGCACTCGACGAACATGTGGAGATCCCGGTGCGGCAGGTGATCTGGGATGACTCCGAGGGTGCCGATGCGAAGCTCGACAGCACCGAAAACACCCAACCGGCGCTGTTCGCCGTCGAGGTCGCGCTCTATCGGCTGCTGCGGGATTGGGGCATCACCCCCGACTACCTGATCGGTCATTCGATCGGCGAGATCACCGCCGCACACGTCGCGGGGGTGTTCGATCTGCCCGATGCCGCCGCCCTGGTGGGTGAACGCGGACGGTTGATGCAGTCGACCGAACCGGGCCGGATGATCGCCGTAAGGGCACGCGCGGAGGACGTCGCGGCGCAGATGAATGCCCGGGTCGATCTCGCGGCCGTCAACGGCGCCGAATCGGTGGTCCTCGCGGGCGGCGAACGCGACGTGCGCGCCGTCGCTTCCGAACTGTCCACCGCCGGAATGAAGACCACGAGCCTGCGGGTCACGCGGGCCTTCCATTCCGCCCTGATGGAACCCATCCTCGACCAGTTCACCACCGTCGTGTCGAGGCTGACGGCGCAGCCGCCCAAGGTTCCGATCGTCTCCAACGTGACCGGATGCATCGCGACCGCAGAGGAACTCACCTCTCCGGGGTACTGGGCGCAGCACATCCGGCGGCCGGTGCGTTTCCATGACGGCATTCGCGCCCTCGACGAAATCGGCGTCACCCACCTCGTCGAAGTCGGTCCCGGCTCCGCTCTGGCCGCACAGGCTGCCGAAGTCGTCCCGAATGCCATCGCTACCTTGCCCGGCCGCGGAGACGAGGCGCACGGGCTCATCGAGGCGGTCGCTGCCGCCTATGTGCAGGGTGTCACGATCGACTGGGATCGGGTGCTTCCCGGTCGTCGCCGGGTGGAACTGCCTACCTATGCATTCCAGCGTCGATCCTTCTGGCCGTCGGAGCCCACGCGAAATACCGGCGACCCGACGGAACTGGGGTTGAGCCCGGCGAATCATCCGCTGCTCGGCGCGGTGGTGCGACTCGAAGACGACGCGGTGATGTTCACCGGACAGCTTTCGCTGCACAGAGATTCGTGGCTCACCAGAGCACTGGTCGACGACGGCGATCCGCCCTCGACCGACGACGGGCAGACGCTGATGCCGGCGGTGTTGGTCGAACTTACATTGCATGCAGCTCATTACGTCGGTCTCGACCACATCCAGGAACTCACCCTGGACCACCCACTGATCCTCCCGCCGACCGGTCGCGTTTTGGTTCGGGTGCTCGTGTCGCCGACCACCACCACCGGCGGTCGTATCGTCACCATCTCCTCGAACCTGGAGGAGACCGACGGTTCGGACACCTGGGTGCAGAACGTGTCGGCGACGATCGACGACGTCGTCAGCCCTGCCGCCGCGGTACCGCAACAGGTCTCGGGGGACGCCGAGGCCGAGGTGCGCCTCGAAGACGGCACCGACACGAGCGGCTTCGGCATCCACCCGGAGTTGCTGCAGGCGGCGCTCGAGCCCATCCTCGGATCGGACGACTGGCCGTTGACCTGGTCGGGAATCCGACTGCACACCGTCGGAGCGGACGCCGTGTCGGTGCGGTTCGCAGCGAGCGAGGACGGGCGGTATCGCGTCGCCGCTGTCGACCCCGAAGGTGAGCCGGTGCTGACCATCGATGCGCTGCAGGTGGTGCCGAGACCGGTCGACGGGGAAGGCGCAGGCCGTCGAGCGGATCGGCGACTGCACCGGACGGCCTGGATTCCGGTCGAGGCTTCCTCGCCCGAGCGGACCCTCGGCCCGGTGGTCGTCCTCGGCGACTCGCCCATTGGTGGGATCTTCCCGAGCTGTCCCGACGTGGCGGCGTTGCGAACAGTGATGGCGACCGCGCCGGACGAAGGCGAGGGACGGCCCTGGACGGTGCTGGTGGGGTGTGGCACCGAGGGCGAGCAAGGCCCGGAAGCGACCCATGAACTGTGCGCTCGGATACTCCGACTGCTGCAGGAGTGGCTCGACGACGAGGATTTCGCCGACAGCCCGCTGGTGATCGTGACCCGCAATGCGATGGTCACCGACGACGGGCAGGATCGAGATGATCGGCCCGACCTCGCAGCCGCGGCAGTGTGGGGCCTCGTGGGCTCCGCGCAGAACGAGAACCCCGATCGCATGGTGCTCATCGATCTCGATGAAGCCTCGGACGCGGAAGCCGTGATCACATCGGCACTGGCGAGCGGGGAACCGCAATTGGCGGCCCGGAACGGGACCTTGCTTGCGCCTCGGTTGCGACGTATGCCTGCGGTCGACGACTCCGGTTCGCGATTCGATCCCCACGGCACCGTTCTCGTCACCGGCGGCACCGGCACGGTGGGATCGCTGGTGGCTCGCCACCTCGTGACCGAGCACGGGGCACGGCACATGTTGCTGACCAGCCGGCGCGGACCCGACGCGGAGGGTTGCGACCAGCTGTGCCGCGACCTCAGCGGTATGGGGGCCGAGGTCAGCGTCGTTGCCTGCGATACCTCCGACGAGTCCGCAGTCGCGGGGTTGCTGGCCCGGATACCGTCGGAACACCCTCTGACGGCGGTGATCCACGCGGCCGGCGTGATCGACGACGCCACCCTCGCTTCGCTCACCCCCGAGCGGCTCGACACGGTGCTGCGGCCGAAAGTCGATGCGGCCTGGCACCTGCACCGGCTGACCGCGACATGCGAGGTGCGGGCCTTCGTCATGTTCTCGTCCCTCGCCGGCGTCCTCGGGGCACCCGGGCAGGCGAATTACGCGGCCGCGAACATGTTTCTCGACGCTCTCGCCCATCATCGTCGAGCCCTCGGGCGGCCCGCGGTCTCGATCGCGTGGGGCATGTGGGCACCACCGAGCGCGATGACCGACAATCTCGGCTCGATCGATCTCGTCCGAGCGCGCCGCAGCGGAATGGTTCCGATGACCGCTGACGACGGCCTGGCACTGTTCGACAGCGCGTTGACCGCCGGTGCGCCGACTGTGGTGGCCGCTCGGTTCGACCATTCCGGTTCGGCGGCGCCCTACCTTCCCGCCCCGCTGCGCGGCCTGATCCGCGAACTACGCCCGCGCGCCGCGGCGTCGGACTCGGTCGTGACCGGATCGAACGGGTCCGGCCCGTCGAATTGGGCTCAGCGCCTTGCAGATCGGTCGATTCCCGAACAACGGCACCTGATGCTCGACCTGGTACGGACCGGAGCCGCCGCAGTACTGGGTTACGACGCGTCGGACTCGGTCGACCCCGATCAGGCGTTCAAGGAACTCGGCTTCGACTCGCTGGCAGCCGTCGCGCTCCGCAACCATCTCGGTGCCGCCACCGGGCTGCGGCTGCCGCCGACCATGGTCTTCGATCACCCGAGTCCGCGTGCCGTCGCCGAGTTCCTACGCTCCGAACTCGTTCCGGACCCGGTGTCGGTGGCCCTTGCCGACGTCGACCGGCTTCGCGCGACCATCGCCGAGCTCGGCGAAGACAGCGAGGCGCGGTCGGCGATCGCGCAGCGGCTGGAAAGGCTGCTGGCCGAGGTCGGCGGGGCCCCCGATGCGCATGCCGACACGGTCGACAAGATTCACGCCGCGACGAGCGAGGAAATCCTCGACCTGATCGATCGTGGTCTGTGAGTCCCGGGCTGCGGGTGTGGTGCTCCTTACTGATATCGTGCCGTGGCAGATGCCGGCGTCGGAAACGGGGTCGGTGATCCGCGTATTCCCGGTCGACGACGCTGGGTAGCTGATGATGGAGGAGTACTCCAGGCTGCTGTCTGATCGCACGAATCTCGTTGCTGTGCAGCAGGTGTCGAATGCAGTCGATGGATCCGGATTTCTTCGCCTTCTCCGGTCGCAAGTCTTCGGCCCCCGGAAGCGCGTGTTGTACGGCAAGTCCGATGTGCCGGCGGATATGCCGCCGTGGCAGGGCGGTGGCAACATGATCACCGATGTCACCCTCGAGCAGTCCCACAACTCGAAGGGTCGGAACATTGCGAGGTCAGTCGTAGCCGATGTCGAAGACATCGGCGCGGCGTGGAGAAAGGGATCACGTATGGGCAAGATCTACAACAATGTCACCGAGCTGGCGGGGCGCACGCCGCTCGTTCGGCTCAATCGGTTGGCCGATGGGCTGGGAGCGCAGGTGGTGGCGAAGCTGGAGTTCTACAATCCGGCGAACAGCGTCAAGGACCGCATCGGCGTGGCCATCATCGATGCCGCCGAGAAGTCCGGTGAGCTGAAGCCCGGCGGAACCATCGTCGAGGCCACCAGCGGCAACACCGGCATCGCTCTGGCGATGGTCGGGGCGGCCCGCGGTTACAAGGTGATCCTCACGATGCCGGACACCATGTCCACCGAGCGTCGCGTCATGCTGCGCGCCTACGGTGCCGAAATCGTTCTCACCCCGGGTGCGCAGGGAATGGCGGGGGCGGTAGCGAAAGCGGAGGAGATCATCGCGAATACCGAGAACGCGATCCCGGCCCGCCAGTTCTCGAACCCGGCCAATCCTGACATCCACTACCGCACCACCGGCGAGGAAATCTGGGACGACACCAACGGCGAGATCGACATCTTCGTCGCCGGTATCGGCACGGGCGGCACCCTCACCGGGGTCGGCCGAAACCTCAGGGCCCGCAAGTCCGAGGTGCAGATCGTCGGCGTCGAACCCGCGGATTCCCCCATCCTTACCGGTGGCCAACCCGGTCCTCACAAGATCCAGGGCATCGGCGCCAACTTCGTTCCCGAGGTGCTCGACCGCGACATCTACGACGAGATCATCGACGTCGAGTTCACCGAGGCGGTGCGGGTGGCGCGTGAACTCGGGACGCAGGAAGGCATCCTCGGCGGAATCTCATCCGGGGCGAATGTGTGGGGTGCGCTCGAATTGGCCAAGCGGCCGGGAAATGCGGGCAAGCTGATCGTTGTGGTGGTTCCGGACTTCGGTGAGCGGTACATCTCCACGCCGCTGTTCGAACACATCCGGGACTGAATGTCGTGAACGTGCTGTACACCCTTCGTGAGGATCTGAAGAACGCGCGTGACCACGACCCGGCCGCGCGTGGGGACGTGGAGAATGCCCTCGTCTACCCGGGTCTGCACGCGATCTGGTCGTACCGGCTAGCCCACCGGTTGTGGCAGAAACCCGTACTGCGGGGGGTGGCCCGGATGGTGTCACAGTTCGCCCGCTTCCTGACCGGGATCGAGATACATCCCGGTGCGACGATCGGCCGCCGGTTCTTCATCGACCACGGGATGGGTGTGGTGATCGGGGAGACCACCGAGATCGGCGACGACGTGATGCTCTATCACGGTGTGACGCTCGGCGGGCGGTCCCATGCGAAGGTCAAACGCCACCCCACGATCGGCAACCGGGTCACCATCGGCGCCGGAGCGAAGGTCCTCGGCCCCGTGACGATCGGTGACGAGTGTGCCATCGGGGCAAACTCGGTGGTCACCAAGGATGTTCCGGCCGATTCGATCGTCACAGGGATACCCGGAGTGGCCCGGCCGCGCACGCTGAGACAACGCGAAGCGCTGGTCGATCCGACCACCTACATCGATCCCGCGATGTATATCTGAATGACAAGCCGGGTTGTCTTCCGCCGGCTACGAGACGTCGAACCCGGACCTCACCACGATCGACCATCGGGCACCCTCGGTCGCCCGGTTGTTCCTCGACTGCATCACCGCCACCCCACACGCCGAGGCGTTCCGACTCCCGGACAACGGAGGCTGGGTGAGTGTCACCTGGCAACAAGTCGGTGACCGCGTCCGGTTGATCGCTGCGGGCCTGATCTCGTTGGGCGTCGCGCCCGAGGAACGAGTCGCGTTCGCGTCATCGACCCGCTACGAATGGGTTTTGGTGGACTTCGCGGTGATGTGCGCGGGTGCCGCCACCACGGTGTACCCGACCACCAATGCCCATGATGCCGCCGCGTGGGGGACCGTATTTGAACCACTGCGGACCCGGATACGCCAGAGGCCCCCTCCGCGATGCGGAGAGGGCCTCTGATCTGCTCACACTGTCGGGGTGGCGGGATTTGAACCCACGACCTCTTCGTCCCGAACGAAGCGCGCTACCAAGCTGCGCCACACCCCGTGTTGAACCTCGGCTAGCTTACAGCACCGAGCCAGCGGAGTTTAAATCCCCTGGTCAGTTACGTAAGACCGTGCTTGTCGACGGGCTCGTGCGACTCTGCTCGACACCGGAGGTCGAGCCGCCGCGATGAGCCGGAACCAACGTCAGCAACGTCGCCTCGGGCCGGCAGCAGAAGCGCGCGGGCGCCCACGGTGACGTCCCGATTCCGGCTGACACGTGCAGCTGGGTGTGGGTACCCCACCGGGACGGGCCCTTCACCCGCGACCGGTCGATGTCGCAGTTGGTCACCAGGGCGCCGAAGAACGGCAGGCACAGCTGACCACCGTGGGTGTGGCCCGCCAGCACCAGGTCGTAACCGTCGTTCGCGAAACGGTCGAGGACGCGCGGTTCGGGGGAGTGGGTGAGGCCCAGACGCAGATCTGCCAGTGGGTTCGGTGGCCCGGCGATGGTGTCGTACCTGTCCCGTTTGAGATGCGGGTCGTCGACACCCGCCGATGCGATCCGGACTCCGCCGACCTCGAGGTCGCGGCGCGCGTGGGTGACGTCGAACCAGCCCCGCTCGGTGAACGCCGCGCGGAGATCGCCCCAGGGCAACGGCTCACCGAGAACACGCTTGTGGTCCCTGTTGAAATACTTCAGTGGGTTCTTCGGGATCGGGGCAAAATAGTCGTTGCTGCCGAACACGAACAGTCCCGGCCGTGCCAGCAGGTTGCCGAGCGCCTGCACCACCGCGGGCACCGCCCGCTGGTGCGACAGGTTGTCGCCGGTGTTCACCACGAGGTCGGGGTCGAGGCTGTCGAGTTCCCGAAGCCAGTTCTGCTTCAGTCGCTGTCCAGGCATCATGTGCAGGTCGCTGATGTGCAGCACACGTAGGGTCGACGACCCGGGCTCGAGCACCGGCATCGTGACCTCACGCAGCGTAAACGCATTCCGCTCGATCAGCGTCGCATAGCCGATCCCGAGGGCGGCGGCACCGGCCGAAGATAGGGCGGCGCGGGTCAGATTGGTTCGGAGCTCGTCAGACACTCCTCCAGGATACTGGTGAAAGCAATCGAACTGCAGGGTGCAAGCGGGGGCGGAGCATTCCCGCGTATGTGTTCAAGCGGGGGCGGAGCATTCCCGCGTATACGTTCAGTCGGGTGCGCGTAGCGTTTCGCTCATGCCAGATTCACTGAAAGCACGACTTCGTTCCGACATGACGGCCGCAATGAAGGCCAAGGATTCACTCCGCACCGCCACTCTCCGCCTGCTCATCGCGGCGGTGCAGACCGAGGAAGTTTCCGGTAAGCAGGCGCGCGACCTCACCGACGACGAGGTGCTGAAGGTTCTCGCCAAGGAGTCGAAGAAGCGTGGCGAGTCCGCCGAGATCTACACCGAGAACGGCCGGGGCGAGCTCGCGGCGCAGGAACGCGCAGAGGCGCAGATCATCGACGAGTACCTCCCGACACCGCTCACCGACGCAGAGCTCGTCGATGTCGTGGACACGGCGATCGCGCAGGTGGCCGAGGGAATCGGCGAACGGCCCGGGATGCGTCAGATGGGTCAGGTCATGAAGGCGGCGACCGCGCTGGCGGGCGGGAAGGCAGACGGCTCGCGGCTGTCCGCCGCCGTCAAGTCCCGACTGTGACCAGCGGGGGAAGTGCGTGTCCACGCACTTCCCCCGTGGCTCAGCGAGGTAGCGGTGGCAATTGAATCGGCGGTAGGCCTGGTAGCTGGATGGGTGGAATGGGAATGCCCTGTCCAGGTGATTGCTGGGGCGCTGCCCGAACCGATCCGTCGCTGATGTAGATCGTGATGGTCGAGCCCGGGATCGCGGACCCGGACGGGGAGACGCTGGTGACGGTCCCCTTGGCCGCCTGGGCTTGGGTGGTAACGGCGTTGACGGTGAACCCGGCGGCCTGCAGACGTGATGTCGCAGCCGACTGGCTCAACCCGACCACGTCGGGCACCTGACCGTTCTGGGAACCCCGCGCATATTTCTGATCGATGGGCGGCAGACTCGTGGGCCCGAATTTCTCGCCGATCGGTTTCATCGCGGCATACCAGGTGCGGGCGGGTTCGTTACCGCCGAAGAGGTTTCCGTCCCCACACGGGCGCAGTGGGCTCGAGCAGATCTCACCCGGGGTCGGGGAGTCGCCGAATACGTAGACCGCTGCGGCCAGATTGTTGGTGAAGCCGACGAAACCGGACGACATGTGGGACTCGGTGGTACCGGTCTTGCCCGACATCGGGAGCGTCCAGCCGGCGGTGCCTGCCGCAGCCGCGGACGTGCCGCCGGGCTTGTCGTCCTTGCTCAGGGCGTTGGCGAGGGTGTCCGCGAGGCCGGGTTCGACCACCTGCTCACACGCTTGCTGGGTGATGGAGACGGGTTTGCCCTCACGGTCGAAGACCGAATCGACCGGGGTGGGCGGGCACCACCTGCCGTGCGAGGCGAGGGTCGCCGCGACGTTCGACAGTTCCAGAGGATTGATCCACGTCGGCCCGAGGGTGAAGGAGCCGAGGTTCTGGTCCTTCTGGAAATCGGCCATGCTGCGGTCGTCGAATCCGGAGGTGCCCGGCTGTGCGTAGGAACGCAGTCCGAGGCGCACCGCCATGTCGACGGTGGGGGCGACTCCGGTGGCTTGGATCAGCTTGACGAACGCGGTGTTCGGGGACTGTGCGAGTGCGTCCGTCACCGACATGGATGCCGGGTAACGTCCCGCGTTCTCCACGCAGTAGGTGGAGGCGGGGCAACCTTTTGCCCCACCGCTGCCCATACCTCTGGCCTCGAACCGGGTGGGAACGTCGAGAACCGCGTTGGTGCCCAGCCCCTTCTCCATCGCAGCCGCCGTCGTGAAGATCTTGAAGATGGATCCCGCTCCGTGGCCGGCGAGCGAATACGGCTGTGCCTGTACGGTTTCGTCGGCATCCGAATTGAGTCCGTAGGTACGGCTGCTGCCCATCGCGAGGATGCGGTGCTGGTCCTGGCCGGGTTGCACCACGTTCATCACGTTGGCGACACCGTTGATGGTGGGGCTGGCGTTGGCAACGAGTGCCGCCTTGGTCGACGCCTGGACCTCCGGATCGAGGGTCGTCTTGATCAGATAGCCGCCCTTGTCGATCTGCTCGCGGCTGATGCCGCTGTTCGCCAGGTACTGCAGTGCGTAGTCGCAGAAGAATCCACGGTCACCCGCTGCGATGCACCCGCGCGGCAACCGGTTGGGTTCGGGAAGAACGCCGAGCGGCGCCTCCTTGAGCTGACGCAGCTCGTTCGCGCGTTCGGGGATGTTCGCGATCATGGTGTCCAGCACGACGTTGCGGCGCGCGAGAACACCCTCCGGATTGGTGTACGGATTGAGCGCCGAGCTGGACTGCACCATGCCCGCGAGCATCGCCGCCTGCTGTGCGTTCAGGTCGGCGGCGTCGATGCCGAAGTAGGTTTGCGCGGCGTCCTGGATGCCGAACGAGGCATTGCCGAACGGCACCAGATTGAGGTAGCGGGTGAGGATCTCGTCCTTGGTGAGTTCCTTGTCCAGCGTGAGCGCCATCCGGATCTCCCGGATCTTGCGAGCCGGGGTGGTCTCGATGGCCGCGCGGCGTTCCGCGTCGGTCTTGGCCACGACGAGCAGCTGGTAGTTCTTCACATACTGCTGATCGAGAGTTGATGCACCCTGCTGGACTTCGCCGCTCGTGGTGTTGGTCAGGAAGGCGCGGATGGTTCCCTGCCAGTCGACGCCCTTGTGTTCGGCGAAGCGCCGATCCTCGACGGAGACGATCGCGAGCTTCATCTCGTTCGAAATCTTCTCGCTGGGCACTTCGAATCGCCGTTGCTCGTACAACCAGGCGATGGGGTTACCCGCTGCATCGACCATTGTCGATACAGCCGGGACCGTTCCTTCGACAAGTTCCGCGGAGACGTTGTCGACGGTGTCCGCGGCGCGGTTGGAGGCGTAACCGAACCCGCCGGCGAGCGGAAACATCACACCTGCGAGCAGAACACCTGCCAGGGCGGAGCATCCGGCGAGCTTCCCCACTGTTTTTGCAATCGACACGATCTACAGAGTACGTGGCCCCGGAGACCTCGCAGGTTCGACGCGTTCTCGGGCACGGAAATGCTCTGAGCACGGGGTATGGACGGTCGTACCAAAAAATGCCGCTTTCCGGCTTGCGCACTGCGGTTTCTTTACCTAAATTATTGGAACGGTGTGATGGAGGTAACACTCCGTTACGAATGTGGTGCAACCGTCACGTGCTAGGTGCTGGTTTGCGCTGACACGAAGAGGGGAAACGAATGTACATGACCACCCCAACCAGCCGTCTGGACATCGAGCAAGCAGAAGCCCGGATCGCCTGGGTCACCCAGGCTCGTTGTCGGGAGGTAGATCCCGACCAACTCTTTGTCCGAGGCGCAGCCCAACGCAAGGCCGCCACCATCTGCCGGCATTGTCCGGTACTCATGCAGTGTGGAGCCGACGCACTCGACAATCGTGTCGAGTTCGGCGTCTGGGGCGGCATGACAGAACGCCAACGTCGGGCATTGCTCAAGCAGCATCCCGAAGTGGAATCGTGGTCCGACTTCTTCGAAGCGCAGCGGCAGCACCAGTCGGCGGTCTGACCACGGCCCGTGCTTCGCGAACAGGTGGCCCAACAGTGGGTGGCCGGTTCTCCGGCAGAGATCTGATCAGATCTTCCGGGTGAGCTGGTCACCCACCGCTCTCAACGCCTCGAGGTCCGACACCTCGAACGGCAGCGAGGGAACACCCACGATCGGGACGTGCGGATGGGCGGCCGTGAACCGGCTGAGCAGCTGAACCTCCCGTTTGGCGGTCACCGCGCGGTGCGCGTGGATCCGCAGGACGGCGGCGGTCAGAGGCTCCTCGTCCTCGATCAGGTCTGCTGCGGTGGCCGCATGGTCCGCCGGCAGGGAACAGAGCGTGGGGTGGGTCCGGTTGAGGACCAGGCCCGCGAGGGGCATCTGATCGGTCGAGAGCCGGTCCACGAAGAACGATGCTTCCCGCAGGGCGTCGGGTTCGGCCGCGGCGATCACGAGGAAATTCGTGCCGGGGTGCTGCAACAATTCGTAGGTGCGTGTGGCTCGCTCGCGGAACCCTCCGAACATCGAGTCCAGAGACTGGACGAAACTCGAGGCGTCCGAAAGCATCTGGCTGCCCACGATCGTGGACACCCCCCGCAGCGCAAGGCCCATGGCGCCGGTCACGAGGCGGGTGAGTCCCCGCCCGGGCGCCGTGAAGAGCCGGATCATGCGGCCGTCGAGAAAAGTGCCGAGACGCTGAGGTGCGTCCAGGAAGTCGAGGGCGTTGCGCGACGGCGGAGTGTCCACCACCACCAGATCCCATTCGTCGCCGGCCGCGAGCTGCCCCAGCTTCTCCATCGCCATGTACTCCTGCGTCCCCGAAAAGGAGGAGGCCACGGTCTGATAGAAGGGGTTCGTCAAAATCTGTTCGGCCTTCTCGGGTGTCGAGTGCTCGATCACCATCTCGTCGAACGTCCGGCGCATGTTGAGCATCATGGCGTGAAGTTCGCCGGTGGCGCCCGGTCCGAGCTGCACCGGTTGCGGCGAGTTGTCCAGCTCCTGCACCCCCAGCGCCTGCGCCAGCCGTCGCGCCGGATCGATGGTCAGCACGACCACCTTCCGGCCCTGTTCCGCCGCACGGAGAGCCAGAGCCGCGGCTGTCGTCGTCTTACCGACCCCGCCGGCCCCGCAGACCACGACGATCCGGGTGGCCCGATCTTCGAGAATGCCCGCGACGTCGAGGGCAGCCGCGACATGGCGATGCTCGTGTTCGGCAGCATGAGTCATCGGACACCCTGTTCCGTGAGATATTCCGCGAGTTCGTACAGTCCGCCCAGATCCACACCGTCGGCCAGCGACGGCAGATGGAGTCGAGCCCCGTCCAGTTCGGTGAGTTGCCCGGCGCTCTCGGCTTCGGACTCGAGGACCGACGCGTGTTCGATCGCCTCGGTGAGCAGTCCGGCGAAATTGTCGTCGTCCAGCGTGACCCCACCCTTTTGTAGCCCGGCCCGGATCGATTCGGCGTCGATGCGCCCCTTGGCGGCATCGGCCAGGACTTCGTCCGGCAGGAACTGCGGGCTGGTGCGATTGACGACGATCGTCCCGAGCCGCAGGTCGGCGGCGGCGAGTTCCTCGGCCGCGTCGGTCGTCTCCTGGACGGGGAGGGCCTCGAGGAGAGTCACCAGGTGGACGACGGTGTCGTCGGAATGAAGCAGGCGCACAACGCCCTCACTCTGCGA
Organism: Rhodococcus sp. (in: high G+C Gram-positive bacteria); assembly: GCF_049286785.1. Lineage (GTDB taxonomy): Bacteria > Actinomycetota > Actinomycetes > Mycobacteriales > Mycobacteriaceae > Rhodococcus_F. The sequence continues at coordinate 9,225 of NZ_JBAQEO010000614.1, read as the reverse complement.
ACGTATCGGGCCGCCCTTGGCGAGATCTGCCATCGCCTTCGTCACGTCGAGAAAGCTGCTGATGCGTCCGGTCGGCGGTGAATCGACGACGACGGCGTCGTACACCCGCTTACCGGAGTTGTCGGTCCGCACCACGCATTCCTTGATCTTGCCGGTCAGTATGACGTCGCGAAGACCCGGTGCGATGGTGGTCGCGAACTCGATGGCGCCGAACTTGCGCATTGCCCGACCCGCGAAACCGAGGTTGTAGAACATGTCGAGGTACTCGAGGAATGCGGTCTCGATGTCGAGGGCCAGAGCCATCACCGCACCGCCGCCCTCGGCGGCCGCCACTTTCGTCTCCTGCGGCGGCAGGGGCGGCACGTCGAACAGCTGGGCAATGCCCTGCCGTCCCTCGACTTCCACCAGTAACACCCGGCGTCCACCCTCTGCCAGGGCGAGCGCCAACGCGGCGGCCACCGTGGACTTACCGGTGCCGCCCTTTCCGGACACGAAGTGCAGCCTTGCCCGCGCGGCCTTCTTCGGCCACGTCGGGACGAGCTGGTCTGAGGATGCAACCACGGGGTCGAGCCTATAAGTCCGGGGGCCGGGATGTGCGGAGGATAGGCTCACCGGCATGAGTGAATTGACTTCCTGGGAGTACGCGACAGTTCCGCTGCTCACCCATGCGACCAAGCAGATCCTCGATCAGTGGGGCACCGACGGCTGGGAACTCGTGGCGGTTCTTCCCGGTCCCACCGGTGAGCAGCACGTGGCATACCTCAAGCGTCCGAAGGGCTGAGACGGTGGCAGAGACGCAGAAGTGGACGGCCCGCCTCGCCGAACTGGGCCTCGAGTTGCCGCCGGTCGTCCCGCCTGTGGCCGCCTACGTACCGGCGGTGCGTACCGGTAGTCACGTCTACACCTCCGGGCAGCTGCCGATTGTCGACGGCGCACTCTCGGTCACCGGCAAGGTCGGCGGCGGTGTGTCGGACGAGGACGCCAAGGCGGCGGCCCGAACGTGCGCTCTCAATGCGCTCGCCGCCGTCGACGCTCTCGTCGGCATCGACTCGGTGGTGCGGATCGTCAAGGTCGTCGGGTTCGTGGCGTCGGCGGAAGGATTCACCGGACAACCCGGTGTGATCAACGGTGCCTCCGAATTCCTGGGTGAGGTGTTCGGTGAGGCAGGCGCACACGCCCGCTCCGCCGTCGGTGTCGCAGAACTGCCCCTCGGCGCACCGGTCGAGGTGGAACTGATAGTGGAAATACGAGCGGGAGCGTAATGCGATGACGCTGAACCACCCCGCCTACGCACAGCTCCGGCCGGTCACCCCGACCGTGTCGGTGCTGCTGCAGAACAACCCAGGCATGATGACCCTCGACGGCACCAACACCTGGGTTCTTCGTGCGCCGGGCCGCGAGGAATGTGTGGTGGTGGATCCGGGAGAGCACGATGAGGAGCACCTGGGGCGTGTCGCCGAACTCGGGCCGGTCGCGCTCACCCTGATCACCCACCGGCACTTCGACCACACCGGCGGGGTGGAACCGTTCTTCGACCTCACAGGTGCCCCGGTCCGTTCCGTCGACCCCCGGTTTCTCCGCGGCGGCGGTGCGGCACTGGCCGACAGCGAGACCATCGATGTCGCAGGCCTGACCCTGACCGTGGTCGCGACACCGGGGCACACGAAGGATTCGGTGTCCTTCGTCGTCGAAGGAGAAGGGACCGTGCTCACCGGAGACACGATCCTCGGCCGCGGAACAGCCGTCCTCGACGACACCGACGGTCACCTCGGGGACTATCTGACGTCGTTGCGCCGCCTGGCGGCCTTAGGGGAGGGCCGCAGGGTCATGCCGGGCCACGGACCCGAACTTCCCGATCTTTACACCATCGCCCAGCAGTACCTCGATCACCGGGAGGAGCGACTCGAACAGGTCCGGGCGGCCCTCGAGTCGCTGGGCGGCGAACCGACCGTCCGGGAAGTGGTCGAACACGTCTACTCCGACGTCGACCCGAAGCTGTGGCCGGTGGCGGAAAAATCCGTCACCGTCCAGCTCGCATACCTGCGCGGTCTCGACTAGGCGCAGGCCTCACTCTCCCCGCGCCGTCCACTCCCGCGCGCCGCCCACTCCCGCGCGCCGCCCAATGTCACAGAGGTTCCGTCTGAATAGACGTATGTGACATTGGACGGCGCCAAGCGGCGGACGGTCGAGGAGGAACTACCGGGCGCGTCGTGCCAGACGCTCGGAATCGGAGATCAGCACGCTCTTGCCTTCGAGGCGCAGCCAACCGCGGTGCGCGAAGTCGGCGAGGGCCTTGTTGACGGTCTCGCGGGATGCGCCGACGAGCTGGGCGATCTCTTCCTGCGTGAGGTCATGGGTGACGCGTAGTGAGCCTGCCTCCTGGGTGCCGAACCGCTGAGCAAGCTGCAGCAGCGCCTTCGCGACACGACCGGGAACGTCGGTGAAGATGAGGTCGGCGAGGTTGTTGTTGGTGCGACGCAGTCGGCGTGCGAGCACCCGCAGGAGCTGTTCGGCGATCTCGGGGCGGTGATCGATCCACTGCTTGAGGGCGTCGCGGTCCATGCTGACCGCGCGGACCTCCGTGACCGTCGTGGCCGTGGACGTACGCGGGCCGGGGTCGAAGATGGACAGTTCACCGAACATGTCGGACGGGCCCATGATCGTGAGCAGGTTTTCGCGGCCGTCCGGCGAGCGTCGGCCTATCTTCACTTTGCCCGACACGATGATGTACAGGCGGTCACCCGGTTCACCTTCGTTGAAGATGACATGTCCGCGGGGGAAGTCGACAGGCTGCAGCTGCTTGGTCAGCGCCGCTACCGCTGAGGGCTCGACTCCTTGGAAGATGCCGGCTCTTGCCAGGACGTCGTCCACTTGCGCTCCTTGGGGAATATTTGTGTTTCTGTAGTCATACAGTGCTCGATTTGCTGCATGTCGACGCGCCGCCAGTGACCTGCGGCTGTCTAGTACAACAGTTACGGCTCTGAAGTCTACGTTGAGAGCGATCGATCCGAGTGACCGATACCACGTAAGTCGCAAAAGTTAACCGGGAAACACGATTTCCGGGACGCGGACAGATCCCCGGCGGTCGTCAGCTCGCACGCCGCGAACCTATGATCCTGACGTCGGCGTCCTCGGAGTCGAAGCGGGACGTGCCCCTGCGCCGGCGGTGGAAGCGGGCCAGAGCATGCGGGAATCCCTCTTTGGCCAGCGTGGCCACCTCTTCGGAACTTGCCTGGTCCAGGAACTCTTCGACCTCCTGCGGGCGCACGTTGAGCCTGCGGAGCCGAAACTCCACGCGTTCCATGGCCAACGCAAACAGCATCAGCAGCACTGGGAAGAGGACCACAGCGAGACCTTGCATACCGGGAAGTAAACACTGCGAAGGTCTCAGAAGCGACACAGCGACGATTCGGATCGCGCCGGTATCCGTAGAGTTGACCTCGTGCATGCGACTCCCACCGACGGCTTCGAAGTGCGCGGACGCACACGGCCGCGCCCCCGGAAACAAGAAGAAACCCGGCTCGGTCTCGTAAGGCGCGCGAGGCGAATGAACCGCCGGCTGGCGGAGGCGTTTCCCCATGTCTACTGCGAACTCGACTTCACCACGCCGCTCGAACTCACGGTCGCGACCATTCTCTCTGCGCAGACCACCGATGTGCGGGTCAACACGGTGACGCCCGCTTTGTTCTTGCGCTATCCCGACGCCAAGGCGTATGCGGAGGCAGAACGTACCGAACTCGAGGAGTACATCCGGTCCACGGGCTTCTATCGGAACAAGGCGTCCGCGCTGATCGGGCTGGGTCAGGCGCTCCTCGAACGTTTCGACGGGGAGGTTCCGCGCACCCTCGCCGAGCTCGTGACGCTGCCCGGTATCGGCCGCAAGACGGCCAACGTGATCCTCGGCAACGCCTTCGACATTCCCGGCATCACTGTGGACACCCACTTCGCGAGACTCGTCCGGCGCTGGAAATGGACCGAGGAAGAGGATCCGGTCAAGATTGAGCACGCGGTCGGTGAGCTCATCGAACGCAAGGAGTGGACCCTGCTGTCCCATCGGGTGATCTTTCATGGACGCCGGGTGTGTCACTCCCGTAAACCGGCGTGCGGGGTCTGCGTGCTGGCCCAGGACTGCCCGTCGTACGGGCTCGGTCCGGTCGATCCCGAAGCCGCCGCCAAGTTGGTTCGCGGTCCGGAGACGGAGCATCTGCTCCGGCTGGCCGGCAGGTGAGGGTCGATTCGAGTGTCTAGTGCAGCGCGGTGGAGTCTTGCCACCCTCGTCGTCGTCGTGGCTCTCGTCGTCGCGATCTGGCCGCGGAACGACGGCGAGGCGCCGTCGTACGAGGACAGGTTCGGGTCCGGCGCGCGGACGACGGCCTCGGTGACAGCGGATCCCGAGGCGCTGTCCGAGCTGCGGTCGGCGGCCGGTCTCACGTCGTGTCCCACTCCGTCCGGGGCGTCTACCCAGAATTCCGTGCTGTCCGGGATCGTCCTGGAATGTGTGGGGGACGGCAGCCCCGTCGATCTTGCGTCGGCTCTCGCCGGCACCCCGGCACTGGTGAATCTGTGGGCCTACTGGTGCGAGCCGTGTGCCGAGGAGTTGCCGTACATGCAGCAGTTTTCCGATCGTGCGGGTGACGCGGTTACCGTGCTCACGGTGCACACCGATCCCGATGAGTCCCGCGCGTTGTCCAGGCTGATCGACTACGCCGTGACGCTGCCCGGTGTGCAGGACGGCGACGGGCGCGTTCGGGCCGCGGTCGAAGCGCCCGCTGTGCTCCCTGTGTCGGTGCTGGTGCGAGCAGATGGGACCGTGGCGAAAATTGTCCCGCAACCGTTCCGGAGCGTCGACGAAATCGCAGCTGCCGTACAGGACAATCTGGGGGTAGCGGCATGATGATCTCCACTGATGCCGCCGTTCCGGCCTGGTTGCGGCGTGTGGTGCAGCGGACTCCGGCCGATCCCCATCGCATCAATCCTGTTCTGGATCGACGGGCTCCGAACGGTGCCACCACGCGTGATGCGGCTGTCCTGGTGCTGTTCGGTGGCCCCTTCGAGGACGACCCGCTGATGTCGGGAGGGCTCCCTGCGGAGGCCGACATTCTCCTCACCCAGCGTGCGGCGACCATGCGCCAGCACAGCGGGCAGGTGGCGTTTCCCGGTGGGGCCCGCGATCCGGAGGACGACGGACCCATCGCCACCGCTCTGCGGGAGGCGCAGGAGGAGACGGGCCTGGACCCGTCCGGGGTGCGTCCACTCGCCGTCCTCGGGGAGATCTTCATTCCGCCGTCCGGATTCGACGTCACTCCCGTCATCGCGTACTGGGAATCGCCCAGCGCGGTCGGTGTTGTCGATCCAGCCGAGGCGACACGCGTCGCCCGGGTTCCCGTGCACACGCTGATCGATCCGGACAACCGGTTCCAGGTTCGCCACCTCGCCGGATATCAGGGCCCGGCCTTCCTTGTCGACGGCATGCTCGTCTGGGGTTTCACCGCGGGGATTCTCGCGGCGTTGCTCACGGTGTCCGGTTGGGAGCAGGAGTGGGATCGGGACGACATCCGTGATCTCGACGCCGTGCTGGCGGGCCTGGACTATCACCTCGACGAGCACCCGAGGCATCGTCACGATCATCCGGCGGTCGAGCGATGACGGGTTCGCAGTGGATCGATCTGGCGATCGCGCTGATCGCTCTCGTCGCTGCCACCTCCGGCTGGCGTCACGGAGCGGTGGCGTCGGTGCTGGCGTTCGTCGGGGTGCTGCTCGGTGCTGTCGCGGGCATTCTCATCGCACCCCACGTGCTGGTGCACGTCGACGAGGGACGCCTTCGGGTGCTGGCGGGCATCGCGCTGATCGTGGTGCTGGTGATCGTCGGTGAGGTCGCCGGAATGGTCCTGGGCCGCGCCGCGCGGGGCAGTATGCACAGCCCTGCCGCACGCTCGGCCGACAGCGTGATCGGGGCCGGAGTTCAGGCCGTTGCAGTGTTCGTCGCGGCATGGTTGCTGGCCATCCCGCTCACTTCGTCTTCGCAACCGCAGTTGGCGGCGGCGGTGCGCGGGTCGAGCGTGCTCGAGACGGTCGACGGTCTCGCACCCCCTTGGATGCGCCGTCTGCCCACCGAATTCTCGGCGCTGCTCGACACCTCCGGACTACCCGACGTCATCGGTCCGTTCGGGCGAACCCCGATCACCACCGTCGACCCGCCGGACGCGAGTGTTCTGGAAAGTCCGGTCGCGGCGTCGCTGCAGGAGAGTGTGCTGCGGATCAGGGGTGTGGCTCCGAGCTGCCAGCGGGCACTCGAGGGGTCGGGTTTCGTCGTTGCTCCCGACCGGGTGATGACCAACGCGCACGTGGTGGCCGGGACCGCCGGAATAGTCGTGGACACGGCGCAGGGCCAGTTGGATGCCGAGGTCGTGTTGTTCGATCCGTCGACCGATGTCGCGGTCCTCGAGGTGCCGGGACTCGACGCGCCGGTTCTCGACTTCGCGCAGGAGCCCGCGCGCACCGGAGAAAGCGCCCTCGTCCTCGGCTACCCGGGCGGTGGTCCGTACACGGCAAGCGCCGCACGCGTGCGTGAGATCCTCGATCTCTCCGGACCGGATATCTATCGGACCGGGACGGTCGAGCGGGAGGTCTACACCGTCCGCGGCTCGATCCGGCAGGGCAACTCCGGTGGTCCTCTCGTCGACGACGGGGGACAGGTGCTCGGGGTGGTGTTCGGCGCCGCGGTGGACAACAGCGATACCGGGTTCGTGCTCACCGCCGCGGAGGTGTCGCGTCAACTGCAGGCGGGGGCCGAGTCCTCCCTCGCGGTGGCCACCGGCGCCTGCATCGTCTGAGCGGGGTCAGGCCCCGAGTGCCCTCATATGGCCGAGCAGCGCATCGTTCACACGCTCCGGCGCCTCCCAGTGGGCGTAGTGGCCGACGCCGCCGATCATCTGCAGTTGCTGGGTGGGGGCGTACCGGTGGCTGCGCCGCACCGTGTCGGCCAGCACGTACGTGTCGAGATCACCGTGCAGGTGCAACACCGGGATCTGCAGGGTCTGTTCCATCAGCGACATGAACTTGGCGCCGTCGGGCCGGAACTGGCTGCGGAACGCCCAGCGCTGGTATTCCAGCGTGCTGTGAGCCGTTCCGGGAATCTGGATCGCTGAGCGCATCCGCGAGTTCACGAGCTCGAACTCAGGATTCTGCGGCCATGTGGGGCCGGACCGTCCGATGATGAGACGCTCCATCGCCGCCCCGTCGTCGTGCGTGAGCTGCCGTTCGGGACGCCACGGCAACTGGCAGGCGAGGAAGGAGGGGAGTAACGCCTTGCGTTGACGCCGGTCGTGCAGGACAGCCTGTTTCAATGCGACGGGATGTGGCGAACTGATCAGGGCGATGGACCGCACCAGCCGCGCGTGGAGAACGGCGGTGGCCCAGCAGACGAGTCCGCCGTCCGCGTGACCGACGAGCGTCGCCTCGCCGTAACCCATGGCGCGGATCAGGCCGGCGATGTCGCCGGCGAGGGTCCACCCGTCGTAGCCACGTGGTGGTTTGTCGGAGTCGCCGTAACCGCGGAGGTCGACGGCGACGGCGCGAAACCCTTCGTCGGCCAGTGCCGGCAGTTGGTGGCGCCACGACCACCAGAAGTCGGCGAATCCGTGCAGGAGGACGACGAGCGGCGCATCCGGGTCGGATGCGCCGGTCTCGACGGTATGGAAACGGATCCCGTTGGCATGAATGTCGCGGTGCGTCCAGTGTTCGTCGAAACGGACAGTGGACGGATCGGGTGGCGCCACGGAGTGTGTTGCGTTAACGCGCGTGACGTCCGGCGGGCGCAGTGATCTGCGCCTGCGTGTCCGGATGTGAGGACGGCAGCACCGACCTCGCCTGCTTGAGGGAATCGATCGTCTTCTCCGGTGCCCGGAGTTTGCGTACTCGCAGATAACCGAGCAGGCCGAAGATCGCAGTCGCCACGATCATGATCAGGAAGACGATGAGGAAAGCCAGCCAGCGGGCGATCCAGATGTCGAGAAGTTCGGCGAGGAAGAAGAAGAAGAAGAACGAACTGAAGAGCAGGACCGTGAACGCGAGAATGAAGAACAGGCTGCCCTGCAGGCCCTTCTTGACCTCGCCGGTCACCTCGGCCTTCGCGAGTTCGACTTCGGCGCGTACCAGGGTCGAGACCTGCGCAGTTGCATGCTTGACCAGCGTGCCGAGGCTTGCCTCGCCGGGGGTCTCCACGTCGACACCGGTGAGGGGAATCGAGGACACCGTGTTCGGCACCCCGTCTCCCGTGTATCGCGGGCTGTCTCCCTTGCCGTGAGTGATGCTCACTTGTCGACCCCTCCAGGTAGCTCGTGCACGTCCAGGTCTTTCCGTCGGGCCGCGGAGGCCCGGCATCGATTCCCGCTTACGCGAGTCTCGCTAGAAGCAGGCTAACGGTCCACCGGCCGTCGCCGGACATCGAGAGTGAAGATGTCGCGGAAATCGAGGACGACGAGACCTCGAGTCCGGGCGCCGCCGCGGTGTCGGTCTCCCACGTACCACCAGATCCGCTTGTGATCACCGGATGATCGTGGGGCTCGTCGCTGCGGCGCTGACCTTCGTCTCACGGCTGGTGATACGCGAAACGAAGGATCAGTCGCTCGACAGCGTGCAGGCGTCCCGCCTACTTACCGCGGATCGCGTCGAAGACCTTGGGATCGACGAGGGTGGAGGTGTCGCCGAGGTCGCGGCCTTCGGCGATATCCTTCAGCAGGCGGCGCATGATCTTGCCGGACCGGGTCTTGGGCAGTTCGGGCACGATCATGATCTGCCGGGGTTTGGCGATGGGGCTGATTTCCCGCGAGACTTCGGCCTTGAGTTCGTTGACGAGCTGGTCGCCGGTGTTCTCGATTCCCTCGCGCAGGATCTCGAATGCGACGATGCCCGGCCCGGTGGTTTCGTCGGCGGCGCCGACGACGGCGGCCTCGGCGACACCGTGGTGACCGACGAGCGCTGATTCCACCTCGGAGGTGGAGATGCGGTGACCGGAGACGTTCATGACGTCGTCGACCCGTCCGAGGACCCACAGCGCGCCGTCCTCGTCGTACTTGGCGCCGTCTCCGGCGAAGTACCAGCCCTGTTCGGGGTAGCGGGACCAGTAGGTGTCGCGGTAGCGGTCCATGTCGCCCCAGATGCCGCGGAGCATCGCCGGCCACGGCTTGTCGAGCACGAGATAGCCGGAGCCGCCGGCGCCGAGTT
>NZ_JBAQEO010000613.1:0-2276 GCF_049286785.1 Rhodococcus sp. (in: high G+C Gram-positive bacteria) | reverse complement strand
CGCAGATATGCGGCGCCGCGGTCGAGGGTTACCACGACGACCAGAACGACAAGGACGATCGTGAGAACGTTTCCGTATTCGAAGAGGCGGAGTTGCTGGGTCAGTTCCATGCCGATACCGCCGGCGCCGACGATCCCGAGAAGCGAAGCAGCACGGACATTTCCGTCCAGCATCAGGAGCGTGTAGCTGGCAAGGGTCGGTGTGCTCTGCGGCAGAAGCACCCAGCTGATTCGCTGGGACCGACTGGCGCCGGAAGCCGCGGCGGCTTCCCATGCACGCATGTCCGTCGTCTCGAAGATGTCGGCGAACAAGCGCGCCATACCGGCTGCGGAACCGATGATGATGGCCAGGGTCCCTGCGAGGGGGCCGAGTCCGACAGCGGAGACGAACAGCAGTGCCCACATCAACTCGGGGATGGCGCGGGTGAGGTTGATGGAGGTGCGGGCGGCGTGATGCAGCCACGCCTGGTGGAACACCGAGCGGGCAGCCAGCAGTCCCCACGGGATCGCAATGAGGACCCCGACCACGGTGCCGATCACCGCGATAGCCAGGGTTTCCCCCATCAACTCGATCGCCTTCGGCAGGATGTCGAGTTTGGGCGGAAACATTCGACTGACGACGTCGACGATGTTGGGAATCCCGTCGAGCAACGCCTCCAGGGAGAACTCGGTGGCCCGCGCCGACCACAAGATCACGAGCACGACGGCGAGTGTGCCGATGCCTGTCTGCAATGAGGGACGGCGCAGTGCCGCCAGGTCGGGCGCACGCTCAGCGGATGTGCCTGCGGGTTCGGTATCGAGCGTCATGGTCAATGCACCTCGGCGAGAGGACGATTCGGATCCGCATAGAGCAGGTCGAGGTCGACCGCCGACACCGAATCGGTCGGACGGTCGAAGACCAGGCGCCCCGCGCGTAGCCCGATGAGCCGATCAGCCACGACCCGGGCCAACTCGACGTCGTGCAGGTTCAGGACGGCGGTGAGTCCGTCGACGCGCGCCAGCCGCACGATGTCGTCGACGACGCCGCGGGCGAGGACGGGATCGAGATTCGCCACCGGCTCATCGGCCAGGAGCATGTCCGGCTGTTGCGCGAGAGCCCGTGCAATCGCCACCCGCTGGCGCTGTCCACCCGACAGTGCGTCGGCGCGTTTACGCAACTGATCGGTGAGTCCGAGGCTGCGGACGCTCCCTACCGCGATCTCGCGGTCGCTTCGTCGAACAAAGTGCAGCAGGCTCGGCACCGTGGGCTGGTAGGCGAGGCGTCCGATCAGGGCGTTGGACAGCACGGTGGCCCGCTCCACCAGCTGAAACTCCTGGAAGATCACTCCTACCCGCGCGTGCGCCCGGCGTTTGCTGCGCCCCCGTAATCCGCTGCGGTCCTGGCCGTCGTGCAGAATTCGACCGTTCGTCGGCGTCTCCAGACCTGCCAGGCATCGCATCAAGGTCGACTTCCCCGCACCGCTCCGGCCGAGAACAGCCACGATCTCCCCGGGTTCCACCTGAAGTGACACATCATGTAGCGCCGCGGTTCCGTCCGGGTATCGGTAACTCACCGAGTCCGCCTCCAACCGCGGAACTGCTCTCTCGTCGTCCGTCATTTGCGGGACAGTTCTTCGAGATTCACACCGAGTTCGTTGGCGGCATCACGGAAGATCTGGAAGTCGCTCTCCTGCGCCTCCTCGAAGCTCTTCGCCTTGACGACCGCGAGCGCAGCTGCATTGTCGCCGTTGACGAAGGCGTCGACGATGTTCTCTTGGATCGACGGGTCGAGATCCTTACGCGCAATGATGACCAGCGAGACGGGGATCGGGTCGGATTCGGCGACTATGCGCTGGAACGAGCCGTCGATCACCCCCTTGGAGACCATCGACTCGTACGAGGACCGCGCGTCGGCCGCGCAGTCGACCGAACCCTGCTTCACCGCGAGTTCCGCGGTATCGTGCCCGCCCGCATACGTTCCCTGGACATCGGTCTCCGGATCGATGCCGGCACGCTTCAGCAGCAGCTTGGGAATGTAGTTACCACTCGTCGACCCGGCGTCGACGAAGGCGATCTTCTTTCCGCGCAGATCCTCGATCGAATCGACTCCGGCGTCCGTGCGGCACACGAAAACCGAGCTGTACGCGGCCCCTTTGGCCACGACAAGCGGCTTTACTCCGGCGACTGCCTCCGCGAGTGGGGTCGGGAATGGACTGAACGCCGCGACGTCGATCAGGCCGGAGCGCATCGCCTCGACGATCGACAGATAGTCGCTGGTCGGTTTGACTTCGACGGACT
>NZ_JBAQEO010000612.1:0-3577 GCF_049286785.1 Rhodococcus sp. (in: high G+C Gram-positive bacteria) | reverse complement strand
GGTATCGGCCCCGCCGGCACCGGCAAGACCACCTCCATGAAGGCCGTCGCCGACACCTGGCAGAAGGTCGGCCACCAGGTCATTGCACTCGCCCCGTCCGCCGTTGCAGCCGAAACCTTAGGTGAGGAAATCGGGGTGCAAGCCCACACCCTCGCCACCCTGACCTACCCCTGGCGCGGCGTCATCGGCGACAAGCCGGGCAGTCTCCCATCCTCGATCGAGATCACCCCGGGGACCATGCTTCTGGTCGACGAGGCATCCCTCGCCTCGACCAAGGACCTCGCTGCAATCACCGACATCGCCCGTGCAAAGGGTGCGATCGTCCGGCTGCTCGGCGACCCCGCTCAGCTCGACGCCGTCGAAACCGGTGGTGCCCTGCGGCTGCTCGCCGAAGAGACCAAGGCACCCGAACTTACCGACGTGGTCCGGTTCGGCGACGACCTCGAACAAGCCGAAAACTCGCTGCAAGTCCGCGCCGGGAACCCGGAAAGCCTGGAGTTGTTCGACGGCCGCGGCTGGATCCACAGCGGCACCGCCGCCGAGATGAAAGACCAGGCCGCCGTCGCCTACATCGCCGACACCGACGCCGGTCTTCAGTCCATCGTGATGCTCTCCACCGGTGACGATGTCCGCGAGGTCAACCTCTCTGTGCAGGCCCACCAACGCGGCCGCGGCATCGCAAACGAAGCCCGCACCACCGTGTTGTCGGACGAGCTCACCGCTGGTGTCGGTGACACCGTCCTGACCCGCCGCAACGATCGCACCCTGCGGACATTGGGTGGTCGGCGGCGGAACATGTTCGTCCGCAACGGCGACCTGTGGACCGTCACCGCCGTCAACCCCGACGGCTCACTGACGGTGCGCAGCAAGACCCATCACGGGTCGATCGTGCTGCCCGCGAAGTACGTGCGCCGCGACACCGAACTCGGCTACGCCGCCACCGTGCACCGCAGCCAGGGCATCACCGTCGACACCTCGCACACCGCGGTCACCGGTGCCACCAACCGGGCCGGCCTCTACGTCGCGGTCACCCGCGGCCGCACCGAGAACCACCTCTACGTGCCCACAGAACCCGGCGTCACCCAGGACACCGAGGGCATGCACCTCGGGGAACACCAGACCCCACAGGCGCACGACGTGCTATGCCGAATCCTCGCCGCCGACAACGGACACCGAGCCGCCATCACCGAAATCCATGAGGCCACACGGCAGGCGAACAGCCCCGAACGGCTCCACGAGGCGTACCTCGCCGCCCAGACGCGGCTGCGGGATCGGTGGCTCGACCACCTCCTCGACCGGTCACTACCGGCCACGATCCTCGCGACGATGGAAACGGCACACCCCGGCAGCCTGGCTTCCCTCCGTGCCACGCTGGCCGACATCCACGACCGCGGCGACAGCGCATCACATGTACTCAACGAGGCCGTCTCCCGCGGCGAACTGCACACCGCCCGCGACGTCGCCGCCGTCCTGAACGCCCGCATCACCAACGCTGCTGCCGCTGTTGGTGAGCCAACCGGGGCGGCGCTCCCGCCCCTGCCTCCGCGCGCACCGCACACCGACATGGAACTCGACGACTACGCCCGCATCGTCGCCGAGCTGTACACCGAGGCGCGCCCTGCCGCCGAACACGACGCCGACGGCGTCGGGGCGAAGATCCGCGACTACCGGCAGACTCGCACCGTGCTCGACCGCGAACGGGTCCGCCGCCCGGTCGAGGCCGTGTTCGACCCGGAGACAGCCGCCAGCATCACCGCCGACAAGGCCGCGTGGCGCCTCGGCCGTCAGCTCCGGAACGCCTCACTTGCTGGCCTCAACCCGGCCGAGATTCTTCAGTGGCACGCCCGCCAGCTCACAGAACAGGGCAAGCCGATCACCGCCGTCTCCCTCGCCAGCGACATCGGGCCCGCTCTGACAACGGCGACCCGAGACCTCAACGCCCAGTGGCTCGACGAGAACGACGCGGTCCTGCGCGAGCACCTGCCCGTCGCCGCCGCGATGGCCGACCGTGGCGGCGACCCTCGATGGAACGACGTCGCCGGGCGACTACGCGTCCATACGACCCACGGCGGCCGCGAGCTCGCCGACCTGTGTTCAGAACTCGCTGCGCACGCCGGAACCATGTCCAACATCAGCCGAGTGGTCGAAGCGCTCGACGAGATCGCACCGGCAGGACACGAACCGATCAACCCGGCCGCCCCGCACTGGGTGCCCTCCCCCGACGTCGACGCGCACCAGGTCGATCCCGCCCTCGCCCAGCAGCTGCGAGACGAGTACACCGACATCGCCGCTTTCCGCGAAACCACCGTGCTCGAGATCGCCGCCACTGCACAACGGGGGGCGGAATCCGAGAACGTGGACGTCGAACTTCCCACCAACCTCGCATGGACCCAACACCTCGGACCGCGCCCCTACGAGGACGAACTGGCCGTCGACTGGGACCGCGCAGCAGCCGATATCCACGCCTACCGCAGCACCTATCGGATCACAGACACCACCTCACTCGCCGGCGACCGCCCCGACAAGAAGGCCGAACTCGGCGACTTCCACGCCGTCCACGACCGCGCCCAGATCTTCCATGATCATGTCGACCAGTACCGCGAGGAACAACAGCGTCAGACTCGGCAGCAGGAGAACACCGACCACGAGCGGCAGATGCACGGGCATGCCCACGCCATCGAGACGCAAGAGAACCAACGGGGCGGCCGCCGGATGTGACGCCTGGCCTTCGGATGTCACAGGCATCGGGCGGGTTGGTAGCGGCTATAGGCGGTTTCGGTTTGACAGTCAGTGGGCCAGGACAGTCCTCCAAGCGGACCCAGTGATTAAGAGTCACTTGCTCTTCCCAAGACCGCGGTCGATGTAGAGTCGACCGCCTGCCCAAGTCCCCAGGGGACTGTATCTGCCGCTGGCGTTCCGATCGCGGGACCCGACAAGTGGTGTCGCGCCCACTGCATAGGATTGCTGCTCATGCTGACAGCTTGGGGTGACGAGAGCGGATCACAACCGGACCGTGACCCCAACACCTATCTACTCGCCGCGGCCTTATGCGAGGAAGACGATGTCCCTGCCGTCCGGAAGGCGATGGAATCGCTCCGCCTGGGACACGAGAAGAAGGTGCATTGGCATGGCAGCAGCACAGATCGGCGGCATCAGCTGGTCGAGGCCGTCAGCGAACTCCCGCTGGCAGGCCTGGTAGTGATCCATACCGAGGCGGGCGCATCCGACCGCCGACACCGTCGCAAGTGCCTCGAATACCTATTGCCGAACCTTGCAGAGATGCCCTGTTCCCACATCACCCTCGAATCCCGTAGCCACCTCGATGCCAGTGACCTCGACATACTGCAGAAGTTCCGTTCGCAGCAGGTCATCACGTCATCGTTAAGGGTCAACCACGCTATCGGCCGCGTCGAACCGGCACTCTGGGTCGCCGACATCGTGTGCGGTGCTGTCGTCCAATCCAGAGTGGGAAACCCCAAATACCTCGAAACGTTGGCCGGAGCCATCGACCTCAAACAGATCTAGTCCGGAAACGACGCGAGCCACAGGCCTCGTCGTCCGGCGAGTAATCCTGCGG